>CAVABU010000048.1:0-17635 GCA_963586965.1 Gemmiger formicilis
CTATCTTTCCGCCAGGAAATTCCCACCAGTCCTTCCATTCGCCATATCCACGCTGTGTGGCAAACACACGGTCACCATCACAGACAACAGCAGCAACTACTTCTATTTTCTTCTTTTCCATAAGGCCTTATTTCTTTATTCCATCCATTGAAAATCTTCTTGAAACTCATCTGGCAAAGGATTGTCCATATGAATATCATACAGGATGGAGCCATTGGTTGTTTCTCCCTTGCGAGGATTCTCTAAATGTCCAGTGCCGATATAAGTATAAGGCAGGGTAACACCATTCTCTGCACTTACTTTTCTTACAAATACCAGCACCCTCTTAGCAGTCTTCTGTAATACTTCTTCCTTGGCAGAAATGTTGGCAATACTTTCCCATTGAAATACGTCTGCCGCCAAGAATTTATCTTTATATTGCAGATGTTCCTGTTGAGTAGCATCCTTCTTTAATCCAGCAAAGACATACATATTACCATCCTTATAGTATGTTCCCAGCTGGTTATGTTTTGGATTATCCAAAATATTCAAGAGTACTTGATCTTGCCGATAATCTTGCCATAATAGGAAATCCTCGTCAGTATCCATATATCTCGCAGAATATTGAGTCAAACCATAGTTAAGCAAATCTTGCAAATAATCCTCGAACTCCTGTTCTCTTTCGCCGCATAAGTTTACCTGTTCGCCATCCATTTTGACAGTTCCCCCTTCTTCCATAAATCGCAAGGCATGCATCAACTGTTCATGCTTATACCCTGAGATTTCGGAACTCAAGCTCTTTTCCAAATCCGATAACGAACTCGTCCTTTCCAACAGATATTTCACCACTAGAAACTCATGCTTCCTGACCAATGGCAGCAAACTGGAAAGATAATTGATACTGGTTATCTGATTATCAGAGAATGCTGGCAGCGACTCCTCGCCTATTCCCTTCAAGAAACCATAATAAGAATTGGTTTTCTTATTATCTATCTTTATCTTCATAAACTTCAGCAGATTAGGGGCATAATCGCTGTTCATATACTCCATGTGACTTGGATAACTGGGCGACTTAAGATAAGCCTTGAAATTTTGATAATCCATCTTAAGATAGTTGATGCGATTAAAGTTTTCGTTCTCTATCTTGTCTATGATTTCTTCTTTAGACAGATCGTCGATATGTATCTGCACCCCATAATCTTCCAACCCCAAAGTCCTAAAATCATTCCTCACCATAAACTTCAGTAACTTCTTCTCCAAAATAGAATTTCTAGACAAGCTCCCCAAAGCCAAGGCGATATGCACACTTCGCTTGTAACTATTGCCAATGAAGTCAAGGATTGTAACATACGGTTTATTCTCATACTTGCGCAGGCCTCGCCCCAATTGCTGAAGGAAAATAGTACTGGATTCCGTAGGGCGCAAGAAGAGCACCATATTCACTCCAGGAATATCCACACCCTCATTAAGGATATCGACTGCAAAGAGTATCTCCAATTCTTTTCTCTCATCCTGCAAATCATTGTAGGCCCTAATACGCTCGCCGGTTTTGTTCTTGCCGCTCAAGAATGCCGTATGATAAAAATCTCCCAGATTATCCGCCATCATCCTTGCATGCTGGATATTGCGGCAGAAGGCCAAAGCCTTCAACTTCTGGCCTTCCATGCGATGCTTTTCTATCTGCTGATGGATAAACTCACAATTCTCAGGCATGGAAATCTGAGAAATCAACCTACGCTCGCTTGAAGACGTCAAACCGTAGTCTACCAGTTCGTCGCGAATACCATAATAATGGAACGGCACTATCAAGTCGTTTATGATTGCATCGCGGAGACGCAATTCATAAGGGATATTGTTGCCAAATATCTCCACCACATCCTGATTATCCATACGATTCTCTGTAGCCGTCAATCCCAGCAAGAACTCAGGCTCAAAATAATCGATAATCTTTCGGTAGCTATCCGCCACGGCATGATGGCACTCGTCGATAATTATATAGTCAAACTCCTTTTTGTCGAAAAGTTCCAAAGAGCGACACATCGAGACATTGGTTGAGAAGAGGAAATCAGCCTCCATCTCTTTCGCCTCCCCGTTGTATAAGCCACACAGTTTGGAACCGCCAAATACCTTTTGAAATGTTTCCAACGACTTCTTCAAGATAGATCCTTCGTGCACGATATAGAGCAGTCTGTCGGGATTGAAGTTCAGAGCATCAAAGGCCGCCAAATATGTCTTTCCAGAACCTGTCGCCGAGATCACCAAAGAACGATTTTGCCCGATGGCCCGATAGCGGTTCAGTTCCCGGAGTGCCTTGCGCTGCATATAGTTGGGTTTGACTTCCGAATTTGCCATATCGTAGTCCATATCCCAACGTTCGATGGCAAAACAGAGCTTCATAGCATAATTCGCAATTCTATCTTGTGTCAGTTCGTAAGTCTTTCCCCACAGAAAATCAAACTCCATCATTGCATCTTGGTATGCCTCGGCATTTTTATCGCAACTTACGACCAAGTCCCATTCTATGTTTTTCAGCAAAGCATAACGAGTGATGTTTGATGATCCTATCACCATCTCCACTCCGCCATCTTCCCATTCGAAAAGATACCCCTTGGAATGGAAGCCATTTGTGGAATAGTTCTTCTCATCCATGAAGCATTCTGCATCAAGATGACACTCAAAATTCGAGTATGTTGTCGCAAGGTTCATGAAAAACTTCAAGGATTCAACATCCGTAAAGTTTTGGTAGGTTGACGTGATAAGCTTTCCCATGGCACCACGCTCTACAGCAGCCTTGATATCTTTAGCCAAAAGTACCAAACCAGCCTTCTTGATAAAGCTGACTGAAAAACAAAACGACTTGCAACGTCTCAAATTCGCCTGAATCGTAGACAAGAAAGTCGTCTCTGTGTAATTGGATAAAAACCTTGCTGTATTTTCCGTTTGTTCTTTGTTCATACTCACTTCATTTTACAGAACCACAAAGTTGCAATTATGTACTTCATACTTTATCAGTTAATTGCACAAATATAAGAAATTTTATCCCAACGAAAGAAGGAATCGGCAACTATCTACACCATAAATCTCATCCTCGCCTTCTGCCTGCTATCAATATTGCTCATCCTCATGTAAGGGCTTGCTTGTAATATTCGGCATCCTCAGCCGAAAAGCAGCAGAATGTGACATCCCCCTTGTATTTCCCATTGGAGAGATAATCACTAATCACCTGGATGGCGATAGACGCAGCCCTTGCTTTCGGAAAACGATATACACCGGTACTTATACAGGGGAAGGCAATGCTCCTTATGTCATTTGCTGAGGCCAGGTCAAGCACCGTGCTATAGCATGACGCCAGGAGTTCGTCTTCGCCACAGTCGCCACCATGCCATACCGGGCCTACTGTGTGTATCACCTTCTTGCACGGCAACTCGTATGCTTTGGTTGTCTTGCTTTTGCCTGTCTCGCATCCATTGAGGGTCATGCATTCTTCAAGCAGTTTAGGACCTGCAGCCCTATGTATAGCGCCGTCAACTCCGCCTCCGCCCAACAGACTTCTATTGGCGGCATTCACGATGGCGTCTACTCTTAGTCGGGTGATATCACCCACTACCACTTTTATAGGATTCTTCAGTGTTTTCATATAATATGTTTCTTGCCATTCATTGTCGTGGTCATCGCAAGTGATATTGTAGAATCGTTCAAATGTCATACAGTAACTCTGTGTGCCGTATGAACACTCAAACATGGGTGACTCATAGTCAGGCACTAAGTCTACTGGCATCATGGACTTGTCCAAACCTATCGGCTGATACATCGCTTTTGACCAAGCCTCATCCAGAGAATGCCCATGTACAGGAAATTGCATCTTGTCTTTGAAGTCTTTGCGCGCATATTCACTCAATGTCAAACAGTTGATATCACTGTTTTCATCTATTTGATTAAACTTCCATCCATACCTATCTGCCAGCACATAGGCGCCATGAGGTATCTTCAGTAGCAATATCTGAGTCTTTCCTGCATAGCGGAATATATCCACAACTACGAAATAAGAATTGCGGTGAATGATATTCTCCTGGAACGGGAAAGGATTGGGCAGATTTCTGTTATCTTGCAAATCCATGTATTCCTTGATGGAGAATAGTGTCGTCGCTATAATCATGAAACGCACCTTGTGCACGGGGCGTCCCAGTTTTTTTGTCGCCGCCATGAAGTCACCAGCACGAAGCACTTGACCGACCTTATAATTGGCATCGATGTCAAATGTGGCATCCGTGTCACGATAATACAACTGCAGATAGTCACGTGGCGTATAGTCTTCATCGATATACTTAAGCATGGCTGACTCAAATTTTGAAGTATCGAATACACTCAGATACTTTTCCACTACCATCTGCGGTATGTATGTATTGCGCAATGCTTCTTCCGGGATATCGTTTCCCATCTCACTCACGGGTATATGATTACTACCATACCATGACCTTGACGCCCTTGACTTGTCGTAGATTTTGCGACTGCCGTCCGGATACAACAGATAGCACGCCTTGTCATCCTCTGCATACCAGCAGTCCTTTTCCTTGTAGTCATTCCAGCAGATATTAGAATAATCCATGGGAAATAGCCATGTGCCGTCTTTTTGCAGAATGCCATAACTATAAAGCGGTTGACCGCCATTCTTAGGTAGGATTATCTTATTGCCATTTTCGTCAAGTTGCAACTTGTGACATAAGGCGAAGTCACCTTCAAAATGCATGGGGCCGTCAAACCATTCGTCTATGACAAGCCTACCGTCATAATATGCCATACTGTATCGCCTGTTCGCCCCGAATGTTTTACAAACATAGTATATACCATCGCGAAGCACTGGATCCATACTGTCGTAGGAAATGTCGTTCACGCGATTCAGATCTCTATCCACAAACACCCATGTACGCTCCCAAGTCAAGGCAGGTGCCACATCATCATGATACACCCTGACCTCCTTGTAAGGTTTCTTCTTGCTTGCTCCATCCTGATTTTTAAACGGGGAGAAACGACCATCTTCAAGCAACCATCCTTTTACTCCATCTTTGTCAACGGCGAAGTATCCATTATTGCGATGGGCTCCCATCTGGGTGAAGGTGAACTCCGTCACGGTATTCCCATTTTCATCTACGAGACCCCATCCGTCGCCTATCCTGGCTCGTGCCGTACCATTCCAAAACACGCCGAGATGGGTTAGTCCCAATGATAGAGGTATAGCCTCTTCACCAGTGATGGTGATAGTGCTATATACATCTCCTTTGAGCAGACGTATGTATCCGTCCTCGTCATAGTCGAGTATTTTGTCATACTCGCACGACACTACTTTTCGTCCATTGGAATCCTCTAGGCCACAAAGTCCATTTTCTATGACTATGTGATATCCCGACTTGTTCATAACTACTTGCCCCCTTTATTTATTGTAATTGTCAATGTGCCACGTTATGGTCACGCTATCAGAGACATTCATATCGTCAGGATTGATGTCAAGTGATGATGGTTCGCAACACATGGCCTCATCTGCTCCGTGAATATCGCGCGTCTTTGAGTAGATATATAGTTCATTGACAGAATAATCTATGTGGTGGACCGATCCAAGTTTGCATCCGCTCGCATTTGCTATGATAGTAGCCTTTTCTTTGGCATCTTTTACAGCGCACTCTAATAATTTCAATTGGGTAGGGCGAGGGTCTTTCACTGTGTGTCCGATACTTATCTCAGCCTGTTTTAGTTTAAGGCCGATCAGGCGCACGACGCTATTGAGCAACACATTGTCCATACCAAGGTCTATCTTTATCTGATGATTTAGTTGAAAACCGAGAAAGATGTCACCTATGTAATGGTCATTGGCATCATAGTCTCTCCTTGTTTTCTTTTCTATATCCAGGCTTTTGGTCTTTGGTAAAGTTACATCAAGATGCAATTCCTTCATGATATCCTTCAGTTTGCTACAATCACTTTCAGCCTGTCGGTAAGCATCTTCGTAAGAGTCATGAAGGGTCACCAGCGATAGTTCTACGCGTGTCATGTCAGGCACGACACTCATAGTGAAATTGCCTGTTACTCTAATCAAATTCTCTTCCATAATTACAGATTTTCCTATAGATTGTTGTCGTTAGAAGCGGTCTCTATGTCCGCCAATTCGTTTCCTTTCTGCAAGTTTAATCATTTATTCTGAAAGAAAGAAGAAACTTGCTGACAATCTTTGTCTATCAGACAATATAACGTCGCATGACGTTATTCGTATCAGAAAAACGCAGTTAAATGCTTTTTCCGATAAGGAACCTATAGTTGTATATTTGCATGAAGGGATGGAGTAGGGCGCGGATGATGGCGATGGGGTCTTTCTCGTAGGTATAAAAGATGGTGTGACGGTATTTCATATACATCCTCATCAGTCCCAAGAGGGACATGATGCCCGTGCCACTCTCGTAATCCACCAATCTGATGGCATCGTGGTATATTGGCTCATCTGACTTTATGCTTTTCAGAAAACTACCTCTGATGGTGAAGTACTTTGCCATTAGAGGTTTGATCTTCCTATAGTGGCATATGCCATACCACACCATAGATAACCCGTTGTTGGCTGAGCGTGTGCGCTTAGCATCTGCATCCTGATATGAGGCTGCCTCGGCGTATCGGCGCTGCTTCACCACACGCCTATCCACAAGTAGTATGCTGTCGAGTGACGCTGCAGTCTGTCCAAGTATGACATCATAATAAGTGCGAGTGAAGATAGGTGATTCTTCCAAATGCGCAGGCAGATGGTCCAGGAGTTCTCTGCGGAAAAGCATGCAATGCCCAGGCATGGAAGCGTATAGCAGTCGTATGATGTTGCAGTTGGGTCGTCTATTGTCATCAGGTATGATCACTTCCTTGCCGTTTTCCATACGGAAATGCACATTGCGTCCCACGCACATCATCTTGTCACCGATGGCTGCGCTAAGGATTTCCAATTTGTCATGCATCCAGATGTCATCCTGGTCGCTGATGGCAATGTAGTCGCCTTTAGCCTTGCGCATAGCACTGAAGAAATTGCCGTTGACTCCGTGTATACCGTCGTTTGACATCAGTCGGATATATGGATATCGCATGGCATATTCTTTGGCAATGGCCATGGTCTCGTCTTTAGAACCGTCATCCTGGATGATGACTTCATATGGCGTGATGGTTTGGCTGACGATGGAGTCGAGTTGCTCTTTGATATACTTCGCTCCGTTATAGGTGCACATTACAATGGATATCTTCATAAGGCTATATGTAAAAACGGGAAGAAAACTTTTAGCGTTTTCCTCCCGTCAGTTATGTTATGTCTTAGGCGCAAGCGAAAAGTATTATCAATTGCGCAGTGAGAATTCTTAGGAACATACTCAGTGGATATACCGTGGAGTAACCGATGGCTGGTGCCTCTTTGGAGCAACTTGCATTTGCGAATGCCAGCGCTGGTGGATCGGTATATGTACCAGCTATCATACCCATCATGGTGAAATAGTTGAACTTAAACTTCCATCGTGCTATAGGACCAACTATCAGAATAGGGATGACTGTGATAAGGAAACCGCAAATCACATATTTCACACCATCTCCCGCCACAAGCGTGTCGACAAAGTTGCCACCCGCCTTGATGCCGACACAGGCAAGGAAGAGACTCAGTCCTATCTCTCGCACCATCATGTTGGCTGATGTGGATGTATAAGTAACTAGTTTCCACAGGTGACCGAAGCGTCCGATGAGGATGGCGATAACCAAAGGTCCACCAGCAAGTCCCAACTTCAATGGCACTGGCATGCCTGGGAAGAATACTGGTATCTGACCGAAGATGATACCCACGAAGATACCGATGAAGATGGTGGCGATATTAGGATGGTCAAGGTGCTTCACGGAGTTGCCAAGCAAGTCAGCCACACGTTGCACATTAGCCTCTGGACCGACCACCATAATCTTATCACCCACGTGGAAGTGGTGGTCACGCGATGCAAACAGGTCCATACCCTGACGTGATATACGGGTGACATTCACGCCATATACACTTGAGAAATGCATCTTACCAAGTGGTTTACCGTTTATCTTCGGATTGGTGACTATGATGCGACGTGACACCATGTGTATGGTCTTCTCATCCTCCTCAAAACTTCTGTCTGTCTCAGGACCGATGAATGCCTTCACTGCCTCAGCGTCACTCTCAGCACACACCACATGCAGTTCGTCGCCTTGCGTGATGACAGTACTACTTTTAGGTACGATGAATTCGTTGTCATGATACAATTTTGTGATGACAAAGTCACGCTTCAAGAAATCGTTGAGTTCCAGTACGGTGCGTCCTGATATATATGCATTGTCAGCACGGAGTGACATGTTGTGAGGAGTCTCATGTGGATTAGCAGACTCGGCATCCTCCAGTTGCTTTTCCTCTTTGTCAAGAGATATGCGGCATATATACCTTATTAATATAGTGGCACCGATGATGCCTACCACACCGAGCGGATAAGCGCAGGCATAACCGTTGGCAATCTTCAGATTATCAAAGTTATCAAAATGATCAGCAATAGAACTGAGGGCTTCGTTGGCAGCACCAAGACCAGGAGTATTGGTGACGGCACCATAGAGCGTACCCGTGAGCATCGCCAGATTGAAGTTCGTGTGGTCAAAGAAGAGGTAATAGCAACCAAACATCACGCCAATATTCAGCAATATCATGCATATTGACATCACGTTGAGCGGAATACCGCCTCGCATAAAACTCTCAAAGAATCCTGGGCCAACTTGCAGACCAATGCAGAATACAAAGAGGATAAGTCCGAAGTCCTGTAGAAATGTTAGTAGTTGTGGGTCTGTGGTAAATCCAATGTGTCCGGCAAAGATACCGGCAAACAATACCCACGTGACGCCTAATGATATACCGCCAAACTTGATCTTGCCCAACAGGACGCCTACGGAGATTACGACTCCGAGCAAGAGGACGGTATGCGCCACACCTTCTGTGGAAGTAAAGAGATTAATTAACCAATCCATTATTAATTTTTAAGTAGTAAATTTTGATGCGACTGCAAAATTAATAAAATAATCCAAAAACAGTCATTATTGATAAAATTAATTACGGCGCTTGGCTATCTTTATAGTGTCTCTATAATTAAAATGCAATTATTTTCCGCAAAGATAGCGATTCTTTGATGAAAAATACCTACTTTTGTAGTCTAAATGATGACACCAAGATGAACAATATAAGGAATTTCTGTATTATAGCGCATATCGACCATGGTAAATCTACACTGGCAGACAGACTGTTAGAGAAGACTCAGACCATCAAGGTCACCGAAGGCCAGATGCTCGATGATATGGACCTTGAAAGGGAGCGAGGCATCACCATCAAGAGCCATGCCATACAGATGGAATATAAGAAGGGTGGGGAGACTTACATCCTCAATCTGATTGACACTCCAGGACACGTGGACTTCTCTTACGAGGTGAGCCGAAGCATCGCTGCATGCGAAGGTGCTCTCTTGGTGGTGGATGCCACACAAGGAGTGCAAGCGCAGACTATATCCAATCTATATATGGCTCTCGAGCACGACCTTGAGATTATCCCTGTCATCAATAAGATTGACATGCCGTCGGCTATGCCTGATGAGGTGGAAGACGAGATAGTGGAACTGCTCGGATGCAAACACGAAGAGATTCTCCGTGCCTCAGGCAAGACAGGTGAAGGCGTGGAAGATGTGCTGGATGCCATCGTAGATAGAATCAAAGCTCCTGAGGGCGACCCGAAAGCACCTCTGCAAGCACTTATCTTTGACTCTGTGTTTAATCCTTTCCGTGGCATCATCGCTTACTTCAAGATAGAAAACGGAAGCATACGCCAGGGTGACAAGGTGAAGTTCTTCAATACTGGCATGGAATACGAAGCCGTCGAAGTCGGCGTGCTCAAGATGGACATGATGCCACGCAAGGAAGTGCGCACTGGTGAGGTGGGCTATCTCATCACTGGCATCAAGAATGCCACGGAGGTGAAGGTGGGTGACACCGTGACTCATGTGGCAAAGCCTTGTCAGAATGCCATAGCTGGTTTCCAAGAGGTGAAGCCGATGGTGTTTGCTGGTGTGTATCCGATAGACCCTTCAGAATATGAGAATCTGCGTGCATCTCTTGAGAAACTTCAGCTCAATGATGCATCGCTGACCTTTAGCCCAGAGTCTTCCGTGGCTTTGGGATTCGGTTTTAGATGCGGATTCCTTGGTCTGCTACACATGGAGATAGTGCAGGAACGACTTGATAGAGAGTTTAATATGGACGTCATCACCACCGTGCCAAACGTAAGTTACATGGTCTATGACAAGCATGGTGACAAGAAGGAGGTGCACAATCCGTCCGGCTTGCCCGAACTGATGATGATAGACCACATCGAGGAGCCTTACATCAAGGCTTCCATCATCACCACGACCAATTTCATCGGTCCGATAATGACACTTTGCCTCGACAAGCGTGGCGAACTCATCAAGCAGGAATATGTGGCTGGCAATAGGGTAGAGCTATACTTCTATATGCCACTGGGCGAGATAGTGATAGACTTCTATGATAAGTTGAAATCTATCTCTAAGGGATACGCTTCATTCGACTATCACATAGACAGTTATCGTCCTTCAAAACTTGCTAAACTCGACATATTGCTCAATGGTGAGCAGGTGGATGCCTTGTCCACATTGACACATCAAGACAATGCCGTCGGACTGGGACGCAAGATGTGTGAGAAACTCAAGGATCTCATCCCAAGACAGCAGTTTGATATCGCTATCCAGGCAGCAATAGGTGCCAAAATTATAGCGCGCGAAACCATCAAATGCGTGCGCAAGGATGTGACCGCCAAGTGCTATGGCGGTGACGTGAGCCGTAAGAGAAAACTGCTTGAGAAGCAGAAGCGAGGCAAGAAGCGTATGAAGCAGATAGGCAACGTGGAGGTGCCACAAAAGGCATTCCTCGCTGTGCTTAAGTTGGATTAAAAAATGCGATGAAAGCGAACCTAAATACCATTAACATATAACAATCAATTGGCAGGAGGAACTACTGATGGCTAAATTTCAATTTCAAACAAGGGACATTACCCGTGAACTCGCACGAAAGTATAGTACCATGACTCTGCAGGAATTGGATGTACTTGAGAGCATCATCGAACCGATGAGATTTAAGAAAGGCGAGATGATACTTTCCGAAGGCGAGGTGTGCGAATACATCTATTATATAGACCAGGGGCTCATCCGTCAGTTTTATTTCAAAAATGGTAAAGAGGTTACCGAGCATCTCGGCGAAGACCACACCATATTCATGTGCATAGAGAGTCTTTTTAGGGAGGAACCGTCAAGACTGCAGGTGGAAGCACTCGAAAACTGCATCATCTATGGACTGCCAAAGGCTGAACTGGAGAAGATTTCTCTGCATCATGTCAACATACAGATGCTTTACAGAAAGATTCTTGAGGAGAGTCTGATTATCTCGCAGATCCATGCAGACCTTGTGCGCTTCGAGAGTGCTCAGAGCAGATATGAGAAGATGTGCAAACTTTCACCACAGGTGATTCTTCGTGCGCCATTGCTTCATATAGCCAACTATCTACAAATGACTCCCGAAACATTGAGTCGTGTGAGAGCCGCAGCACTTAAAGCATAAGAATTATAGTAGTTCATAGGAGGTACGGCGACCTCGCCGTACCATCTCAATAGTGGAATCTTATAAAGAATCGGAATATTTGCATAATTTTCAATAGAGTTTATTAACTTGTATGGTACGGCGAGGGCGTTGTATCTCCTAAATAAACCCTATTTATCATAACACCAATTATAGTTTTATATATACGTTGACAGTCACAGCTAACTGCAATATTAAACGAAGCTATCTTCTCCGTGCAACGAAGATATCTTCTCAAGCCAATGAAGCTATCTTCTCTGAGCGATGAAGATAGCTTCGTTTGTAGATGGACTTACTTGCGTCTTTATTCACAAAATTATTTTAGTGCTTCAGGCGTCCAGTTTCTGAAGAATCTAAGCGTCTTCTCCTCACTATAACCTTTGCCTTCCTCTAAGAAACTGGAGTCTTGGATATGCAAGACCTTGCCATTGTCGTCAAGCACCACAAACACGGGAAATCCGAAGCGCTGTGGATTATCCAGTCTCTTCATGAGATTTGTGGCCTTTTGCTTTGCCTCATTACCGGCAGCCTTGCGAGGATTATAGTTCACATGGATATATACGAAGTTGTCGCCGACCATCTGGTTTACCGCCGAATCCTTTTCCACAAAATCTGCAAAGCGCAGACACCACGGACACCAGTTGCCTCCCACCTGACAGACCACATACTTGCCGTCAGACTTCGCCTTCTTCACAGCGTCATCTATCTGCTGCATAGGGTCTATGGACTCATCATACACTCTCTTTAATTCTCCCTGGGCATGAGCCACCATCACGGCAAACAGCATGCTGAATGCCAACATAAATACTCGTTTCATTTCGCGCGTATACATTATTAATATATAGGAGGTACGGCGCCCTCGCCGTACCATTTTATCACATTATTGTGTTGCAAAAGTAGGGAAAATACTTGAATAATCGAAATATATGATATCTAACGATGAAATGAAACACGCAAGTTAGGTTATAAAAAGTTAAAGAGCGTGCATCTATTTGTTCGCCATTATTGGAATATCGGATAAAAATTATTACTTTTGCATCAAGTTTTAACACAGAACTGATGAATTATAGAAGGGACTTACATTTCCAGTATCCCTTTTCTACAATCTCACACACACCTTTTATAATAATAAATGTACAACAAAGACGATTTGATGTCCAAGAGCCATGAGCAACTTGTCGGCATCGCAAACGATTTGGGCGTAGAATACAAAAGCGGAGACTCAGAAGAAGACTTGATATACGCTATCCTTGACACTCAGGCCGAAGTGGAAGGCATGAAAAATCCATTGGGCGGAAAAAAGAAGCGCACACGAATAGCAAAAAGCAACGACAGAGTGTATCGCGTGGAAGGCAACGATAGCAAAAAGACAGAAACTAACATGATAGACACACCTAACATTAACGAAGAAAACACCAACCGTCCTCTGACTCCTGAGGAGGAATTGGCCATGATACCAAAGCATAGGGGCAGAAGGACAAAGCGCGAGTTGGAGTTGCTTGAGATTATTGCCAATAAGGGTAAAGAGGCTCAAGCAAATGACAATAAAGAGATCCCGGCGCCTGAGCAAGCACCTGACATTGAGGATAATCAGGAGATACAAAACGACACACAAGAGGTTAACGACTCCACAAAGCCAGAGGTTTCGGCTGAAGCATCATCTGACTATTGGGAAGGCGACCCTGGCGACGGCACAGACTTCATCCCTGTCATAGACCTGCCTATCGAGGACACCGAGATGACACCAGTATATGACATGTTTGACAATCCGTCTTACTCTCATGTGCCTGCCATGAATGAAGCTCCAAGCAAGCCTGCACAGGAAGAGACGAAGAAGGGCGAATACAACTTTGACGACCTCATAGACTGCAACGGCGTGATGGAACTGCTCAATGAGGGCTACGGTTTCCTCCGTTCGAGCGACTACAACTATCTCTCCTCACCTGATGACATCTATGTGTCACAAAATATGGTGCGCCGTTATGGTCTGAAGACTGGCGACGTGGTCTACGGTAAAGTGCGCCCACCAAAGGAAGGTGAGAAATACTTCCCGCTGACAAGCGTAGAGATGATCAATGGTCGCAAACCACAGGAGGTGAGAGATCGCATACCATTTGAGCACCTCACCCCACTCTTCCCTGACGAGAAATTTAATCTCTGTGGCAACCCTGCTACGACCAATCTCAGCACACGCATCGTTGACCTCTTCTCCCCTATCGGTAAAGGTCAGCGTGCACTCATCGTGGCACAGCCTAAGACAGGTAAGACCATACTGATGAAGGATATAGCAAACGCTATCGCTGCCAACCATCCCGAGGCTTACCTCATGATGTTGCTCATCGACGAGCGCCCTGAGGAGGTGACGGATATGGCACGCACAGTGAATGCAGAGGTGATCGCCTCCACATTTGACGAACCTGCTGACCGCCACGTGAAGATTGCTGGCATCGTGCTGGAAAAGGCTAAGCGCCTGGTGGAAAGCGGACACGACGTGGTGATATTCCTTGACTCTATCACACGTCTGGCACGTGCCTACAACACAGTGGCACCAGCATCGGGTAAGGTCTTGACCGGTGGTGTAGACGCCAACGCTCTGCAGAAGCCAAAGAGATTCTTCGGTGCAGCACGTAACATAGAAAATGGTGGTTCGCTGACCATCATAGCAACTGCCCTCATCGATACTGGTTCGAAGATGGACGAGGTGATATTTGAGGAATTCAAGGGTACGGGTAACATGGAATTGCAACTCGACCGTTCACTTTCCAATAAGCGTATATTCCCATCTGTCAACCTTGTGGCATCAAGCACACGTCGCGACGATCTGCTGCATGACGACACCACTCTGCGTCGCATGTGGATACTCCGCAAGCACATCGCTGACATGACAGCGCTTGAAGCCATGAATACCATACATGACAGTATGTTGAGAACAAAGGACAACGAGGAATTCCTCATGTCCATGAACTCATAGTAGGCAAAGCGCACCATAATGGCAAATGACATTGAAATAAAGGGGGCAAGGGTCAACAATCTAAAGAATGTCAGCCTAAACATTCCCCGCAACAAATTTATAGTGATAACAGGAGTCAGTGGCTCCGGCAAATCATCGTTGGCTTTCGACACTTTATATGCCGAAGGCCAACGCCGTTATGTAGAGTCCCTATCAAGTTATGCCCGCCAGTTTCTTGGACGCATGGGCAAACCTGAGTGCGACTCCATAAAAGGACTTCCACCAGCCATCGCCATCGCCCAGAAGGTCATAGCGCGAAATCCTCGTTCCACTGTTGGCACATCCACTGAGATATACGAATACCTGCGTCTGCTCTTTGCGCGCATAGGCCACACATTCTCTCCCATAAGCGGAGAGGAGGTGAAACGCCACACCATGGAGGACGTGCTGGCATATGTCAATAGTCATGAAGAGGGTGAAGCCTACACACTCGTGTCACCTCTGCATATCAGCGCCGAAAGATCTTTGTCGCAACAGTTGCGCATAAAGAGCCAGCAGGGCTACACGCGCATCATGCACAATGGGGAATTCTCACGCATCGATGACTTTCTTGAGAATGCTGACATGGCAGACGGCAAAGATTCTGCAAACATAAAAGACCTGTATGTGGTCATAGACCGCATGCGAGTGTCCAGAAGCCACGAGATGGAGATGCGTCTGTGTGACTCTGCCGAGACCGCTTTCTTTGAGGGTGACGGCGTGTGCATGGTAATCTTTGCCTCGGATGGTTCGCGCAAGGAGTTTTCCACACGTTTCGAGGCTGACGGCATCACTTTTGAGCAACCGTCAGACAATATGTTTGCCTTTAATTCTCCTGCCGGAGCATGCCCCACATGCGAAGGTTTCGGAAGCATCGTGGGCATAGACGAGAAACTCGTCATCCCCAACCCTTCCCTATCCGTATATGATGGATGCGTGCAGTGTTGGCACGGCGAAAAACTTGGCGAATGGAAGAATGAATTTTGCCGAAGGGCGGCCAAGGATGAGTTCCCCATCTTTACTCCATACTTTGACCTTACGGAGGAGCAACGTGACTGGCTCTGGCATGGTCTACCATCTGAACGTCACAAGGATGAAGACGACAAGGTATGCATAGACTCCTTCTTCAAGATGGTGAAGGACAACCAGTATAAGATACAATACCGGGTGATGATGAGCCGCTTCCGTGGCAAGACCATTTGCCCTGACTGCAAAGGGGCACGTCTGAAGAAAGAGGCACGGTGGGTGAAGATAGCCGGCAAGGACATCACCGAACTGGTCAATATGCCTGTCAACGAACTAAAACTATGGTTTGACAATCTTCAATTGACAAAGCATGACGCGGACGTGGCAAAACGTCTACTCACGGAGATCAACTCCAGACTGAAGTTCCTCCTTGATGTAGGCTTGGGATATCTCACCCTCAATCGTCCGTCCAACACGCTCTCGGGCGGAGAGAGCCAGCGCATCAATCTCACCACATCGCTCGGCAGTTCGCTGGTGGGTAGCCTTTACATCCTTGACGAACCGAGTATCGGACTGCACAGCCGTGACACTCAGCAACTGATACATGTACTCAAAGAACTACAGGCGTTGGGCAACACTGTGGTCGTGGTGGAGCACGATGAAGAGATAATGCGTGCTGCCGACTATATAATAGATGTAGGTCCGGACGCTGGTCGTCTTGGCGGACAGATAGTCTTCCAGGGTGACACCCGACTGCTTGACGACAAGAGTATAGCGGACAAATATCCCGACTCGCACACGGTGAAATATCTGACTCATACTGACAAGATAGACATCCCTGCCTCACGACGGAGATGGAATCACCACATAGACCTCAACTCTTGCCGAATGAATAATCTCAAAGGCATAGACGCGAAGTTTCCTCTCAATGTGCTTACCGTCGTCACTGGTGTAAGCGGTAGTGGAAAGTCCACCTTGGTCAAAGGTATACTCTATCCTGCCGTGAAGCGCTACCTGGGCGAGATATGTGATGCCCCTGGTGAATACGGAGGTATGACGGGCGACATGAAATATATCCGCCACATAGAGTTTGTGGATCAGAATCCTATCGGCAAGAGCACTCGTAGCAATCCTGCCACATATGTAAAAGCGTATGACGCCATTCGCCAACTGTTCTCCGATCAGCAACTGGCAAAGCAGATGGGATTTACACCACAGTATTTCTCATTTAATGCCAACGGCGGTAGATGCGAAGAGTGTAATGGAGCAGGCACAGTGACCGTCGAGATGCAGTTTATGGCTGACCTTGAATTGGTGTGCGACTCTTGTCATGGCAAGCGATTTAAGAATGAGATACTCGAGGTGCAATATAAGGGCAAGAGCATCAGTGATGTGCTCGACATGACGGTGAGCGAAGCCATTGATTTCTTCGGAGAAAACGATCAGAAGAGCATTGTGGACCGTCTGCGCCCATTGGAGGCGGTCGGACTGGGATACATAAAGTTGGGACAAAACTCCTCCACCCTATCGGGCGGTGAGAGCCAGCGTGTGAAGTTGGCTTATTACCTTGCGCAAGAGAAGCATGACCCTACCCTATTCATCTTTGACGAACCGACCACGGGTCTGCACTTCCATGACATCACAAAACTGCTTCGCGCATTTAATTCTCTCATAGAGCGCGGCCACTCCATAATCGTGATAGAGCACAACATGGATGTCATAAAATGTGCCGACCACATCATCGACATAGGTCCTGAAGGTGGTAAGGCTGGTGGCACCATCGTCTGCGCTGGCACTCCCGAAGAAGTAGCCAAGTGCGAGGCAAGCCTGACGGGACGCTTCCTAAAGAAATATATGGCATAAATCATAGTAGGTACGGCGCCCTCGCCGTACCACTCAAGCGAGTATTTCTCTTTAATATATTCATGATTGCGATGGTACGGCGAGGGCGCCGTACCTCCTACTTTACTTCTGCTCAGTTTGGTTGCAGCGAGGACGCTGCAACTACTA
>CAVABU010000049.1:0-16888 GCA_963586965.1 Gemmiger formicilis
ATGTATAATAACTCTCACTTTACATCTCGGCGTCAGAGGATATCTGCCACCGACTTTGCAAGGCAAAGTTAATAACTTTTGTTCATATTACCGAATGTTTCTTCATTTTTAAGGCTATTTAATGCAATGTGTCGTCGTTATTTTTTATACCTTTGTAGAAGATGTAACGTACATGTAATAAAAGAATGAAGACATTGGTGATAACGGGAGGCAGTTCGGGCATCGGTGAGGTGACAGCCCGCCTGTTTGCCGAGAAGGGATATAAGGTATACGAACTGTCACGCCGTGGCAAGGACAACGGCGACATCCGACATGTGGACTGCGACGTGACTGATCGCGACATTTGCTGCAAGGCGATAAAGACCATCATGGACGAATGTGGCAAGATAGACCTGCTCATAAACAATGCTGGCATGGGCATATCGGGAGCCATCGAGTTTACTGACATCAGCGAGGCAAAGCGCCAGTTTGATGTCAACTTCTTCGGTACCGTGAACATCACGCAGGCTGTACTCCCCTACATGCGGGCTGCACATGCGGGACGGATAATATTTGTGAGTAGCCTGGCAGCCGAGTTTTCTATTCCTTTCCAGGGATTCTATTCTGCTTCCAAGTCAGCCATCAATAGTTTGGCATGCGCCCTACGCAATGAGGTGGCGCCATTCGGCATCTCCGTCTGCTGCATGCTGCCTGGTGATGTGAAGACTAATTTCACCTCGGCACGCGCAAAGAGTATAGCGGGTAGCGATGTCTACACACACATGAATCGCGCGGTGGCGACCATGGAGCATGACGAGCAGCATGGACTGTCGTCGGAGCAGATAGCACGCAAGATACTGTCTATGGCAACATGCACAAAACCATGGATATACAACACCACGGGCATGCAATACCATCTCTTCGTGTTGCTCAACAAACTAATGCCAAAGACATTCGTCAACTATGTGGTAAGAAAGATATACGGATAGCGAAGCATGAATCTTAAGGTCACATTATTTGCTCTTGCGATGTCGCTCGGTGGTATCCATGATGCTACCGCTGACACCATGCCGACATACGCGGATGCCGACAGCACTGGCGGACTGCGCATAGCGGTGGACGCCCTCGCATTCTTTCGCGACAATGAATACAGTTCGGAGATGACTGACGGATATTCTCTGCCTGGAGCATGGCTAAGACCCAAGTTGGTGTATGACCCCAACAAGAACATACATCTGGAATTGGGCGCCCACGCTCTCTTCTTTGATGGCGCAAACAAATACCCTAACTACGCCTACCATGACATAGGAAAATGGAAGGGCAATCAATATCAGGACGGCGCTCACGTCTTGCCATGGTTGAGGGCAGAGGCGAAGATGAAGGATGTGTCGGTGGTGCTTGGTGATATCTATGGCGATGTATACCATGGGCTCATCACACCTTTATATAATAAGGAGCAACTGATGAGCGCAGATCCTGAGATGGGTGCTCAGATACTGGTCAACCACAAGGGATTCAATATGGACGTGTGGGTAAACTGGCAGAGTTATCAGTTTAAGGAGGACACTCATCAAGAGGCCTTTGTAGTGGGATTGACGGGACGTCAGCAGTTGGGTAGTCATCTCAACATTGCGCTGAATATATTGGCGCAACATCGTGGTGGAGAACAGGACATACCAGAACTCAACCTTGGTGTGCAGACGATATGCAATGGCGCACTTGGCATCAACTGGTCATCGGGCAATCGCCCGCTTGGCAAGGTCATCAATGCTTATGGTGCATCGGCTAACATCGTCGGATGCTATCAGCAGGCAGGCAAACTGTGGCCATTTGATTCGGGTGTGGCATTTCATGCGGAGGGCAACATGCATATGCTTGACTGTCTGTCGCTCACGCTCGGATATTTTCATGCGCCAAAGGACTTCGTCACACTGTTGGGTAGTCCTTTCTTTTCCACCATCAGCATCCGTGATGGAGGGAAGCGTTTTGATGGCAGGCAGACAGGATATTTTCATGTGGACTATCACCGTACCTTTGCGGAGCACTACACCCTTGGCGCCTTGCTCGAGACATACAAGGTGCACTCCAAGGGACTTGACGAGTCCAGTTTCGCCTTTGGGCTTTACCTAAGGGCCAATCCTTCCTGGAAACTGTAGTCTGTAAGCATAAATGCAAAACTTAGTAGTTGCAGCGTCCTCGCTGCAACCAAGTTTTCTTTATAGTTTGGAGAAGATATCTTCATCGGCCAACGAAGATATCTTCTCCGAGCAACGAAGCTATCTTCTCCAGCCAATGAAGATATCTTCTCTGAAAAACTAAGCTTTCTTGTTTGCTTTCTTTTCCGTCACTACTTCCTTTACCTCATAACCAATCTTATTGAAGCCAGCCTCTATCTTTTCGGGCTTTGTCTTAGACGAATCATAAGTGATGGTGACAGTCTGCTTCTCCAGGTCTGTTGTTATGGACTTGATGCCCTTGAGGAACTTCAGGTTGCCCTTGATCTTGTTTTCGCAACCTTGACAGTGCATCATCGGTGTAGGTGTGTAAACCACTGTTTTCACTTCGCCCTTGGCGAATATTGCCACGCTAATCATCAGCATGACAATCATTGACATAAATCTTTTCATAGTTATCATTGTTTTTTTAATGTTTCAATTGTTCAATCTTTCAATGTTTACATCTTCCCAACGTTGACTCTTATGCCAGCATAGAGCATGCGACCATGTACGGGCGCCCACACCTGCGTGGCATCAAAGGATGTAGAGTAAGGATCCTCCCACCCTATCACGGCATTCTTCTGTTTGTAATTAGTGAGGTTTTCTCCACCTACGTACACTGAGAAGTGACGAAACCATCGTGTCACTTGTAAGGACAGTTGGGGATATACCAAACTGTATTGCATACCATCGGAGATGATGCTCTTTGGCAGACGCACAGGGCCATTCAACTGCAACGAACCGTCAAATTGCCATAGGCCCAATCCTGGTTTATAGGAGAAGGAAAAGAGTCCCTTGTACTTACTGCTCAATGCCTTGTCCATGAGAATGCCCCGATAGGTGGTCTTGACTATGTTGCGACGGAAAGCGAGTGTCGTGCTCAGTCCAGGCAAGGGTTCATAGGTGGCATCAAGTTGCAGCACGTGACTATAGGACTTGCCTTCACCATTGCTCATGGATTTGAGGTCATATACAAGCAGTTCATCTTCTTTGGTGTCATAGTCTATGACGGATTGATTGCCAAAGGTGGTATAGAAATATTCTGCATTGATCTTTAGGTTCTTGCCCCAAAGAGGAACGTCAAAGCCTAAAGAACCACCAAAATTCCATGCCGACTCACGATAGGTCAGCGAATAGGATATCTTGCGCCCCATGGCAAGCAGGTAAGTGTTTTCCGCCCAAAACATATCGTTGAGCCTATAACCCTTGCCAGCAGAGATGCGCGCCTGGATGTTATCATTGATCTGATATTTCAGGTGCATACGTGGAGTGACTATCCACGCTTTCTCGGTGACACAGTGTGTGGTGAGGTCGGCACGCATGCCAAACATAGCGACGAGGCGATTGTGGAGATTTAGCGTGTACTGTCCATAAAAGCCCAGGGCTCCCGCACTGTTGTTAGTAGAGAGATACCCTTTCTGCCTGTCGCTCTCTGTCCTAAGATCATCAGTGGAGAAGAGGTGGTCCACATCAAACCAGTGTCCCTCAAAACTTGTACCAAAGGACCAATTGCTGATATCGCTGGCATTGGTCTCATACATTAGTTGGGTAGTAAAGTCACGCTGGCGGATGTCATACATCTTGTTGCCATAGAGGTTGTCTTGATTGTGGATGGTATAGTTTGACATCCAGGCGATGTTGGCCCCGTGCTCCTTATTGAGGATGAAGGCGTGCTTCATGTAAGCCTCGAGGCGCTCAGTATTTACCTTGCCCGTCCACAAATTACTTATGTCAGCATGGTGCTGGGTCTGTCCGAAGGTGCGGTTTTCCTTTATGCCACCTATACCGCCGTGAAATATGTAGTGAGAGTTGGCATAATACCATCTATTCTGCAGATTAAACTGGCGCACATTGGGTTTATCCATGAAAGTATCGCCGTTGTCATCATGACCACCCCAGTTTTCGTCATAGTGGGCAAGGATTTCGGTAGCAAACTTTGGTGAGAAATGCACATTGGCATCGGCATTGGCCTCAAAGCGTGAGTCATTGTCACCGTAGAGGTTGACGGTAAGTCCCTGTTCGTCTTCTGGTTGGAGATATTGCACATTGATTTGTCCGGTGATGCCGTCAAAACCATTCTTCACGGTGGAAGCACCTTTCGACACTGATATGGATTTCATCCACGGACCAGGCACATAACCGAGGGAGAAGGGTTTTGCCGCCCCGAAGAAGTCAGGTTGATTCTCACTGAGCATCTGCACATATGTACCCGAGAGTCCGAGCAGTTTTATCTGTTTGGCACCTGTCGTGGCATCGGAGTAGTTGACATCCACCGAAGGATTGTTTTGGAAAGACTCGCCAAGATTGCAACAAGCAGCACGGAAGAGTTCTTCCTTGCCCATCTCAAATCCCATCTGTGCGCCAGAGAGTCGCTTTATGTTGACCTTTCTGCTTTTCACCTCTACCCCATCGAGTTGCTGTTCGCCCCACGACAAGGAGTCATTGTCAGCACTCTGCGCTGACACTGGCAATGCACCTGCTATGAGTGCACACATAAAAAATATCTTTCTTTTCATCTTTTGTTCACATTATTATATTATATACACGTTCGGGCAACGTCACGACGACATTGCCTATAATGAAGAAAAGAAATAATCAAAGTCTAAGAACGGAAATCCGATAGAGCAAATCCTTAGGCGGACTATCTATAATCGGCTTGACATAATCGTCAGCCACATCATGCCAACTCTCGCAGACTGGCACCTCTGCAACAAGAAAAGGTGCTATCTGCAACACTGGGGCATGAAAATCCACATCAAGCGATGCCACCGGCATCTGCGGAGAGAGTGAAACGACCTGTGTCAGCATGCAGTCGGAGTTAGGATTGCATCCGCCATCGCACATATCAGAAAGAAACAACATGCGCGTGGTTTCCGAGTGCAAACATGTCAGCATAATCTTCCCCGTGCCCATCCACGCTATGAAGATGGCCATGAAAAGCAAGAGCGATATGTTTAACCTTCGTTTCATCCAAATGCAAAAGTAGCAATTATTCATGAAGCGATGCTTCAAGTCTACAAACTATTAATACTTTTTATAAAATCACGAAAGTGGTGAGAGTGAGAAGGGCAAGTACTTAAAAAGTATGCAAAAAGTTTGGTGATAAGAAATAGACAATGTACATTTGTATTTTAATTTTAAAGGAAGCAACAAGATGAATACAATAAACATTCAAATTCAAGTGCCATCAACAGGGCAATATACGATTGACGAGTTCGTGGCCAAGGTAAAGAGTTATGCAGAAAAATTGGCTAACACCATTGCCAAGCCAACTAATAGTTACCAAGAGACTTACATGACCCAAGCCGAGCAAGAGGCATATGTAGCAGAAAGCCTCAACCGCGCCCTAGATCAAATGGAGGAGCACAAGAAGAATGGCACAAAACCTATGAGTGCTAGAGAGTTGTTTAAAGTGCTTAGCGAGGAGGAATAGAATGAAAGTCCTTATTTATACAGAAAAGGAGTTCGAACGACAACTCAGGAAACTCTCAAAGAAATATCATTCCATAATAGGCGATTACGGCACATTCCTTGACGAGTTAGAGAAGGATCCTTATCAAGGTAGTAGTCTTGGCAGAGGTGTAAGAAAAGTAAGAATGGCAATAGCCAGCAAAGGCAAAGGGAAAAGCGGTGGTGCAAGAGTCATCACCTACAATCTATACCAAGAGGGAGACTCTGTAATCATCGATTTGCTAACCATCTATGACAAAGGGGAAATCTCCAATATCTCGGATGACTTTATCAGATATTTACTTGATAAGCGAACAAATATATAAACACCTCTTTGCCATTGGCAACACATACAATATAAATCGCTTGCGCACATTATTTTAATATCATTCTCATCTCAGTTCACATATTTTTTTATACTTTTGCAAGCGATATCACTAAAAACGACTATGAAGAAATTACTATCTATCATCTCTATCATGCTGTTTGCTGGCATCATATCAGCAAATGCGCAGGAGAAGAAATTTTCGCTGTATGCCGTAGGCTTCTACAATCAGGAGAACCTCTTTGACACTATCCACGACGAAGGAAAGAGGGATTACGACTTCCTCCCTAATGGTTCATACAAGTGGAACACTCTGAAATACACCAACAAACTGCGTAACATGGCAAAGGCTCTTGCCGACATAGGTACAGATATGTTGCCTAATGTGGGTTGCTCGCTCATCGGACTAGCAGAGTGTGAAAACGACAATGTGCTGAGAGACCTCACGGCACAAGAACCGCTTGCCAACAGGGGCATGAAATATATCCACTATGAAGGTCCGGACAAGCGAGGCATCGACTGCGCCCTACTCTACAATCCAAAACTCTTCGCTCCCTACAAGTCATTCATCAAGCAGTATGTCTATGAGAATGGCGACACCACACACTTCACTCGTCCTTTCCTCGTGGTGCAGGGTAAGATAGCAGGAGAGAAACTCACCGCCATAGTATGCCACTGGCCATCACGTGGCGCTGAAGGTAAATTCCGTGACTGGGGTGGCAAACAGGTGAGGGCTCTCACTGACTCCATCTGCAAAGCAGAACCAGACATGAAGGTCATAGTCATGGGCGACATGAATGATGACCCAGACAATACTTCTATGGCAAAATTCCTCGGCGCACGTCGCGAACTGAAGGAAGTGAAGGACGGCGACTTCTATAATCCATGGTGGAATGTACTGAGAAAGGACGGACAGGGCACACTCTCTTACCAAGGTGCATGGAACCTGTTCGATCAGATAGTATTCTCTAAGAATATGCTGAACGTCAAGGGCGAGAAAGACTTCTCTTCTCTCAAATATTACAAGAGCCACATATTCCGTCGCGCTTACTTGATGCAGACAGAAGGAAAATACAAGGGCACACCTAAGAGAACTACCGCCGGAGGAGTATGGCTCAATGGTTATTCGGATCACTTGCCAGTAGTGGCTTATCTGCTTAAAGAACAGAAATAATGAAAGATATCACCATCATAGGCATTGCCGGAGGTACTGGCTCGGGCAAGACTACCGTAGTAAGAAAGATCATCGAGGCTCTGCCTAAGGATAGCGTGGCAGTGGTACCGTTGGACTCTTACTACAATGACACGACGGGCATGACTGACGAGGAGCGTAGGGCAATCAACTTTGACCACCCTGACGCCTTCGACTGGAAACTTCTCATCAAGCATGTCAACGAACTGCGTGAAGGTCGTGCCGTGGAGCAACCCACATATTCTTATATTATATCCAATCGTCTGCATGAAACTATCCATGTGGAACCCAAACCTGTGATAATCATCGAGGGCATCATGACTCTGCTCAATAAGAAACTGCGTGACATGATGGACCTAAAGATATTCGTAGACTGCGACTCGGACGAGCGCCTCATACGCAACATACAGCGTGATACCATAGACCGCGGACGCACCGTCACGATGGTGATGACACGCTATCAGCAGGTACTGAAACCTATGCACGAGCAGTTTATCGAACCTACCAAGCGCTATGCCGACCTTATCATACCAGAGGGTGGTAACAATACGAAAGGCATCAACATACTCTGCAAATACATAGAAGGTCTTTTCGGCATCGAGTAATGAGGCTCAGCGTCATCGTTCCCGTGTACAACGTGGAGAAAACTCTGCGTCGCTGCATCTCGAGCATCGTCAGGCAGAATGTCGTCAGCATGGAGATTATCATGGTGAACGATGGTTCTACTGACTCTTCGCTTGATATAGCGAAGGACCTCGCACGTGAACATGACTGCATAAAACTCTTATCGCAAAAGAACGGAGGTTTGTCCGCCGCACGCAACACGGGCATAGAGGCTTGCACAGGTGACTACATCACATTCGTTGACAGTGATGACTGGCTGATGGACGGCACTTACTCTCCATTGCTCGACATCATGGATAGCCACGCCGACTGCGACATCTTGGAATATCGTCCCGTGACAGAGGGTGGAAGCCAAGTGATGTATGACATACACGAAACTACCATCTACCCTTCAGCAAAGGATTATTGGCTCAAGGGAAAAGCCTATAGGCATACATATGCTTGGAACAAGATTCTTCGTCGCAATTTGCTTTTCCATAACACTTTGCAGGATGTGCGTTTCCCCGAAGGTCGACTATTTGAGGATGTATGGTTTCTCTCCACTCTGCTGACACACAATCCTCGCATCATCGCCACTCCATTGGAGGGTTATGTCTATTGCTATAATACTGAAGGCATCACGGCTAACCCTGGCACCAAGGGACATGCCGACTTACTAGAAGGGCACCTCCGTGCCGCCAAACTCCTGCAGATGGATTTTATGCACGACGACTGCAAGATGGTGACAGCTGAAGAAACTGACTATTATCTCGCCATTCTAAATATTCAGATATCTGCATATAAATACAGCCAAACACATCTCTCACTGCCTTCGCGACGAATATCACTGAGAGCATGTCCAAGGAGGGTAATCACCATCATAAAAGCCATAATACTCAATCTTTTTGGCATCAAAATATTTCAAAGGCATTATATTTAAGGCATAAAACGTTAAAAACGTTATTTTTTGTTTTGCTATTTCATATAATATACGTACTTTTGCGAACTTGCGTGTTTGGCATCATACGATAGAAACAAAATAAAAAATATATAAATCAAAACATTATCTATGCAAAAGCAGCTTAAATTACTTGTGTTGGCATTGTGCGTAGCACCTGCAGCCATGGCTCAGACTACGGATGACGGCACTATTGAGAAACAAGCCGCCACTGGATCACTTGACAACCAGTTCACTTTCTCTGAAAGTCAGCTGGGCGAGGATGATGACATGTCACAAAACGTGACCATCGTCTCCTCAAGCAATGACTACTACGCCAGCCAGGTGGGCTATGGTTTCTCCGCCATGCGATTCAGATATCGTGGCTTAAATCAGAAGTATAATGACATCTACATCAACGGCATGCAGATGAATGACATGGAGACAGGTCAGTTCCGCTACTCTCTCGTGGGAGGTCTCAACAATCAGACCCGAAACGTGGAGGCAGCACTGCCTTTTGAGGATACACACTTCTCTCTCGCAGGCATGGGCGGATCAAATAACTACAACTTCCGTGCAGGAAGCATGGCTACTGGTAGCCGAGCATCTCTGCTCGCTGCCAACCGCAACTACACTCTGCGTGGCATGTACACCTACAGCAGTGGTTTCAATTCAAAGGGATGGGCTTTCACTGGCAACGTGACTTACCGCTGGGCTAACCGCGGATACGTGAAAGGTACATTCTACAACTCTCTCTCCTACTTCCTCGGCGTGGAGAAACTCATCGGTGATAACCACAGTCTGGCTTTCGCTACTTGGGGCAACCCGACAGAGAGAGCATCACAGGGTGCTGGCACAGATGAGTCTTACTGGATAGCTAACTCCAACTACTACAACCCTTACTGGGGTTACCAGGGTGGCAAGATTCGTAACTCACGCGTGGTCAACGACTTCGCTCCATCAGCTCTCTTCACATGGGAGTGGAAGATTAATGACAATACGAAGCTCACCACTACTCTCGGAGGACGCTACTCTATGTACAAGAGTACAAAGTTAAACTACAACAATTCCGACAACCCTCAGCCTGACTACTGGAAGACTCTGCCGTCAAGTTTCTATGACGTGGAGAACCCAAGTAAGAACACACAGCAGGACTACGACAACTGGTACACCGCTTACAATTATCTGACTGCATCTGAGGCAAACCGTCAGATTAATTGGGATCGTCTCTACTACTCCAACGTGCAGGCTAACAGACAGGGCATCGATGCCATGTACTACATGCAGGCTAAGCGCAATGACGCTCTCACTCTGCGTCTTAACAGTGTGCTCAACCTCGACCTCGACCCATTCAAGCACCTGAGCATCGGATTCGGCGCAGGCACTAACCGCGGACGTCACTATCAGACAATGGAGGACTTGCTCGGTGCTTCGACATATCACAACATCAATACCTATGCGACTGGCACATACGCTCCTGGTTCTGACGAGGTGCAGTATGACCTGAATAATCCTAACGCCATCGTAAAGGAAGGCGATGTGTTTGGATATGACTATTATCTCAACATCCACAAGGCTAACCTGTGGACTTCTTACACTGCCGACGCTCGCAACATCCACTTCATGTTTGGTGCAAGAACCAACTACACCGACATGCAGAGAGACGGTCGTATGCGCAACGGACTTGCAGCAAACAATTCTTATGGCAAGTCTGGCGTGGCTCATTTCCTCGATGGCGGCATCAAGTCTTCTTTGACAGCAAACCTCGGAAGAGGCAACACCATAATAGTAGGTGTAGGTCTTGAGACTCGCGCTCCTGAGGCTTCCGCAGCATTTGCAGCACCAGAGATCAACAATGACTTCGTGATGGGCCTGCACAATGAGCAGGTGTTCTCATCACAGGTGGGCTATAGTCTGAAGACTTCAAGACTCAACCTCAACCTCAATGGCTACTACTCATTCATGCAGAATGTCACAGAGTGGCAAAACTTCTATTTCGATGATATCAACTCCTTCTCTTATGTGAGCATGACAAACGTGAAGAAGGCTTACTATGGACTGGAGTTGGGCGCAAAGTTCAAGATTTGTTCTGTACTTGACATCAAGGCTTTGGGAACTATCTCTGAGGCAAAATATCTCAACAATGCCAACGTGCGCTACATGAACTCTACAAGCGGAGTCTATACCAGCGACATCGTGATGAGCAAGGATATGCGCGAGAGTGGCACTCCACTGACAGCTGGTTCTATCGGACTGAGCTATCACAATAGCGGATGGTTTATCGATCTCGATGCACGCTACTATGACCGCATCTACCTGTCATGGTCGCCTTCACGTCGCTATGTGGGCACACTCAAGACTATGGGTGTCTATGAACAGGAGTCAGTGGACGAACAGGGAAACATCGTGAAGACTACCACCGTGCCTGAGCAGAGCAAGGGCAAGGGCGGTCTGATGGTGGACGCAAGCATCGGCAAGAGCATCTACCTGAAGAAGGGTTCGCTCTCGATAAACCTCAGCCTGTCAAACATCCTCAACAACATGCGCATCGTGACTGGCGGATACGAGCAGAGCCGTAGCGACTACACCAGCACACGCACCACAAATGCTGACGGCACGATAACGGCTACAAAGAACAATACTCGCTCTTACCACTTCTCGTCCAATCCGAAGAAATATTACGCTTTCGGAACTAACGGAATGCTCAACATAACATATAAATTCTAAAGAAAGCATGAAAGCATTAAAATATATACTGTTCGGAGCCATCGCCATGGTCATGGCATCGTGTATGGACGGCGGATATCCGGATGTAGACACCACGACACCTCCTTATGGCAACAATAGCATCACGGAAGACAACGTGATTACCATCCAGGAGCTTAAAGATAAATATAAGTCGTATGTCACCACTACCTACACCTACACTCAGGTCTCTGAGGACGTGAAGATAAAGGGATATGTAGTCGGCAATGACATCGAGGGCAACATCTATAATGAGGTAGCCATACAGGATGCCACAGGAGCCATCATCGTGGCAGTGGCACAAGGCGGAATGTGTGGATATATGCCTGAAGGTGCAGAGATACTCGTCAGCCTGAAGGACCTCTACATAGGCAACTATGGTCAGCAGGCTGAGGTTGGCGTGCCTTACACCAACACAAGCGGTTCGACATACGTAAGCCGTATGCCAGCATCTATCTGGCAGGAGCACTTCAAGATTACTGGCTACAACAAGGATGCTATCCAGCCTACGGAGTTTACCACCTCTGACCTCGCAAGTTGGAATGGATATAAGGACGGAGGCAAGCTCGGCACACTGAAGAATGTGTCACTACGCAACATAAAGTCTACCACTACATGGAGCGATGCGTCAAGTTCTTCTTCAGTAAGTCTCTACTTCAATGAGATCAAGGGAAGCAACACCATGGTGTACACCTCTCCTTACTGCGACTTCGCTGGTGTGAAAGTGCCACAAGGCAAATTCAACATCACTGGTATCTTTAAGAACTTCAATGGCAAGTGCGAGATCATCATCCGCAAGATTGCCGACATAACAGAAACAGAAAATTAACAATACAACAAAATAAGAAAATGAAAAAGATTCTTTATTCTGTACTTATGATTGCCATGGCGGCATTCACCTTTACAAGTTGCGAGGATGTGCCTATGCCTTATGGTTGGCCAAGCAATAATAGCGACACGGACTCACTGACAACAGACGATTATATCAACGAGACTTTCGCTTCAAGTTTCGGCAGTTTCACCCTGACTACAGTGGAGGGTACTCCATGGAAGATCAACTATAGCACAGCGACTGCTACTGGTTATGACAACTCATCAAAGACTACCACTCAGTCTAAGAGTTATCTCGTATCAAAGGAGATAGACCTGTCAAAGGCTGAGAAGGCTTACCTACAGTTTGACTATATCTATCGCTACGGCAGCAGAGCAGGTGCAGAGGACAAGGTGCTCATCACATCCAACTACACAGGCGACCCTACTACCACAAGTTGGACAGACATCACTGGCACTATGACTGAAGGTTCTGACTGGACCACATTCTCTACTTATGCTAAGAACATTCCTTCGGCATTCATCGGACAGTCCAAGGTGGTCGTAGCTTTCTATTATGCTTGCACAAACAACTCTTCTACATGGGAGGTTAAGAATGTCGTCATGAAGGACGGAGAAGTTTCTGAGTCAAGCGATGACAAGGGTGATGACAAGGGTGACACCACCACTGGCGAAGCAAAGGGATCTGGTACTGCAAGCGACCCATACAATGTAGCTGCAATACTGAAACTCTACAGCGACAACAGCTACGACACCTCTAAGGAGTATTACGTAGAGGGTATCGTGTCTAAGGTGTCACAGTTTAGAGAGAGCTATGGTAGCCTTGACTACTACATCTCTGATGACGGCAAGGACGCTAACAATTTCTATGTTTATAGCGGTCTTAACCTCGACAAGGCTAAGTTCACTTCTACCAGTGACCTCGCAGTAGGCTCAAAGGTAGTCGTTTGCGGTAAGGTGACTGTATACGGCGGTACTTTCGAGTTCCAGTACAACAACTACATCGTGTCTATCAACGGCAAGGGTAGCAGCGAGTCTGGTGATGATAAGGGCGACGACAAAGGCGACAGCAAGGGTGGTCTGACCATTGATGGCAACACCGTCACTCTGACAAACTCAGACGTGACTGCAGGCGAAGAGACTGTCACACTCAATATCAATGACCTTGGACTCTCATCAAATGCAGCAGCATCGGGAACATACAATTTCTCTGACGGCACTACACTGACTGTGGCACAGGGTGACGGCACAAGTGCTCCTATTTATCACTCAGGCACTAAGGGCTTCCGCATCTACGCATCCAACACTCTCTCATTTGCTGCCACCAAGAAGATAGCAAAGATTGTGATGACATGCGACATCTACAATAGCACTAACATGGTGGGCAACACCACTGCCACAGTAGCATTTGACGGCAACAACGCTACCTACTGCAACTACTATGAAGGCAACAAAGGTGGCACTCAGTTACGCGTGCAGACCATAACTATTACTTACGCTAAATAAGACAAGCCTTGAAACTTACACGTTATAATATATACGCATGTGCGATGGCATTGGCTACCTTGCTGATGTCATCGACATGTAGCAATGACATCAACGGGGAACAAGAAAATCCTAATGGCGACGATGAGGTCGTTAATGTCAACAAGAATGTCATCACTGGCACGTCAAAACCAGAAGAGGCTCTCCGCATGGAGGTGCCACATCTCGCTGATGGTCGCAAGTTGGTGCTTGTGAAGAAGACTTCCACTTATGGTGTGAACTATATCGTGGAATGGGACTGCGACAAGAAGGCTCAGCGCTGGAGTTGCTGGGAGTGGGACGAAAGCAATTCTGTGAAGAACTGGAACCGCTACAACTGGCGCAGCGAGTCAGGATGTGTATGGCAGGGCACTACATGGTATTATGACCCCTTCCAAGAGGACAATGACATACCAGAGCAGTATCGCTCTCTCTTGACCGACTATCAAGGCAGTGGCTACAACCGCGGACACATCTGTGCATCCGAGGATAGAATATGCAATCAGGACGTAAACGGTCAGACATTCTATCTCTCCAATATGCAACCGCAGATATACGACTTCAACGGTGGTGTATGGGTCAACATGGAGAGTCAGGTGAGAAAGTGGAATAACTCCAGCTATCGCGACACCATGTGGGTATGCAAGGGTGGCACCATCGGCAATGTCTACATAGACGGCAAAGAGCAGAGCGGTGTCATCAGTGACTCCAGGATAAAGATCCCTGTGCCTAAGTATTTCTTCATGGCTATCGTTGGCAAGAAGAGTGGTTCCTACAAGGGATTGGCATTCTGGGCTGAGCACAAAGCCAACAGTGACACCTCACTTGCCAAATATGTCATTTCCATAGACAAGTTGGAAGAGAGGACAGGCATTGACTTCTTCTGCAACCTACCCGACAAGATAGAGGATAGCGTGGAAAAGATGGATTCACCCATTAGTTGGGGACTGCAATAAGAGTTACGAACAATAAAGATTAATACATATGAAAAAGTTAATACTACTTGCTTGTGCTACATTTGCACTCAGTGCATCAGCACAGACCGAGCAGAAGGCATTACTCGAGAGCAAGAGCTATGACAACTGGTATATAGGCATCAATGGAGGACTGAGCACCAAGACTTCGCACAATAAGTGGCTGAAGAATCTCAACTCCAACGCTGGCTTGCGCGTAGGACGATGGTTTACTCCTGCATTCGGTTTCGAGATAGAGAGCAACGCATATTTCGACAACAAACCTCTGACGAGCAAAGGCACAGTTGTGAAATATGGCACAGTGGACCTTGGTGCTACCATCAACCTCTCCAACTGGTGGTTTGGCTACAACGGCGAGCCACGCCTATTTGAGGTGATAGCCATCCCTGCACTGGGCATGGGTCACGTCTTTGGCAATGAGGACAAGGTGAGCCAGAGTCTCAATGACTTCACTGGCAAGATTGCTCTTGACTTCGCATTCAATGTGGACAAGAAGAAGAGCCTGCAGATATATCTTGAGCCAGCCATGCTCTACTCCATCTATGGCAACACGTCGACATCCACAGATTTCGGACTCGACATCAATCGTAGCCACTTCCAGTTGAATCTCGGACTTATCTATAAGTTTAAGAATACCAACGGCACACACAACTTCAAGTATGCTGACCCAACATATGTCACCGACGACAGCGAACTGGAGCGTCTCAACGGTCGCATAGCTGAACTCATGGCAGAGAATGAGCAGTTGAAGAATATGAAGCAGAAGGAGGTGGCTCCACGCGTCATAGAGAAGACCAAGAAGATCGTAGACCCAGTGGTGACATTCAAGCAGGGATCTAGCGACATCGAGCGTCTGCAGTATGCCAACATCGAGAAGGTGGCAGGCTATCTGAAGAACAATGATAACGCAAAGGTGCAAATCACTGGTTATGCTTCTACCGAAGGTTCTGCCGACCTCAATCAGAAACTCTCTGAGGCACGTGCCGAGTCAGTGAAGCATGCCCTCATCTCTAAATACGGCATTGCCGCCGACAGAATAACAATCAGTGGCAAGGGCGCCACCGACGCACAGTCATCAGAGACTGCTTACAACCGCATCGCTGTAATGACCGTCATAGAGTAGATTTTCTGACGATACATTACATATTATAAAAGACAACTGATGTCAAACCTCAATATTAGTGTTTGGCATCAGTTTTTTTATTGGCACTTTATCAACTTGTAAGTAGTCTACCCTACCTACAGACACGTATCAGATTTTCTCCAAAGAATGAAGAGAGCAATGATATGGTCTTGATGGTAAAATTATGTTGTCCACACAACCATTTAGTAACCTCACTTGGACGCTTACCCAATGCTTGTGCAAACTGCAATTTTGTCAATCCTCGTTCGGTCATGAGTTCGTAAATACGATTTGAAATATCAAACTCCAAAGACACTTCTTTCTTTATAGCAGGAGAAGTGTTTGCCAACATATCGTCAAAAGAGTTATTTATCCGTTTCATATATCAAAAGTATTTTCGGTTTCTATAGTATTCTCGGTTACTGCTATTGATCCATCTCTGACACCCTCTCTAATTAGTCGATCGAAGTTTTGCAGAGTTATCACATAACCCTTCAATGTATCATCTTCATTATATGTACGAGTAGCTTTTACACCACCGTTACCAAGTATAAGAATCTTATCTGACAACCGCAAGCAATATAATCTTAAACGAGACTTCAAAACTGGTAAAGCACAGACTCTATCACTCATTTTACCTACGGGACGAAAGAAACGTTCAAATGCGCCAAAGTCAGCTATGCGACCAATTATATTCAGTAAACGTTCGAAATCTTCATTGTAAATAGATTCATCCTTAAACTTGGCATAGAAACGCTCAAATTCACTTTCGTCTTCAGCTAGAAATTGTATCGAGTACATCGTACAATTCTCTGCAGCCTTTACCAATCTCAACTCAGCTTCACTCATATCATGTACTTTATTTTATGCAAAGATACAATCAATATTTCACTTATAAATAAAATATTATTGATTTTTTTATTAAAAGGCCCAACTTTCATAGTTACAAAAATGTACTTTTGCTTGTTACAAGCATTGGGTTAAGATTG
>CAVABU010000050.1:0-16802 GCA_963586965.1 Gemmiger formicilis
GCCCAGGGCAACACCCTGGGTAATTGTACATCTGACTATCCTGCGCCCTGTAAGGGCAACTACATAAATTCCCATCCCCCAATCCCTCAATATTTCAATATTTAAATATTTCCATATTTCAATCCTTCCATATTCCAAAAAGAATTACTACTTTTGCTATATGACAAACAACTACACACACATCGCCCAACTCATCACACTTGGCCAACTCGACCAAGCCATCCAGTCACTCCGCACACTCGCCATAAATGAAAACTGCCCCGACCTCACACCCCACATCCACACACTCCACACCACCTACCACTACATGAAGCAATACACCCTCACACCCACACAAGACCCACAACGACCACACATACACCACACCCTCCAGCGAGACGCCTACCACATCCTCCAGCGCCTCCAAGCACACCACCTCATACACACCAACCCCACACTCCACACACTCCACACCACCCACACACACCACCAATTCCACACACTCGCACTCCCACACCCACTCACACCAGCCACCACACAAGACCTCCAGCACACACTCCTCACCACCACCGCCCATGACGCACGCGTCATCATAAGCGCCCTACTATTAGCGCAATACACCATCTTCGACATCCAAAGGTTTAATGCCCTCGCGCACACCTACATACACACCACCAACCCCGACATCCGACAATACGCACTCGTCGCCATGATGCTCCCACGACCCGACCACCACACCACCACCATCTACGCAGAAGACCTCGACACCACCTTCCGCCAACTATCACTCACACCACACATCAGAGAAGACCTCGCCGAACTACAAATACAAACCCTCCTCTGCCTCGACACACACCACACCCACCACACACTCGACCAACTCCTACACCCCGACAACACACAACCACTACACCCCCACAACGACCCCCTACAACTCGAGCAAATAGAACAAAACATCCAACACATCCGACAACTCCAAAAATCAGGAGCCGACATATTCTTCGGAGGATTCGCACAAGCCAAGCGATTCCCCTTCTTCCACACACTCATCAACTGGTTCCTCCCCTTCGACATCAACCACCCACAAATCTCCACACTCCCCACAGGCACCATCCCACGACAAGCCATAGCCCACCTCATCACCACACAGCCATTCTGCGACACCGACAAATACAGCTTCCTCATCGCACTCTCCATGGTCTCCACCCAACTACCACAAGACCTCATCGACCTCCTCTCACAAGGCCAGGCACACACACCCACACCACAAGACCTCCCAGCACAAGGAGCCTCACTCACACGACTCCTCTACCTACAAGACCTCTACAGATTCCACAAACTCTACACACGCAAAGAAGACTTCTACGACCCCTTCACCGACGACACCACAGCCACCTTCTTCACCTGGGACAAAGTCCAAGCACTCATGACAGAGACCGACTATCCACTACAGATAGCCAAGCACCTCCTCACCCACACACACTACACATCCCTCGACCAACTCCTCGACCAATACAATAGCGAAGATGACATACTATGGCTCAAAATCAAAGCCTTAAGCCAATACAAGCAACACCACTATCAAGCCGCCCTACACTGGTTTGAGCAAGCCCTCACACACCAGCCCGACAACACACTCCTCCTCAAGCGCACCGCCCAAGCCGCCTACCAAGCCAAAGACTACACCACAGCCACACACCACTACCAGCAACTCATCCACCAAGCCGACCCTTCACACCAAGACCCACAAGACCAATACCAACTCGCACTCTGCTACATACATACCAATCAACCCACAAAAGCCAAAGAAATACTCTTCCGACTCTACTTCCACGACGACCAAAACCCACACTACAAACTCACACTCGCCACCCTACACATCATACAAAAAGACTACCAAAAAGCCATCGACATGTACCAACGACTCACACCCGACACCATCACACCACAACACCAACTCCTACAAGCCACCACACACTGGCTCGCAGGAAACAAAACCACCGCCCTCACACACTACCGCAACTACACATCCATCCACCACACCACACCACAAGACCTCCTCACACAACTCCTACAAGACAACACCCAATACCACCTCGACATCCCCGACACCGACATACAAATACTCGTAGACATCATCTACGACACCACAATCAATTAACACCCAAACACTTACCACTATGCAAAAATACGCAGAATACATCACACAAATAGAAATCGACTCCCTATGGTCAGGCACCAAACACATCCGATGGGACCTACACCGACAAGTCAACATCCTAAGCGGCATCAACGGAGTCGGCAAAAGCACCATACTCAATAAAGTCGTACACTCACTATCACAAGGAAGCGAATTCCCCAGCCACATGCTCAAAGGCGTCAGACTCAAAGTACAACCCATAGACGCCACCTGGATACGCTACGACCTCATACACTCCTTCGATAGACCACTACTCAATCGAGACATGGTCACCAAAATGGACATCTCACTCACCACCGAACTCGACTGGCAAATCTTCCAACTCCAGCGCAAATACCTTGACTACCAAGTCAATATCGGCAACCGCATCATCTCCGTACTACAAAGCGGACAACCCGACGCCACACAAAAAGCAAGCGACATCGCCCGACCCAAAACACTCTTCCAAAACCTCATAGACCAATTCTTCTCCGAAACCTCCAAACAAATCATACGCACCGAAAACGAAATCCGATTCACACAAATCGGAGAAACACTCACACCCTACCAACTATCCTCAGGCGAAAAACAACTACTCGTCATCCTACTCACCGTACTCGTCGAAGACCTACAACCCTACATCCTCTTCATGGACGAACCCGAAGCCTCACTACACGTCGAATGGCAACAAAAACTCATCTCCACCATACTACAACTCAACCCCAACGTACAAATCATACTCACCACACACTCACCAGCCGTCATCATGGACGGATGGCTCGACAACGTCACCGAAGTCTCCGAAATAGAAGTCAAATAAACACATGACACAACTCGGCTCATACATCAACTCCACATACCTCTCCGCAGCCAATAGACTCAACGGCAAAAAAGCACGCAAAGTCATCGCCTACGTAGAGAGCTACGACGACATCTTCTTCTGGCGATCCATACTCGCACAATTGGAAACACCCGGGCTCAAATTCCAAATCATGCTCCCCACACGAGGCAGACACCTCGGACGAGGCAAAAAAGCCGCACTCATGGCAGCCTTCGCCGACCAAGTAGGCCCCCACATGATAGCATGCGTAGACGCCGACTACGACTACCTCAAACAAGGCACCGACACCATGTCACAAATGGTCTGCAACAACAAATACGTATTCCACACCTACGCCTACGCCATCGAAAACCTACAATGCTGGGCACCAGCACTACGCGAAATATGCGTCATGGCCACACTCAATGACCACCCCGACATCATGGACTTCCAAGCCTTCCTACACTCCTACTCACAAATCATCTACCCACTCTTCCTATGGAATATCCTCAGCGCCAGAAGACCCGACCTCTGCCGATTCCCCATGCCCGACATGATGACACTCATAAAAACAGGCATCGTCACCAAACAACGCGCCGACGAAATACTTCGCAAATTAAAGAGTAGGGTAGACACCCGACTACACCAGCTCACCCGCGCCGCCACACCATCCGCACGACACGCCTACCAACAGTTAGACAAAGAGATCACCACACTCGGCATAACACCACAAGACACCTACCTCTACATCCAAGGACACCACCTCTTTGACGACCTCGTCGTACCCATGCTCATCAAAGAATGCGACCTCCTCATCTCCGACAGAGAAAACGAAATACGCACACAAAGCAAACACACCACACAGTCACAAAACGAAATATCCTCCTACGAACACTCACTCGAGACCGTCACCACCATGCTCCGCAAAAGCACCCTATACCTACACTCACCACAAGTCCAGAAAATACTCCAAAGACTCCAAACATTCATCCACGAAACCAACACCGACAACACCAACCAATGACACCAATCCAAACCACACATAACATGACAACAGCCGACAAAGTCCGACAAATAAAACAAACCTTCCGCCTCTACATGAACGGCGTCACCGCCGACTCACTCCGACAAAAAGGACTCAATTACAAAATATCCTGGGGCGTCTCACTCCAGCACCTCCAAGAAATAGCCACAGAATACGGCCAGCAACAAGACCTCGCCGAGCAACTATGGACCAGCAACGTCCGCGAGTGCAAACTCCTCGCCATCATGACCTATCCCATACAAGACTTCGACGAGCACACCGCCCAACGATGGCTACAAGACATCACCAACCAAGAACTCGCAGAAATGCTCACCTTCCATATACTCCAGCACCTGCCATACGCCAAGACACTCGCCCTGCAATTACTCGCCTCCCACAACGACATGCACCTCCTATGCGCCTACAACATCCTCTCACGACTATTCCTCAAGTCCGTCACACTCACCTCCGACGAGGCCACCTTCTTCACCCAAAAAGCCAAGCACACACTCATTAGCGGCTCCTACGCACTCAAGCACGCCGCCTCAAACTGCCTATTGCGCTACACCACCTAATGGGCAAAGCGAGGACGCTTCGCCTACTATTATTAGTAGTTGCAGCGTCCCCGCTGCAACCAAGCAAGAATAGAGAAATTATTAATGTAGTAGTTGCAGCGTCCCCGCTGCAACCAAGCAAGCAGAGGTAATCATAGGAGGTACGGCGCCCTCGCCGTACCATCTCAAGCAAACCATTAGGAGGTACGGCGCCCCCGCCGTACCATCTCAAGCAAACCATTAGGAGGTACGGCGCCCCCGCCGTACCCTTCATAAAGAAGAAGTACCATCTCAAAAAAGAATATAATAAAGACAAAAATGATAAGAAAAGCAACACAAAACGATATCCCCCTCATAGCCGACATCTATGACCTCGTACTCGACCAAGAAGAGCACCATCTCACCTCCATCGGATGGCAACGCGGCACATATCCAACCATAGACACCGCACGCCAAGGCGTCATGCGCAGCGACATGTATGTCTACGAAGACGACGACACACACAAAGTCACCGCAGCCGCAATAATCAATCACACACAAGTCCCAGCCTACGCCCTTGGCACCTGGAGCATCCAAGCCCACGCAGACGAAGTGCTAGTGCTCCACACCCTCGTCGTCGACCCACGAGAGTCAGGCAAAGGCATCGGCACATCATTCGTCCACTTCTATGAGCAGACAGCCCAAGCACTAGGATGCAAGACACTCCGCATGGACACGCAAGCAAAGAATAAGACCGCCCGCGCACTCTACAAAAGATTGGGATATAAGGAAATAGGCATCGTGCCCTGCGACTTTAATGGCATCCAATCCATACAATTAGTACTGCTCGAGAAAGTATTTCATTCATCTTGCATTCCCACAGCATCTAGCAGTGACTCTATCTGAGGTTTCAATACAGGGATATCTTTCTCGATGATATTCCATAGTTGTTTTGGTTTTATGGTGTAATAGCCATGAACCAAAACATGCCTCAGACCTATCATCTGATCCCAAGGCACTTGCGGTTGCGATGCACGAAATTCCTTGGTAAGCATATATGATGCTTCTCCTATGATTTCAGCGATTTTCACGAAACCATAGAATAGCACGGGATCATCCTTTAGCGATTCGAAATCATATTTATCCTTTGAGGCAAGTAAGTCGTTGCAGGCTTTGAGGATATGCTCAAGCCTACCTTTGTCTCTAACTTTTTCTCTCATAAATCAAAAGTTTGTCGCGGTCTGCAGTCTGTTGTGCAAATGGCAAGAGGCAATCTTCTTCCACTAAGTCTACGGGTTTGTGGATGATTTTGTTTAAGGAGACCTTGATGCCCGCAATATCAAATAGCGACATGGCATCACTATCCTTATACCTCACCAATAAGTCCACATCACTCTGCGGAGTCTCCTCTCCACGAGAGCAAGAGCCAAAAAGCCAAGCCTTCTCGATAGGCTGGGTGGCAAGATACTGTTGGATCTTTGGTATCATTTCTTCTACGTTCTTGCTGAGCATAAGCATACGATTTTATAAATCTGCTACAAATATATACTTATTATCCGTTATTTCCAAACAAATGACATTTTTATATGCTTTATAACAAGTCATTAGGCAAATTACGACCCTATAAGAAAGATAATCGCCGAGACTCTTCACGAGCTCCGGCGAAAACCTATGTTTAACTAAAAATCCTTTTTTCGTAGAAAATGGTAGCTTCACAGCCTCCATTGTACCCTGTTAAACAATCTGTCTAATTACCTTAAACTAATAACTAAAAACCTAAATCTATTACTACTAACCTAAACAATCTATTAACCCTTTCTTTAGCCATAAGTGGAAGTCTTTCCGAATGTCTCTTGTCGTTGACCTTCTTTCTTCCCTTAAGCTGATGCAAAGGTAGAGACATTTTTGTGTGTGCGCAAACAATCCTATCATTTTCTATGAAAAATCACTTCCTTGTTGATATGTGTCAACTGAAAGGCGTGAATTGTAACACTTTTGTAATATAGGCGAAGCGTCCACGCTGTACCTCCTATTAATTACAGCCATTACTTCCTGAGCCTCTTTATCCTGCGCAGTGGCTCGGGATAGTCGGGGCAGAGATTGATGGCCTTCAAGTAATTGCGGATGGCAGCTTCCGTCATGCCCTCTTCTTCACACTCGCGACCCATCATGGTGTATTCCACGGCGAGGGTGCGGATGGTCTCTTCACGCTCCTTCATCTGCTGGACGAGTTGAGCATTTTCTTGCTTTAGTCGATTGATAGCGTTAAGTTTGCGCCTTATCAATCGTTTGGCAGCGGGCTTCTCTATGTCATAGCGTGAGTGTATGGCGAGAAAGAATGCGTCGAGCGTGGCTTGCATATCGCCCTCGGCAAATGCTTCAGAAGCGTCATGATAGAGTTTGTCTGCACGACTCTGCTTTAGCGCAATGTTTATCCTCGACTCGTCATTATAGGTCTTGGCGAAACTTGCCACCTCGGGACGGATGAAGACATCACTTCGGCGCACGGGCTTCTCTAGACTGATACCTTTGAGTGACGTACATCTCGACAGTGCCACATAGGTCTGACCTGCGGCGAATACTCCTCCCGTGAAGTCTATCTTGACATGTTTGAAGGTCAGTCCCTGGCTCTTGTGCACAGTGATGGCCCATGCCAGGCGTAGCGGATACTGGGTGTAGGTGCCAATTTCGTGTTCTTCTATCTTCTTCTCCGTCTCATTGAATGTGTATTTCACATTGCTCCACACTTCGCGTTCCACCTCCACATCTTCATCGGTGTCGGTATGCACATAGATGGTCTCTGACTCATCATCCGAGAATCCCATGATGACGCCGAGAGTGCCGTTGACCCATCGGTGGCACTTGTCATTCTTATTAAACATGACTTGGGCACCGAGTTTCAGTTCGAGTTCCAATGGAGTGGGGAGGCTACTTTCGGGAAACTCGCCCTTGACCACACCACGATATATCACGGACGCGTCGGGCAGAGCCTTGAGTTTCTCCTCATTTATATGGTCCACCACATCCCTGCGTGTGGATAATGTGATGGAGAGACCGTCTTGATGGATGTCGTTGCCCACGCAAGTGTTGACCATGGCTAGGTCACTCTCGGTGACGTGTGAGGTGCGGATATTGTCAAGGATGGAGATAAATCGAGGGTCATTTTGTCGATACACCTTCTTCAGTTCGATGCTGACAAGTCCCATCTCGCGAAAGACGTGAGCATTAAAGAAATAGGGACTGGGATAAAACTCCTGTAGCAGACGGCGCTCATCCTCCTTGACGACGGGTTCCAATTGGTAGACATCGCCCACGAGAAGGAGTTGCTTGCCACCAAAGGGTTCGCGCATATTGCGACAGTAGATCCGCAGGACCTTGTCGATGAAGTCGATGATGTCTGCCCGCACCATACTGATCTCGTCGATGATGATGAGTTCGAGTTCTTGCAGGAGTTTGCGCTTCTCGGAGTTGTATTTCAGCGTGTCCCTTATCTTCTTGATGCTAAACTGTGTGTCATTGGGCAGAAGAGGGTGGAAGGGGATTTTAAAGAAACTGTGGAGCGTGCATCCGCCAGCATTTATCGCGGCAATGCCAGTGGGTGCTAGCACCACGCTTTTCTTCTTCGTGTGGTGGGCTATATATCTGAGAAAGGTGGACTTGCCGGTGCCAGCCTTTCCCGTGAGAAATAGCGAGCGTCGGGTATACTGGATAATCTGAAGCGCATTTTGCAACTCCGGATTATCCTTATCTACCACGTCATGCTTATTGTCCACTTTGATGTCCAAATCTATTACTCTCCTTTGAGATGGTACGGCGAGGGCACTGTACCTCCTATTTAGAGTTCGTCCAATATCACGGCTTCCTCCGTGCGCTTGGGTTGCTCTTCGTTTTCCCTCTTCTCATGCTTCTCGTGCTTCTCGTGAGGCAAGGCAAGGTCTTCCTCACCCTCCACGACATCGTCGTATTCGAATTTGAGAGAGTCGGTGTCGAGAGTGTCTTTCTCGTGCGTATAGTAACTTGCACAGTTGTACATCGAACTCCTTATATTGTCGTCCGTCGGCGATGCGAAGTGTCCATGATAGCGACTGTAGGCAGGGTCTTCCATCACTGACTGTAGGAAGTAGCCACAGATAGGAAGTGCCGTGCGACTGCCTTGTCCGAGTGCTCCCGTGCGGAAGTGTATGCATCGGTATTCGCCACCTACCCAAGCACCGCAGACGAGTTTCGGGCTCACACCCATAAACCATGCGTCGGAGTGATTATTTGATGTACCAGTCTTGCCTCCGAAGTCAGTGTCCTTGGCCTTGCCGACGTATCCCCATAGACTCATAGATGTGCCACCAGGTTCACGCATACCAGCCTGGAGCATCTGCTGCATGAGGAATGCGCTCTTGTAGGGGATGACTTGCTCCTCGGTGGAAGGAGAGACATAGACCTCCTTGCCCTTATTGTCGACCACTCGCGTCACGAGCACTGGGTCATGATGGCGACCATTGTCAGCCACGGTGCAGTAAGCATCTACGAGTTCGAGCAAGTTGACATCCGAACTACCGAGAGCCAGCGAAGGAGTCTCGTCAAGAGGGCTTTTGATACCCATATTGTTGGCGGTCTGAGATATTCTGCTGATGCCCACTTCCTGTCCCAAGCGCACTGCTATAGAGTTGATACTGCGAGCGAAGGCACTCTTCAGAGGCATGGAGTCGCCAGTGAAATATCCGTTGGCATTAGATGGTGTCCAACTCACCTCTTTCTTCTGCTTATTGTCCCACACCTTCATGGTGAAGAATTCGTCACGACGCTTATCGCAAGGCGTGAGACCCTGGTTCATTGCCTCGGTATAGACGAAGAGTTTGAATGTCGAACCCGGTTGACGCATTGCCTGAGCCTTGTCATATTTCCATGACTTGAAGTTGATGTCGCCCACATAAGCCTTGACATATCCAGTCTGCGGTTCCATGGCGATGAAGGAGCAGTGCATGAATCTCACCATGTATTTCACGGAGTCGACGACGGAGAGATACTTAGTGGTCTCGAGCGAGTCGTTATCCCAAGTGAAGACCTTCACGGGGTGAGGCTGGTTGAGATAGTAGGAGATGGAGTCAGGATTGTTAGGATACTTCTCCGCTAGATACTTATATACAGGTTGGCGCTGCACGATGCCCTCGATGAATCCTGGTATGACCTTGCCGTGCTCATCCACCCAAGGGTCATTGTTGCCCCAGTGATTTTTGAAGTTGCGTTGCACCTGCTTCATCTGTTTGGCAGCAGCCTCCTCGGCATACTGTTGCATCTTGGAGTCGAGCGTGGTGTATATCTTCAGACCGCTGGAGTAGAGGTCGTAGCCATTGTCTTCGCACCAGTCTTTGAGTTCGTCAGCCACTGCTTCGCGGAAGTATTGAGCCTTGCCATCATAATTATTCTCCACGGTGTAGAAGAGTTGGATATCCTGACTCTTAAGCGAGTCGCACTGGCTTCTCGAGAGGTCTCCGTGCGTGAGCATATTCTCGAGCACCTGATTGCGTCTTCTCTTGCTATTTTCAGGATTTATCTTAGGATTATAATAGGTCGTAGCCTTGAGCATGCCCACGAGCACAGCCGCCTGGTCCACAGAGATATTACTTGGAGAAGTCTTGAAATAAGTGCGGCAAGCGGTCTTGATGCCATAGGCATTGCTACCGAAGTCCACCGTGTTGGCATACATCTCGAGGATGTGTTTCTTGTCATAGACCATCTCCAGTTTGGTGGCGATAATCCACTCCTTGGTCTTCATGATAAGTATCTTGATGCCAGGGATTTTGCCCAGTAGACCCGTACTGTAATGCGTTCTCACGCGAAACATATTTTTAGCCAACTGCTGTGTGATGGTCGACGCTCCACGTCCGCCTCTGCCTGTGACGGCATCCTTGGCAGCAGCGAAGATGCCCATCACGTCTATGCCATGGTGGCTATAGAAGCGCTCGTCCTCGGTGTCGATGAGACATTTCCAGAAGAGAGGGTTGACCTCGTCATAGTTGACTGGGGTGCGGTTTTCATTAAAGAACTTACCTATCAAGACGCTGTCGGCGCTATATATCTCACTGGCTTGTGAGGTGATAGGGTCTTTGATGCGGCTGAAACCTGGTGACTTACCGAAGAGCCAAAATAGATTGATGTCGACTGCACCAAGATATAATATGAAGAAAACGATGAGCGAACAAATGGTAGCCAAAGTCTTCTTCCACCATGGAGTGCCAATGTAGAGTTGTTTGTACCAATGTAGGAACTTGACGATCTTATGCCAACAGTTTGCGAGGAAACGTAGCGTCTTGTTAGTCTTTTCCATTGTGTCTATATTATGTTTATATTGTCATCTGGGTGATACCATCTTATCTCGTCATCATGGCGAAACCACGTCACCTGCTTGCGCATGTATCGGCGCGTATTGGACTGGATGCGTCGTATGGCTTCCTTAAGGTCTATCGTGCCGTCGAAATATTGGAATAGTTCTTTATATCCCACAGTGTTGAGGGAGTTGAGATGTCGGTAGGGATAGACTTTGCGTGCCTCTTCCTCAAGTCCGCCGTCTATCATCTGCTCCACACGAAGATTTATCCTCTCATACATCTCCTCGCGTGGACGGTCGAGTCCCACCTTTATTATATTAAAGGGACGGACTTTCTTTTTGCCCGTGCGAAAACTTGTGTAGGTCTTGCCCGTCATGTGGCATATCTCGAGGGCGTGGATGATGCGTCGTGGATTGTTGTGGTCCACTATGTCGTAGTATTCGGGGTCTTTCACCTGGAGTTCACTGAGCAGAGCCTCGCACCCTTCCTCCTCGAGTCTGCGCTTATATAGGCTTCGTGTGTCGTCATCCACCGTGGGTATGTCGTCAAGCCCTTTGCAGACGGCATCTATATACATCATAGATCCGCCACTCAATAGTGCGTAGTCGCTCTGACGGAATTGCTCTTCGAGGAGCGTCATGACGTCGGCTTCATATTGTGCGGCGGAGTAATAGTCGTGGATGGAGTGTGTGCCCACGAAGAAGTGTCGGACGAGGCGTTGCTGCTCTGTGGTGGGAGCCGCCGTGCCGATGGGTAATTCCTTGAAAATCTGACGAGAGTCGGCATTGATGATAGGCACGCGCAACTGCTGTGCTATGGCAATGGTCTTGTCCGTCTTGCCAACGCCTGTGGGGCCTAATATTACTACCAACGTCTTCATAATGATTCTTGGTGGGCAAAAGGGTATGCGAAAAGTGTGAAGGAGGGTAGTTATCGAATGATGCCCCTTTGAGAGTTTTCCACGAAGCGTGCTATGTATTCGAGGTCTTCGTCTGCGCCCATCTCTCTGATTTGCTTTATGGCTTCGGAGCGCAATTCCTTGCCGTAGATGAGTCGGTAGGCATCATGTATGCGCTCTATACGCTCATTGGAGTATCCGTGTCGGCGCAGACCCACGATGTTGAGTCCGCAGTAGCGTGTCGGCTCTTTACCCACGATGATGTATGGAGGCACGTCCATAGGGAGTTTGGCTCCGCCTTGTATCATCACGTAAGAACCGATGTGGATAAACTGGTGTGCGAGCACGCAGGCAGAGATGATGGCGTAGTCATCGATGACGATTTCGCCTGCTATCTTGGTGCTATTGCCGATGATGCATCCACTGCCCACCACGCAGTCGTGAGCGATGTGTACATCCTCCATGAAGAGGTTATTATTGCCTACGACGGTCTTTTCCTTAGAAGCCGTACCACGAGAGATGGTCACGTTTTCGCGAATGGAGTTATTGTCGCCGATGAGGCAGTATGTCTTCTCGCCTTTATACTTGAGGTCTTGCGGTTTGGTGGACAGGCTTGAGCCTGGATATACTTCATTTCCTGACCCCATACGGCAACCTTCGTGCAGGATGACGTGGCTGACGAGATTATTGTTGTCACCGATTTCCACGTCAGCATTGATTACGCAGAAAGGTCCCACGGTGTTACCATCACCGAGTTTTGCATTAGGGTGGACATATGCCAACGGACTGATATTATTCATGTCGAGTGAATTGATTCTTCTTTATCTATTTGTTGACTGTGATCTGTGCTGTGAATGTGGCTTCTGACACCACGCGGTCGCCCACGAAGCAATATCCCTTCATGGAGGCGATGCCATGACGTATGGCGGATGCCATCTCCACGCGGAAGAGTAGGGTGTCACCTGGCACTACCTTCTGACGGAATTTCACGTCGTTGATGGCGAGGAAATAGGTGGAGCATCGTTGTGGTTCGTCCATGGTGTTGAGCACGAGCAGACCTCCACACTGCGCCATGGCTTCTATCTGCAATACGCCTGGCATGACGGGTTCACCAGGGAAGTGTCCTTGGAAGAATCCTTCGTTGTAGGTCACATTCTTCAGACCTTCGATGTAGTCAGGTCCGATGCGAATGACCTTGTCTACCAGCGCCATGGGATAGCGGTGAGGCAGGAGTTCGTGTATGCGCTTGATGTCCATGATAGGCTCTTCCGTCGGGTCATAGATAGGCGCTTGCACGGTGTGCTTCTTTATCTCCTTGCGTATGAGTCGAGCGAACTTATTATTGATGGTGTGACCGGGTCGTGTGGCTACGATGCGTCCCTTGATGGGTTTACCAATGAGCGCCATATCTCCGATGACGTCAAGGAGTTTGTGACGAGTGCATTCGTTTTCCCATGTTAGTGGGCGGTTTTGGATGTAGCCTATCTTTTCGGCATCCATGTGTGGAGCCTTTATGAGGTCAGCCAACTTGTCGAGATTTTCTTGGCTCACCTTGCGCTCATAGATGACGATGGCATTGTCGAGGTCGCCACCTTTGATGAGGTTTTGCTCAAGCAGAGGGATGATGTCACGCACGAAGACGAATGTGCGTGCGGAGGCTATCTCCTTCGGGTAATCCTTTATATCATCGAGGGTAGCAAACTGTGAATTAATGAATTTCGAGTCAAACGAACACATGGCTGTGACGCTAAACTGCTCATCGGGCAGGATGGTGATGCAACTGCCGGTCTTTTCGTCCTTGTATTCGATTTTTCTGCGGATGACGTAGTAGTCCTTTGGCAGGTTTTGCTCCTGTATGCCGATCTGCTTTATCTTCTCCACATACTGGATGGCAGAACCGTCGAGGATGGGGAATTCGGGACCGTTGACCTGTATGAGACAGTTGTCGATGCCCAATGCGTAGAGAGCCGACATGGCGTGCTCCACGGTAGACACGCGAGCCTCGCCCTTGCCGAGCACAGTGCCTCGTGTGGTCTCAATGACATTTTCTGCTATGGCCTCGATGATGGGTTCGCCTTCGAGGTCTATGCGCTGTATCTTGTATCCGTGATTCTCAGGAGCCGGATTGAATGTCACCGTCAGGTTGAGTCCTGTGTGGAGACCTTTTCCGAAGAGGGAAAAACTGCCTGCGAGTGTCGTTTGCTTTGAGAAATCCATATATGATATGTAATTGTGTATGTGTTATTTGTCTGCGTTTAACTTGCTTTCCAGTTCGGCGATCTTCTTCTCCATGGCTGACATCTGTCGATACATGTCGGGCAGTCTGCGGAAGATGGCTTGCGAGCGGAAGTATTGTGTCTGTGGCATAGGAGGCGTACCGATGAGCGTCTGATTGCCGTCGAGATTGTTGGGCACGCCCGACTGTGCGCCGAGGCACACTTTGTCGCCTATGGTGAGGTGTCCAGCGAGTCCCACTTGTCCGCCGAGCATACACCATTGACCCACCTTGGCGCTACCAGCCACACCGACCTGTGCTGACATGACGGTGTTTTCGCCTATGTCGCAGTTGTGTGCTATCTGCACGAGGTTGTCGAGTTTGACACCCTTTCTGATGTAAGTAGAACCCATGGTGGAGCGGTCTACGCATGAGTTAGCACCTATCTCCACATCGTCTTCGATGGTCACGATGCCTATCTGAGGTATCTTGGAGTAGCCGTCGGGAGTCGGTGCAAAACCAAATCCGTCGCCACCGATGACGCTTCCAGCGTGTATGGTCACGCGGTTGCCAAGTTTACACTCGTGATATATGGTGACGTTAGGATAGACGATGCAGTTGTCACCGATGGTCACGCCATCACCGATGTAGGCGTGAGGGTATATCTTGCAATTGTTGCCGATGGTGACATTGTCTCCGATGCAAGCGAAGGGACCGATGTAGCAGTCTTCGCCATATTTTGCTGTTTCGGCTATGCTTGCCAAGGTGCTTATGCCCGACTTGTGAGTCTTGGTAGACTCATAGAGTTGGAGTAGTTTAGCCACGCTCTCATAAGCGCTCTTCACACGGATGAGAGTGGTGCCTTGTGGTACGGGGCTTTCCAGTTCGAGATCATCGTCTATAAGAACGATAGTAGCCTGTGTATTATATATATAATGTGTATATTTCTTATTGGAGAGGAAGGAGATGGAGCCAGGTTTGCCCTCTTCTATCTTTGCGAAGGAGTTGACGCATGCATTCTCATCGCCTTCGATGCGTCCTCCGAGAAAGTCAGATATGATTTTAGCGGTAAATTCCATAATTTATAAATTTATCTGCAAAAGTAGACAAAATAATTGGATTACATAGAATATTGTGAGAAAAATCAAGTCTTCGATGGCTTACTCACGTATTTCCCCTTGACATTTTGGCTTGGGAATCTTGTATCCCGTGATGCCTACTATGCAACTCATGATAGGGCTAATGATGCAGAAGAAACTGAAGGGCAAGTACACCAGGGTGGGGATACCGAGCACGGTGCTCTGTGTCATACCGCACGCTGTCCATGGCACGAGTACGGAGGTGACCGTGGCAGAGTCTTCGGTGGAACGGCTTAGCAGTTCGGGAGCGTATCCACGGCGCTGGTATTCGTCCTTATAGATGGAACAGTTCATGATGATAGACAGGAATTGGTCGCCCATGATGAGATTGAGCAGACAACCGCTCACCACGCTTGAGCAGACGAGTGATGCCGTGGAGCGCACGTGTCGCAGGAGGATGCCAGTGATACTCTTGAGCATGCCACTTGCCAGCATGCAGGCACCGAATGACATGGCGCAGAGGATGAGCCACACAGTGTTGAGCATACCTGCCATGCCGTGTGTTGACACAAGGTCATTGATTTGAGTGACACCAGTGTCTACATTGGTCGATGTATAGCAAGTCTTCATCAGTCCGATGAAGATGGCTTTCGCCGTCACCGTGGTCTCTCCGGCGATGCTTGCGAGCACGCCAGGTTGCAATATAGCAGCACAGATGCAAGCGGCGAGGGCGGAATGGATGATTGTGATGAGTGCAGACTCTTTCTTGTAGATGAGATATCCCGTGAATGCTGGCACGAGGAGTGTCCACGGCGTGATATTAAATGCGTGCGATAACCCCTCGGTATACATGGTCACCTCCATTGCCTCGCCATCATACCAAAGACCGAGGATGGCATACAAGATGATGGATATGGTCATGCTCGGCACGGTGGTATACATCATGAATCGTATGTGGCGGAAAAGGTCGGTGCCAGCGATGGTAGCCGCCAGCACGGTGGTATCGCTCATAGGAGACATCTTGTCGCCAAAGTAAGCACCCGAGATGATGGCTCCAGCCGTGTAAGGTGAAGGTATGCCCAGTGCGGTGCCTATGCCCATGAGTGCTATGCCGATGGTGGCGATGGTGGTCCATGAGGTGCCTGTCATGACTGATATGATGGCAGAGATAATGCAGGCGCAAGGCAAGAAGAATGCGGGCGAAAGTATCTGCACACCATAATATATCAGTGTGGGCACTATTCCGCTTATCATCCATGTGGCAGACATCATGCCGATGAGAAGTAGTAGGAGTATGGATACGCCAGCATCGCCTATGGTGGTCTTTATCTGACGTTCAAACGTTGCCCACTTCACTTTATAGATACCCATAGATAATGCCACACATACGGCGGTGGCTATGATCATCGCTATCTGTGAGGCTCCCGAGAGGGCATCATCAGGAAAGTAGACGAGTACGCTGGCTATGAGTGCTGTCAAGGTGAGCAGTGGAGTGAGCGCTATGAGTGGGTGTATACGTCGTGATGAATTCATGGGTGCAAAGGTAACAAAAAAGAACTAAACGAGTATGATGCACCCTCTCGCAATTGCTTCTGCACCGCCGTGCGCACATTGTGCCATGCCTCGGGTGACACCTTGCGTATGCCCTCATTGCCCATGTAGAGGTCATCCACTAGTTTGTCCACGTTAGCCTTGCCAAGCACACCGCCAAGTCCCTTCTCGCTCACGTCCTGCATGAAGGAGTCAGCGTTT
>CAVABU010000051.1:0-16420 GCA_963586965.1 Gemmiger formicilis
GGAGACGAATCCGATGAAGCCGACGATGGCGAGCCAAGAAAAGGAGGGGAGTTAAAGACGCGTTACGAGCGTTCCCATAGCCTCTTCGGAATGTTGTGGCAGGTGGCACAAGCTACAGGCTGGAGCGTAGACTATCTATTATGGGGCGTGAACTGGAGCACGCTGATGATGATGCTTGCGGACGCCCCACGGTATATAAAAGAGAAGCGCATAGGGCAGAACGGCACCCTAAAGAAGGGTGGCAAGCGCACGGCGCAAGAGATACTGGAATGTTTTCAAACTCAACTAAAGAAGAAGTAAACCGGAAATGAAAGCTGTAGAAGTGGAACTGCTTATGCGGGGCAACCTGAGTCAAGGAATGCTTGACGCGGAGACGAAGGCGAATTTGCTAGACGCTTCACTGAAGAAGGTGGGGATGACTATAGGTGGTGTGTTCACCGCCCAGAAGGCGATGGAGTTTGTAAAGACGATGATTGAGGTGCGTGAGGAAGTGGAGAATCTTAGTATCTCGTTTGAGACGTTGCTTGGTAGCAAGGATCAGGCTAATGCCTTTTTCTCGGAGCTTCGTCAGTATGCCGTAGAGACCCCGCTGATGCTGAACGATCTGGCAAGCGGAGCGCAGACGATGCTAGGCTTCAATATTGAGGCCGAAAAGGTGATACCCACGCTGAAGGAGATTGGCGACATCTCAATGGGCGACCGTGACCGCTTCAATTCGCTTGTGCTTGCTTTTTCGCAAATGTCGGCAACGGGCAAGTTGATGGGACAAGACCTGCTCCAAATGATCAATGCCGGCTTTAACCCATTGGCGACGATGTCGGAGAAGACCGGCAAGAGCATCGGCCAACTGAAAGATGAGATGAGCGCCGGTGCCATCAGCGCGGACATGGTGGCCCAAGCCTTTGCCGATGCGACGGCAGAGGGTGGCAAGTTTCACGGCATGCTGGACAAGCAGAGCAAGGGATTGAAAGGCCAGATATCCAATTTGGAAGGAGCTATAGATGATATGTTCAATGCCCTGGGCGAGAAGAGCGAGGGTCTGCTGACCGGTAGTATAGAGGTGGCTTCAACTCTTGTGAAAAACTATGAAGCAGTGGGCAAGGCTTTGATGTCGCTTGTTGCTGTGTATGGCACGTATAAAGCTACCGTGGTAGCGACTATTGCCGTACAGCAAGCCGCTTCGTTTATAGAGAATGTTCGGCTCGTGATGATGTTTCGCAAGGAGCTTGGGCTTGCCACCGCTGCCCAACAAGCCTTCAACATTACGGCCAAGGCGAACCCCTATGTGTTGCTCGCCACAGTGATATTGTCTGCAGCATCAGCTCTGGCAATCTATTATGAGAAATGCAGTGCCGTAGAAGATGAGACAGCCCGCGTGGCAGAGCGTGAGAAAGAACAGGCAGATGCCATCAACGACAAAAAGCAGGCTATAGAGGAGTGTATAACCACCATTACGGATGAGACGGCAGCCGAACAAGACAAGCAGGCGGCACTTGAAAAACTCAAGACTCTTATGCCGAGCGTGTTTGATAAATACAAAACCGAAAAAGACCTAATTGATAAACTCACTGAGGCTCGCCGTGAATACAATGAAGAATTGCGTGAAGAGCGTAATCTCAAGGGAAAGGCCAATCTGAAGAGCGATCAACAACGCGTGACCGATTTGAGAAAATACCTTGCCTTGCGTAAGACCTATAATGAAAAAGGGTCGCAAAACATGTCGACAGAAGACCTCACCTTATACAAGTCATTGCACAAGAAATATAATAAAGAGGTGCAAGAGGCACGCGGATGGTTTCAGACGACCAATGGAGCAATAAGCGAGATGATTAAAGCCAGCGAGGCGACAGTATGGAAAGATCTGCAACAAGTGCGCACGGATTACCACAACAAGTTTATAGCCAAGTTGAACACCATGAATAAGTCAACGGCGCAAAAAACAATCAACTCCTACAAGAACTCCATACAAAAAGCCCAAAGCGAAGGCAAGAAACTTGTGCAACTTAGCGACGAGGATGTGTCTGTGAGTATTGATGAACTCCAGAGTCGTATCAAGTCTGCAACGGCACGCGTCAAGATGATCCAAAATAACGCATCTAAAGACTATTTGCAAGACACCAAGACTGCTTGGACAAAAGCTAAAAAGGAAGTGGCGAAGGTTATCAAAAAACGCAACGACCGCTCACTGTATCCTGATGAAGCCTCCTATCTCGCCGCCCTAAAGAAAGCACGTGACGACGAAAAGAAAGCGAAAGCCAACTATGAGGCTGCTGGTGGAGATACCTCCAAAAAGAAAACTACCAAAACAGGTTTAACCGAAACTGAAAAGGCCAATATTAAAGTGGCCGAGCAAGAAGAGAAAGGACGGCAGGCAGAAGCAGCCAAGCGAAAACAGAAAGCGAGCGAAAAACAAACAGCATTTGATTTAAGGCAAGCCGAGATAGACGGATTGGAGGAAGGTTTTGATAAGGAGCTTGAAACCATCAATCTCAATTACGACAAGCTGATAGAAACTAACCGTTTGCGCCAGCAGGAATGGATCGATGAATTGCAGAACATCTCCGACCTCTCATTTGAGCAGGCACACCCTGACTGGAAGAAGCAGGGACTTAAACGTCCTACTGTTTCTTATGACGATTTGGGTGCCGAGCAAAAGAACTATCTGACGCAATATGAAGCCGCCGCAGTCAAATACAAGCAGGACTCAGAGGCCAAGCTCTACAAGGATCTACTCGATAAATATCAGGACTATGAATCCCAGCGCGCGAGCATCCGTGAGAAGTTTGCGAAGGACAAGAGCAATATAGAGAAGGCTACTGATGCGAGCGGTGCTCCGCTGAGTAACGATGCGAAACAACGCGCTTTGGCAGAACTTGCGAAGCAGGAGAAGTCGGCGCTGAAGGCCGTGGACGATGCGGAGCTGACAGAGCTGAGCAAGGAGAATAAGGTATTGGTGGACCTGTTTGCCGACACGTCGACGAAGAGTGTAGCAGAGATACAGAAGATCATAGACCGCATCAAACTGCTGATGGACTACCTGCGTGCGACGAAAGACGGCGAGGGTACGGCTGAGGTAAAAGACACGAAGGGTAAGACGGTGCGTAAGGTGACACAGAAAGAGGTGGTGGACCTTGGCTTTTCGCCAGAAGACCTGAAGACCCTAGAGAATAGTCCCGAGAAGCTAAAAGCCATGACAGAACAGTTGGAAAAGCTGGAGAAGGAGGTGGTGAGCAAGAACCCCTTTCAGTCACTGGCCAATGCTGTGAAAGACCTATTCAAGCAGAGCGAGGAAGGCGACGAGAGGGGATTGGAGCAGAAGGTGAAGAACCTTGGCGAGAGCGCTGCCGCCTCGGCCGACATAGTGGGCGACTTGGCAGGGAAACTGAGCGAGATGTTTGCAGCTGCGGGTAACGATAGCATGGCCGAAGCGATGAGCACGCTACAGGACACGATGTCAAGCGTCAGCAACATCAGCAAGGGTTTTGCCGAGGGTGGTCTGCTTGGTGGTATACAATCCATAGCCGGTGAAGCCATCAGCTACCTGACCAAAGCCTTTGAGGCAAACGCACGCCACAAGGAGGCTTTGGAGAAGATTATGCAAGAGACGATAGCCCAACAGCGAGAATATAATCTGCTACTGATGGAGCAGAATCTGGAGTATGAGAAGGCTCAGACAATATTCGGCACGGACACCTACGGCAAGGCTACGAATGCCGTGAAGGTGATGAAAGAGGCATATGCTGGTCTAAAGAATGCAATAGCCGGCACTGCGACACAACAAAAAACTTTTGCCGGACTTGCCGACATTGAGATAAAGACCGGACACAAGAAGACCGGTCTCTTCGGCTGGGGCAAGGGCAAGGACATCTACTCGTCCATTCTCGATGTCTATCCCGAACTGATAGACTCCGCAGGCAACCTAAACCGCAAGTTGGCGGAGAGCATACTGAATAGCCGGGAGTTTGCCGACAACGACAAGGAAGCTTTACAGTATATGATAGATCTATATGACGAAGCCGAAGAAGCTTGGGACGAGGTGAAAGACTACTTCGAAGACATCTTTGGCGACCTTGGGCAGACACTGAGCGACGCGTTGGTGGACGCCTTCAAGAACGGAAGCGATGCCGGCGAAGCCTTTGTGGACTCGCTGACAGAGATGCTGGAGACGTTGGCGGAGCAGATGATCTACACGGTAACATTGGCGCCCTACTTGGAGAAAGCCCAGGAAGAGATGCTCAACGTGATGAAGAGGGAAGATCTGACCGACGATGAGAAGTTCTCTAACTATGTGCGCATCCTTGATGATATGACGGACAATGCGCTCAGTCAGCAAGGCACGTTCAACTCGCTGATGGAGAAATATAAGCAGATGGCGAAAGACAAGGGCATTGACCTTTGGGAAGCCGACAGCACGACACAGACGGGCAAAAGCGGTGCATACACAACGGCTTCGCAGGAGAGCATCACGAAACTGGAGGGACTTTACACCTCAATGCTGATACACGAGACTAATATCGACACCAATGTGGAGAACGTGGCAGTGAGCCTGCAAACCGCCCTTGGCCACCTAAAGCGCATAGAGAGCCATACAGGCGACTGCAGCGAGACTCTGACGCTGATGCGCAAAGATATGCAAGATATGAAAGACGATCTGTCGACTCTGCGACGAGACGGCATCAAAACCCGATAGACGACTATGGAGATAACCAAAGGACTACTATACATCAACGATAAGGACGCTGCAACGGAATGGGGCGCCTTCCTTACGGAGAAGAAAGATGGCGAGTGGACTAACTATGAAGCCCTGCTAAAGCCGAGTAGCATGAAAGAGCTGACAGTGGTGGACAACCCCGACAAGGACGGCGAGGAACTGCCCGAAGAGATAGAGTTGCACTTGCAGGCACGCGACGTGGAACTGTACTTCTGTCTATGGGCAGAGACCACGGCGGAATACTTTGTGAACTATGGAAAGTTTTTCAGCACGCTAGTGATGGGCAACAAGGGTTGGTTGCAACTGCGAGTGCCAGAGATAGACCGTACGTTCACCTTGCGCTACCTTGGTGCCTCCGAAATAGAACAACTGACTCCGCTTGGCGAAGGAGGAGTGTGCAGTCGTATGCGATTGAAATTTAGAGAACCCAAGCCACGATACTGATTGAATGCCGTTCAATCACCATTTGAACACCGACTAAAGCCTATGCAACTAAAGATATATGACAAGAATAACGCCTTGCGGGCGGTGCTTGTGCCCGACGAGAGCAGCACCCACCACGAAGAAGTGGGCGGTGACGATTACCTGAGCGTGTCGCTGGACAGTCCCGAAAGTGTGAGCCTGGAGGTGAACGACTGGACGATATGGGAGGGCAAGAAATACTGGTGTATGGAAGCCTACAGTCCTAAGCAGACTGGAAAGCGGAAATGGGACTACTCGCTGAAGCTTTATGGCGCAGCGAGTCTGATAAAACAGGCCCTAATGCTGAACACGGAGGGTAGCCCTCTGTTTGCCTACACCGCAACGGCACATGAGCACGTGGCCTTGGTGGTGAAGAACCTAAACCGCTGGATGGGTGGCATCACGGACTGGAAGGTGGGCCAGGTAGAAGAGACTGGCAATATGACAATAGACTACTCGGAGGGCGTGTACTGCTCGGACGCGCTGCAAAAGATAGCCGACGAGGCTGATACCGAATGGTGGGTGGAAGGTATGACGGTGAACGTGTGCCGATGCGAGCGTGGCGACGAGGTGACCTTGGGCTACGACAACGGCCTACTAAGTCTGGAGCGCGACACGGCAGACAATGTGAAATTCTTTACCCGCCTGTTTCCAATAGGCAGTACCCGCAATATTGATGCCGAGAAGTACGGTTACAGTCGCCTACAGTTGCCGAGCCGTACGACATATGTGGAGCAACGGACTGAACAAGGCATTGTGGAACACTACGAGCAGAGTGCCTTTACTGACATCTATCCCAGACGCGTCGGCACAGTGAGCGCAGTACGTAAAGAGACAAAGACTGGCGACGACGGCAATCCATTCGATATCTACTACTTCAAGGACAGTGGGATGAACTTTGACCCGAATAGTTACGAGATCGCCGGACTGGTGAAGCGCGTAACCTTTCAGACCGGCCAACTTGCTGGACTTGGCAACGACGAGGACAACGAGCACTACTTTGAGGTGAATTACAACAGTACGACCTGTGAGTTTGAACTGATTACGATATGGCCCTATGACGATGATACGCAGTTGCCTGGCGGTGTGCTGATACCTGAGGTGGGCGACACCTACATATTGTGGAACGTGCGCATGCCAGACGAGTACTATCCCATAGCCGAGAAGGAGTTTGCCTCGGCGGTGGATAAATACATGGCAGGACACTGTCTGGACCAAAGCGTGTATAAATGTTCGACGGACTATGTGGATTTGCAACGACGAGGCATTATCCTTGGTATCGGTCAGAAAGTACGCCTGGAGAGTGATGTGTACTTTGCGGAGGGCTACCGCAAGAGTCGCATCACCGTGGTGGATCAAAAACTGGTGCGACCAACGGAAGCCGACATAGAGATAAGCGACGTGCTGTCGCAGACGAGCCAGAGCCGACTGAGCAATGAAATCAGTGACGTGAGGAACGAGGTGAAGGCCAACACGGTGGAACTGCCCGACATGATACGCTCATGGGACAACACACTCCCCACCGACAATAACCTGTTCTCCGCAAGGCGTAGTCAGCAGGAATTTCTGAGCAAGAAGCGCAACGACCGTGCTCAAGGCCATATCACCTTCACCTCGGGCTTGCAGTCGGAGGACGACGCTACATTTGGCGACTTCATCTCTGGCATGGCTGGAGGCACGGGCGCTCGCATCACCGCAAAGGGTGCAGGAGAAATGCAGAGCCTGACGCTGAGAGAATTCCTCGAGGTGCCCGAACTCAGATACAACCGCGTGAGCATACAGGTGGGCAACCGCTGGCGTGCGGCTGGCGGTGGCATCATCAAGGAGGTGACTCCCGACACTGACACTAACGGCAACACACTCACCACGGGCATCATCACTCTGCACCTGGAGGATGGCGAGATGGGCAAGGTGGCAGTGGACGACATCTGCCAGGGCATATGGCACGAGGGGATGACGACGGAGGATAATGATGAGGAAGACTATGATGATGGTATAGGCAACTTCCGATTTGCAGGCTTCTACACTTGCTACTTTCGCATCACGGAGATACTGGAGACGGGGAGCAATAGCCGATTTCGCTATGCCCTCAGACCAGTGAGCGACACATGGACGGCACAGCATCATCCGCACTGGGCGATGCACTTCGTGTGTTATGGCAACTTTAGCGACCCATCGCGTCAGTCCTCGCGATATAGCGCACTGACGTATGAGAGGTATCTCACGGGCGTGTGCGACTGGACGTTTGCGAAGGAGATGATAGCGGCACAGTTTGGTGACCTCAGCAACCTCAGCATCTTTGGCATAAAGATGACGGGATACTCTGCTTATCTCAACAATATCTACATGAGCGGTGCGATAGAGCAACTGGAAAACCGCGCACGCAAGATGGAGATAAATCAGAGCCTTGGCGGATTTATGGCACCTGGCGAGACTGAGACTGTGACCATCAAGATAGTGGATGCCTATGGCGAAGACCACACGAAGGAATACACCTACAAGGTGGAGCGTGACACGGGCGACACAGCATCTGACGCAGTGTGGAATGCAGAGGCGAAGCACCTGAACTGTGGCAGTGAGTTTGAGATATCATTCGCTGACCTACACATCAGTGAGAGTAGAGGTGGGATAAGCACTCTCTTCTACGTGACGGCTGACAATGGCACGGAGACACAAACCACGATGGTGGAATATTGAGAGATAAGCCTCTCCCCAGCCCTCCCCATGAGGGGAGGGAGTGATAAGAGAAAGATGAAACAATTGAAATATTAAAAATAGACGAATTATGGCAACAAAGAGGACATATCAATCAGAGCGCAAGCACACGAGGCTGGACTTCACGCCTCTGACGGTGACGGCACAACTGGCGTGCATGACTCCTGACTCGCCACCTGCGCAGGCTGCCAACACGGCGACCAATCAATATGAGCCTGACCGCACGGTGAGCCCGACAATCATCCGACCTCAGACATCGGTGATAGACCCCGACGGCATATATGCCACGGGTAATAATAATGCGTGCCTGGCAAGTGACAAGCACGTGTGGCGTGTCAATGGCACTGACATAGCGAGCGTATGGAAGGAGGGCACTGACTACACCATCATCAAGGATGCGACGGCAGACAATGGCTCGCTGAAGGTGATGAAGAATCTCGTGCCTGGCGAGGTGGCAGTATTGGAGTATGAGGGTATGTTTAATGACTTCCGCACGGGCACCAACTATGTGGTGTCTGCCAGTGGCATGGCGCTGACCACCACTGGCAAGGGTGGCAACAAGACGGCGTGCTCGGTGGACTGCGAGAGGTTGACATATGACCCACTGAAGGACTCGCTCTCGCTCTATGAATATCTCGTGGCGCAGGGCAAGGAGACCGCAGGCAAGCGGAGTCAATACGTGGACGGCAAGAGTTATGAGCGCACGGTGACAGTGACGCTGACTCAAGGACTGACCACTCAGACCTCACTCCCCGAAGGCATGACCATGCGACTGGTGGTGCGTGGCAGTGAGACTCCGATAGTGGCTGGAGGCGTGGAGCATCCCGAGGTGACTAAGGTGGCATTCCCAGAGATAGTATTTGACATGAGATTTGTGTGGAAGGAAGAGTTGGAGGTGCAGTTCGTCTCCGACGGCAAGGTCATGGCAAGCGCAGGCATCACTCTGCAGAGAGACATGAGTCCACTGACTCAGCACGAGGTGGCACGAGGAGGCGACATCGCCGTGGGGCAGACCACCTATTATAATCGCGGCATCTTCGCCAGCGGTGAGCAGTTGATAACATACCCCACGCTCTACTACGACATACAGTGGTGGACGCAAGCACGAGTGTGGGATACGGCCACGAGCGCCTATAAGTATGCCGACAAGGTGTATCGTCAGACGGGCGAGGAGATGACGTGCACGGTGGAGAGCCTTGGCATCGGTAAGGAGAAAAACCTGTGTTGGTTTGACGTGGCGATGGACATCACCGAGCGAGAGCCATGCAGTCTGCTGACGAGCGAAGACTCCACAGTGGTGCTGACGGATGAAAGTGGCAACGTGCTGATATATTAGGAGAGGATAAAAAAGAAGATATCTGCGATGGCCAGAGAAGATATCTTCATCGGCTATAGAAGATATCTTCATCGCACGGAGAAGATAACTGCATCGAAAGATGGATATATTTAAAAATGGAAATATTGAATATGTTATGAGATACGCGATAGTGATGACAGAAAAGGCAGAGGCCAAGGGCATGAATGCCAAGTGGCACAAGGTGAACAATGTGGGCACAAAGATGGCAGTCAACGAAAACGAACTGCTCAAGGTGGACACCGATACGGCGAAGGCTGCCGAGGCGCTCGGTGGTGTGCTGATGAGCCTGGATGAACTCAAGCGGGCAATGGCAGTGTGGGACGAGTAATATAAGCCTCTCCCCAGCCCTCCCCATGGAGGGGAGGGAGTGATAAGCCTCTCCCCAGCCCTCCCCATGGAGGGGAGGGAGTGATAAGAGAAAGATGAAACAATTGAAATATTGAAATATTATGGCTAACAAAGTAAAAGGAGCGTTCACGGTGCGCTTCATCAGGACTGGCGACCAGATATATGTCAGTCGAAACATCGTGAAGATAGACAAAAGCGGTGTGGAGAGTGGCGCAGCACTATTCCAGGCCATAGACCCCACAAGCGGTGCACTGTCAGTGGACTGGAAGACTACACCTACGGAGCAACCATGCCTGAAGGTGGCAGTGAAGAGCGCCATGGGCAATGCCGTGACGGTGACCGACGTGAAGTGGACGTATAGAGGCACGGAGATCGCATTTGACGCCTCGCCTGCCACATCGGGCGACTATGCAGGGTGGAACATCTCGACCGACAACAAGTGGGCGAAGAAGGCTTCCTCGGACGGATACTACTATCTGCGAGTCTTGGACAATGTGGCAAGCAAGACCATCGTGTCTAATCAGGTGATAGGCTTCACGCTGACCTACATCACCAATAGCATCACCGACACGGTGAGTGGTACGGAGGATGTGCTGATACAGCAGGCAGGAGCAGACAGTTACAGTGTCAACATCACGACCTCCTGCTCTACGCTCAATGCCGACCAGGAGAGCACCACGCTGACGGCTACATATCTATATGGCACGAATGCCATATCGGATGATGAGTTCAATGCTTCGTGGAAACTGGAGTGGATGCAGGACTTTGTGACCATAGAGGGTCAGACGGGCAAGACACTGAAGGTGACGCGAGACATGGTGGACGGGTCGTCAGTATTCTCCGTGAAACTCCTACACAAGGAGGGTGACACGTGGGTAGCAAAAGCCACGGACGCACAGCGAGTGACCGATGATGCCGACGAGTGGCAGATAAGTGCAGAGCCTGACGGGACTAATCCTGATGCCATCTCGCAAAGCAATGATGCCAAGTATGTGCTATCTCTACGGCAGAACGGAAGCAAGTATACTGGTGCCACATCCTGGACATGGACGGTATACAACGCCCTCAACACTCAGACTGGCTCGGGCACGGGTGCCAACGTGACGCTGACCTCGGCGATGGCAAAGTGTACGCCCGACAGTAGCCAGGCAGGCAACTATTACTATAGCGACGTGGCAGTGGAAGTGGCAGTCACGCTGACGGAGTAAGATAAGCCTCTCCCCAGCCCTCCCCATGAGGGGAGGGAGAAGTGATATGAGGAAGATGGAAATATGGAAATATTGAACTATTGAAATATTAAAAAATAGACGAATTATGGCAACATTTCAGAAGATTACAGAGATGACGAAGGCTACGAGCCTTAATGACAGTGACAACCTGCTGGTGGAGACGGGAGGTAGTCTGAAACGTATACCGATAGAGAAACTCGGGTCGAAGGTGGCAGACCAACTCTTCTATCCCTCGTTTACACTAGAGCAGTCGAGCAGTCCAGCCTTTACCATCCATGAGTCACTGGTGGTGGACCAGTATATAGCCTCCATGGGTGGCTACATGATGAAGGTGTCGGGAGGCAAGGTGTATGCAGCAAAACTGCATCCCACGGACTGGACCAAATTTGCTGACGGCACGGCGGTGGATGATGCGAGCAAGTATGAGACTATGGTGCACGTGCCGAAGTGCCACTTCAAGGCATCTGACAAGACGATGACATTTGGCGGACTAAACCCTATCTCGGGCGGTCACACCTTTGACTCACCAGAGTGGGTGGGCGCATATCTGATGTATGTGGATGGCAATGGCGCAGGTCACTCCCGTCCCGACGTGACACCTGCGCACTCGAAGACGATGTCAGCATTTTGGGCTTGTGCGCAGAATACAGGCACTGACTTTGGCTTGGCCAACTATCAATTCCATTGCCTTATCAATGCTCTATATCAGGCGAAGTATGGCAATCTCAACTCGCAGTCGGTGATAGGCGCAGGATTTCAGTCATCATCATGGGAGAACTGTCGTGATGTGCCTATGGGTCAGACGCGGTCGCTGGGCGATGGCTCGGGCAGTGTGCTATATAATGACAGCACGCTGGGCAATCAGTATCCAGTGAAATTGTTTGGCATAGAAGACCTATGGGGCAAGTTGTGGGAGTTCCGCCCAGGCATCCGCTTCTATATGGATGGCACGACGAGGTATGCCGTGGTGTATAGTGGCAACAAGGTGAGCAATACCGCCGACGGACGCAAGTTCACCTGCCTATCATCCGCATCAAATGCCTTCGTCACCAAGATGCAACTGAGTGAATACTGGGACATGATAGCGCAAGCCGGAGGTGGCTCCTCGTTATCATACTATAGCGATGCATACTGGGCGAGCACAGGAGGTGAGCTGCTGCTCGTTGGGGGTCGCGCGGATAACGGTGCTTCGTGCGGCTTGTCGTGCGTGAACTCGAATAACGGTTTCTCGCTCTCGGGGTCGGACATCGGCGCTCGTCTGGCCTTCTACGGAGAAGTGGAAATCGTGAACGGAGCAGAACTGGTGAGTATGTCGTGATGGAGAAAAGGTATCTAAAGTAGTTGCAGCGTCCTCGCTGCAACCGCGCTAAAAAGGAACTTCTATACACTAAAATAGAATAAAAAAGGCAACAAATCGTGGAGCTGCTGAACGTTGGGGGTAACGCGAATAACGGTGCTTCGTGCGGCTTGTCGTACGCGAACTCGAATAACGGTTTCTCGAACTCGAGGACGAACATCGGCGCTCGTCTGAAATTATACACTAAAAAGAAATAACACTGCCGTCCCTCTCATATATTGATGGGGATGTCGGCACACGATTGAGCCTGACTCGATGGAGGAGAGAGATACATCTCCGACAGAGCAAAGACAAAAGACGTAGGGTATGAGCGATGAGAAGAAAATGGCAATAGAGTCCCCGTGCGCAAGTAAGTGGTGCAGTTGTGAGCACGTGCCGAAAGCCCATGAGTCAATGAGTGTAGAAGGCGTACCTGAGAAGCCGTTGCTGGCGTGGAAGCGCAAGGCAATGAAAAGAGGTAAGAACAGAAAATTAAGAATAAATCAAGTATATGACCGCGACAACCTGGTGCAAGCGAGCAAGGCCGCGAGGAAAGGCAAAAACCGCCACAAGGGAGTGAAGATATTCGACCTTGATGCGGAAGCCAACATTGACAGACTGCAAAGAGAACTCGAGGAGGGCACATTTCACACCTCGGAAGGTCATGAGTGCGTGAGGCATTGCCCGTGTGGCAAGGATAGGTTACTGCATAAGTTACCATTCTATCCCGACCACATCGAGCAACACGCCTTGATGCAAGTGATAATGCCCACGCTGGTGAAGAATCTCTATGTGGACTCATCGGCGAGCATCAAGGGCAAGGGCATACACTATGCAGCACGTCGCACGGCGAGATATATAGACGAGATGCGCCATCATAGACGCATATATTACGCCAAGATGGACTTCGTGAAGTTTTACCACAAGATAAACCAAGATTGCATCTATGAGTGCGCCTGTCGCACTTTTGGCGACAAGGGTATCCGTTATCTGCTACGGGAACTCTTCACGGCGTGTGACGAAGGTCTTGGCATAGGTCTATATCCCGTGCAACCATTTGCTAACTTTTACCTCAGCGGACTATGCAGGGAGGTGATGCAGATGTATGATGTGAGAGTGGAAATCTACTGCGATGACATCGTCGTCATGAGCGCTGACAAGAAGGAGGTGTGGAAGGCTGTCAACCATATCCGCGAATACGCGACAATGGTGATGCACCAACCACTACATGATGGCGTGAGCGTGCAGATAATCGATGAAAAGCACTGTCTGGACTTCGTGGGATATAAGTTCTATTTTGGTCACACATTGCTCCGCGACAAGATGAAGCGCAGATTTAAGCAGAAGATGCACAGACTCTCAGACCATATGCGGAGATATGAGGTGGCTAATGCCTATCGCGGATGGCTGATGCACTGTAGCGGTTATAACTTATGGAAGAAGATAATGGATATGAAATCATTCAAGGAATTGCAGATACCGCGGTTTGAAAACCGTGATGCCGACGGCAAGCGGATGCTTGAGGGCGCAAAGGTGTCAGTGGCGATGCTTGCTGGCAGAGAACTGGTGTTTACCGATGCCGAACTTGACGTAAGGTCAAAATACGACAAGCCTGCAGCCGTCGTACAAGTGGAAGACAATGGCATGAAGTATAAATTCTTCACCTGCAACCAACGTCTGATACACACCATGGAGTATGTGAAGCAGAATGGTTGCTTCCCCTTCAAGGGTAAACTGGTGAGAAGAAACACCTCGGGACTGCCCGACTATGAGATAGAATAAGATAGTAATAACATTAAAAACTTTTATCATTATGGAACTGAGAAAGACCATTTATTCCGTAGAGCCTTCATTGGTGGAGCGTGAAGGTGCAACAGTGTGCATCAATTTCGATGTGGAAGCCAAGACCGTGACTAACGAAGCCTCTGCTACTACCTCCGATGATAAGGAGGCAGAGACCATCACCCAGTGGGAAGGTTATGCCGTGAGAGTGGCACAACCCATGACAAGAGACCGCATCGTGGATGCCATCATCACTGCACGTTATCCACGTGACGTGATGCAAGCCATCATCAATAATCATCTGCTCGACGAGGATGACACGGAGCATCTGCAGGAGTGGCAAGAGATGCAACAGTGGCGCAAGCACGCCAAGGAGGTGGCAAGCCAGGCGATGGAAGATGGAAAGATTTAAATATGTAAATATTGAAATATTGAAATATTGAAGGTCTATGGAATCAAGAACATTTAAGGGAGCGTTCACCTGTCGGTGGGCGCCCTCTGATGGAGCCAAAGGCGACCCTGGTGACACGGGTAACGGCATAGCGAGTGAAGTGCGACTCTTCACCATGACGGCAGACACCACGACACCCGAAGACACCACGACATGGATTAGTTGGTATTACCTCTACCCGTTTATAAACCCTTCGCGTCCCTACATATGGGAATGCACTAAGACCACCTACACGGATGGCACGGTGGCATACGTGGGCAAGAGAATCATAGGCATGAACACTGACTTTGTGACAAAGGAGACCCAATATGCCATCGGGGATAGTGGGACGACAGCACCAACGACAGGATGGGCCACGACCTACACCGCCACGAAGGAGAAATGGCTATGGGAGCGCACGGCATATAAGTGGCAGAAAGTGGATGCCACATATACAGATGCAGTGTGCAAGGGATATTTTGCCAAAGACGGCATCAACGGCCAGGCAGGTATGGTGATACGCGTGACCGAATGGCAAGTGAGCACGCAATATCACAATGACGCATCACTGGAGACCGAGCCAAGATATCTGGACATCGTGACCGTGACGGCAGGGGACGGCACATTTAAGATATACCAGTGCAGGGTCAGCCACACCTCTACGAGTGACGATAAGCCTGCGGACAAAAGCACTGCATACTGGCTAAAGATGAACTCCATGTCACCAATATACACACCACTGATAGTGGCTAACAATGCCGTGATGCGCCTGGCACAAACCAATCAGATAGTAGTGACCAACAGTCAGAACAAGGTGCAAGGATGCTTTGGCGGAGTGGAAGACGAGACCAACGGCTACCCATTGTGGGTAGGAGGCGAGACCGCAAGTGAAGCAAACTTCAAGGTGAAATATGACGGCACACTGGAGGCCACGGGAGCGAAGATTTCTGGTGAGGTGAATGCCACAAGCGGAACATTCTCAGGCGAGGTAAGCGGTATTACAGGTAGTTTCAAGTCGCTCAAATGTGTCGATACATCAGGAGAGAAGGTAGGAGGAGTATCCTTCGACTCTAACGGCAATATGACTTTCACTGGTGACTTATACCATCAAGGCACACACTCATCAGGACGACATCTGCGCTTCTATACGCAAGACATCTGGTGTAGATGCTATTTCGGTCATCGAGGCAAGGTCATGGCAGTGGTAAGTGGTAATACGATGGGAGTATACTTCGGTGGCACCTCTGCGGCCTCCTTCTCACTGGCGAGTGGCACGACGGGCGGAGTGACATACTACAAGATTCCACTTTACGGTCTGATGAACTCATGGGCAGGAATGCCTATAGACGTTGTGGTATTCAATTGCTCTACGGACTACTACTATGTCTTCGCCGATATGTATAACGGCAAGGAGTGGAGAGTCATCAATGGCAATGTGACCACAGGTAATAAAGTACACTTCGCCGACATCGGTGGTTGGCACGAATTGGCTGGAGGCAGTTCGCTGGACTGTGTATATGTAGACCCAGATTTGAATGTGCTTACTCCTACACCAACATCAGTAGGCAAAGGCGTCTTCTGGAGTGGCGAGAAGCAATTGACATGGAAATAAGGAAGGACTAATATGACGAGTGGAGCGAACATAGGGACAATATAGTCAAACACCATTCAAGTACCATTCGAACACCATTTGAATTACGACAAAAGCAACCCTCAAGGTTGCTTTTTACATGATGGAGACGCATCATGTGTGCGCTTCTCCTATGTGCATTTCGTTTTTCTCAATTTTTACGCATTTCGTTTTGCCAATCGAGCGCATTTCGTTTTATCGGATTTACATACTCGAAGGGTTCCTAGCAGGTCTTTCATGGGAATGCGTCCTCAACAAGCGAGAGTCTTTCCGAAGGGCATTTGATGACTTCGACTATCATAAGCAGAATACGATGCCACGAAACTGGAGGCTTTGACTCCTATCTGCAAGCCATCGGCATCATCAACTCGTATGAGGAAGGGTGCTGGTTGCACAAAGAGTGAGACTTATCGATAAGAC
>CAVABU010000052.1:0-16372 GCA_963586965.1 Gemmiger formicilis
TGCAAAGGTATGCATTTTTATTTAATCCCGCAAGAAAAATGGCAAAATATTTAACCCTTCCTAAAAAATAGGGGTTCATAAAGGCTATATAATAAATAATGTGTAATTTTGCAACCGCTTTGTTTGCAAACTATCACCAACTAATATGAATCTCAGACCCAAGAGACTGCACATTTTCATTGCCAAGCAATTCCTGACACTGTTTGCAGGTGCCTTCTTCATCTGTCAGTTTGTACTGATGATGCAGTTTCTTTGGCGTTATGTTGACGATCTGATAGGCAAGGGCCTTACGCTCGACATCTTGGCACTTTTCTTTTGGTATATGGGACTCATCCTGTTGCCACAAGCTTTGCCACTCGCCATATTGTTGTCGTCACTCATCACTTTCGGTAATATCGGTGAGAGTTGCGAACTCACAGCTCTTAAGGCTGCGGGCATCTCGCTCATGCAGATATTCCGTCCGCTCATAGCCATCGTGACGCTGATATGCGCTTGTTCCTTCGTATTCCAAAACTATGTAGGACCACAGGCAAACTTGAAACTCAGCCAGTTGCTTATCTCCATGAAGCAGAAGTCGCCCGAACTGGAGATACCTGAAGGTATATTCTATGACGGCATACCGCAGTGCAATGTCTTCGTGCAGAAGAAGGATGTCGGTACGGGAAAACTCTACGGCATGACTATCTACAGGATGACAGGTAGTTATGAGGATCAGGCTATTATCCTCGCTGATTCGGGTATGATACAGTCCACCGCCGATAAGAAGCACCTACTGCTGACACTCTGGGACGGCGAATGGTTTGAGAATATGCAGTCACAGGAACTCGGTGGCAAGGCTTCCGTACCTTATCGTCGTGAAACCTTCTTTCATAAGCAGATACTCATTGATTTCGATGCTGACTTTAATATGGCTGACGCTTCAATGCTTTCCAATGATGCCCGCTCCAAGGGTTTGCCCCAACTTATCCATGCTACGGACTCGCTCAGTGCGAGACTTGACAGTTTGGGACGTGCCTTGTATGCCGATTTCCGCCCGATATACTATCAATTGAGTGTCGCTGATTCGCAGGCTGTTAACAATAGTGTTCCTGTAGCAAAGACTGCATCCATGGCATCAGTGTCAGCAAAGAAAAAGAAACTCGACAAGGTTAACATTGACTCCGTATACAACAAACTTACCCTGCAAGAGAAGCAACGCGCCATATCGACGTGTATCAGCGATATCAGTAGGGAGAAGTCGGAGCTGGATTTCAGAAGTATGATTTCTGGCGATATCGACTTCTATATCCGTACCCATAATATGCAGAAGATAGCCAAGTTTACTCTGGCGTTCTCCTGTCTTATATTCTTCTTTATCGGTGCTCCGCTGGGCGCTATAATAAGAAAAGGTGGACTTGGACTACCGATTATTATGTCCGTGCTCATCTTCATCGTCTACTACATACTCGACAACTCTGGTACGCGTATGGCGAAGATAGACGCATGGAACCTGTGGTTTGGATGTCTATTATCCACCATCGTGCTGACGCCACTTGCAGTATTTATCACCTATAAGGCTAATAAGGACTCGGTGGTATTCAATCTGGATGCCATCGCCGAAAGGATGCGTCGCCTCTTGGGAATACGCGTCCAGCGCCACCTCATGGGAAAGGAAGTCATTATCGACGACCCGAAGTATGGCGAGGATGCAGAGATACTGACAACTATCAACGAGAGCATTGCCACTTACGCAAGAGAGCACAAGTTGATAAAGTTGCCTAATATAATAAAGGTGTTCTTCAAGTATGAGCCTGATCATGCGATAGAGAATATCAGTGAAAAATTGGAACAGGTCATCGAAGACCTTGCCAATACTCGTGATAAGTATGTACTCACGGAGATAAACAACTATCCTGTCTTGGCTACCAAGGCGCATACCCGTCCGTTTGAAACGAAATGGATGAATATAGCCTCCGCCATCATCTTCCCCGTAGGCATATTCCTCTATCTGCGAATGGTGCGTTTTCGTCTGCGTCTGGCAAGAGATCTGCGTGTCATAAAGACTACCAACGATAAGATTATAGGTAGAATATCCATACTTTGACATCTCTAGATGACAAAGTGTAATGTCTTAGACGCTGTCTAAGGCGATAAAAATAGCGTGTCCTGACATTTTGCTTGACTTTGTTACAATCTTACGATTTAGTGCGCATATTCTAAAAATATATCAAGTTTTTTGCCGAGAAGATGAAAAAAAATAGTAATTTTGCGTACCAAATATAAGTTTCAATGGCAAAATTATCTAACCGTCTTAACCGCCTGGCACCTTCGGCAACTCTGGCTATGTCACAGAAAAGTTCAGAGATGAAGGCACAAGGCATTGATGTTATTAATCTGAGTGTAGGTGAACCTGACTTTCATACTCCTGATGGAATAAAGGCTGCCGCAAAACAAGCTATTGACGACAACTGGTCTTACTATTCTCCTGTGCCTGGGTACATGGACTTGAGAAAAGCCATCGTCGAAAAACTTAAAAAAGAAAACGGACTCGAATACACCCCTAACGAGATTCTCGTGTCAAATGGTGCCAAGCAGAGCGTGTGTAATACTATCATGGCTCTCGTGGACGATGGCGACGAGGTGATAATCCCTGCTCCTTACTGGGTGAGCTATCCGCAGATGGTGAAGCTCGCAGGTGGCGAACCTGTCATTGTGAATGCTACATTTGAGCAGAACTTTAAGATGACTGCGGAGCAGTTGGAGAATGCTATTACACCTAAAACACGCGTGCTCATCCTTTGCTCTCCAAGCAATCCAACGGGAAGCGTATATACAAAGGATGAACTCGAGTCTCTTGCAAATGTTATAAAGAAGCATGAAGATATCATCGTCATCGCAGATGAAATCTATGAGCATATAAATTATGTAGGCAAGCACGAGAGTATCGCACAGTTTCCTGGTATGAAGGAGCAAACTGTGGTCGTAAACGGTATATCTAAGGCTTATGCCATGACTGGATGGCGTATTGGATACATCGCTGGTCCTGAATGGATAGTGAAAGGATGTAACAAACTCCAAGGTCAATACACCAGTGGACCTTGCTCTATCAGTCAGAAGGCTGCTGAGGCTGCTTATACTCTTAGCCAAGCACCAGTAGAAGAGATGAGAAAAACCTTCGAGCGCAGAAGAAACCTTATCGTGGATCTCGCAAAGCAGATACCAGGTCTTGAGGTGAACTGCCCACAGGGTGCGTTCTATTTGTTCCCAAAATGTACAAGCTTCTATGGTAAGAAAGATGGCGACAGAGTAATCAATAATTCTAACGACCTTGCTATGTATCTGCTTGAGGTAGGCCATGTTGCGACAGTAGGAGGCGATGCCTTTGGTGACCCAGAATGCTTCCGCATGAGTTATGCTACAAGTGATGAAAACATCAAAGAAGCAATGAAGCGCATCGGTGAAACATTGGCTAGACTGAAGTAATAAATAAAGGTGAAGAAGAAAAATCGTGGTTAAAAAGTCTTAATCATAGAGTCAATAAGACATAAAATCCCTACATTTGCGTTTAGAAGACTGAAAACCGCAGGGATAAAGTCTAAACTCCATACAAAAGAGAATAAACATTTATCAACTAATAATATTAACAAAAACAATTAAAATCTAAAAGTTATGGCAGCTACAAAAACAGCCGCACCTAAGAAGCAGGGCTTCCAGGGTGTTCGTCATGCAATCATTATCATTATCTTCGCATTCGCGGTAGGTATTTGTTTCTACCTTTTCTTCTTGGGTAACCCAAGCAACTTCGCTAACGGCGATCCTGAAGGTCATCCATTGAATATGCTCGGTACAGTCTACAAAGGTGGATGGGTCGTTCCTATCATCCTCGGTCTTCTCTGTACTGTGATCGCAATGTCAGTAGAGCGTTACATCGCAATCTCTGCTTGCTCTGGTAAGGGTAGCGTTACAAAGTTTACAGAAAACATCAAGGCAGCTCTCAAGGCTGGTGACATCGCTAAGGCTGAGCAGCTCTGCAACAAGCAGAAGGGTTCTGTAGCAAACGTAGTTCTCGCTGACCTTAAATCATATAAGGAAATGGAGAACGCTAACATCAAGCTCAAGGAGAAGGTTGCTACCATCCAGAACGCACATGAGGAAGCTACAGCTCTCGAGATGCCTACAATGACAATGAACTTGCCTATCATCGCAACAATCGTTACCCTCGGTACTCTTACCGCTTTGTTCGGTACTGTGCTCGGTATGATCCGTTCATTCGCCGCTCTGGCAGCTGGTGGTGGTGCAGACTCTATGGCACTTTCAACTGGTATTTCTGAGGCCCTCGTGAACACCGCATCTGGTATCGCTACATCTTGGGTATCTGTGGTTTCTTACAACTACTACACAAACAAGATCGATAAGCTTACATTTGCAATGGACGAGATTGGTTACACAATCGCACATACATACGAAGACAAGCACCCAGAAGCTTAATTTAACTAACCCTTTAAATTTTATTCGGATATGGGTAAGTTAAAAATGAAGAAAAGCGACGTCTGGATAGACATGACTCCTATGTCGGACGTGATGGTGCTTTTGCTGACATTCTTCATGTTGACATCAACATTCGTGAAGAATGAACCAGTAAAGGTAAACCAGCCATCATCCGTGTCGGAGATCAAGATCCCTGAGAAGGACGTGCTCAACATCGTTGTCAGCAAGGAGGGCAAGGTGTTCATGAGCATGGACAATCAGAACGACGTCCTGGCAGTCATCCAGGGTATGGATGAAAAATGCAGCATTGGCCTGAACGGCCAGGAGATGAAGAAGTTCCAGACAGACCCTATGTGGGGTATTCCTGTAGGAAGCCTTAAGGGTTATCTCGACCTTCCTTCTGAGAAAATGACAGAGGTTATCACTAGCAAAGAGGCTGGTATTCCTCTCGACTCTATTGACGGCGGCAAATCGGAGTTCCAGCTCTGGGTTACCGAGGCAGTAGCGGCAAATGATGATTTGAAGATAGCTATCAAGGCAGACTCTGATACTCCTTACGAGAACATCAAGAAGATTATGTCTGAGCTTCAGGATATGAATCAAAACCGTTACTATCTGATCACTTCATTAAAAACAGGTTCAGACGAGAAGTAATATGGCAAAGAAAGATACAAGCAAACAAAAGAAAATCAATGTCCGCGTAGACTTTACGCCTATGGTGGATATGATGATGCTTCTTATCACATTCTTCATGCTCTGTACATCATTGGCTAAACCACAGACAATGGAGTTGAGTATGCCAAGTAACGACCAGAAGCTGAACGATGATGACAAGACTGTGACAAAGGCGTCATACACCATTACAGTATATGTTGCGGGCAACGACAAGATCTACTACGTAGCAGGTCTGCCTAAATATGATGATCCTTCATGCTTGAAGGAGACCACATGGGGCAAGGACGGTATCCGTAAGGTGTTTATGACACACGTGACAGAGGATAACACTCAACCTGTGCTTCAGGTGATGAAGGCTAAGGCCGAACTCGACGCGAAGAAGGAAGAGATGCCAGACTCTGTTTATAACAAGCAATTGTCAGACATCAAGAAGGGTGAGATCAATGGCGAGAAGATTCAGACCATGACCATCATCATCAAGGCTACCGACAAATCACTTTACAAGAATGTGATTGACGCTCTCGACGAAATGCAGCTTTGCAGCATAGGCAAGTATGTTATCGACCAGATTAACCCCAACGACATGAAGCTCCTCAAGGCTAAAGGCGTGGAATAATCGGCGATGACACAGTATTAACTAAGTAAGAAAGAGAAAACAATGTCAAAAATCGATTTGATATCTGGTGAATGGGCGGACATGGTGTTCGCCGGACGTAACCAGGAATATGGCGCATACCGCATCCGAAAGGGCACGGGTAAGCGTAATACAATCTCTATCATTGCTGTAATCGTGCTTGCCGTACTTTGTCAGATTGGTCTTACTATTAAGAATATCGCTGACGAAGCAGCAGCCAAAAGAGCAGCAATGACTCAGGTGGTGGAACTCTCTGCACTGGAGCAACCTAAGAAGGAAGCAAAGGTTGAGCAGAAGAAGGTCAACGTAGAACCTGAGAAAGTAGTGGAAAAGGTCAAGAGTTCTATCAAGTTTACCGCTCCTGTCATCAAGAAGGACGAAGAGGTAAAACCTGAAGATGAATTGAAGTCTCAGGACGAAATCATGAACACCAAGACTGCTATCGGTTCTTTCGACGTGAAGGGTAACGATGACGCTAATGGTGAGATACTCAAGGCCAAGGAAGTAATTGCACAGCCAGAACCTCCTAAGCATGAAGAGGAAAACAAGGTGTTCGACGTTGTGGAGCAGATGCCTTCATTCCCTGGTGGCAACCAAGCTCTCATGGAATACCTCTCCAAGAATGTGAAGTATCCTGTAGTAGCACAGGAGAATGGTGTTCAAGGACGTGTAGTAGTTTCGTTCGTCGTAGAGCGTGACGGTTCTATCACCGACGTGAAAGTCGTAAGATCCGTTGATCCATCTCTCGACCGTGAGGCTTCTCGTCTTGTGAGTGGCATGCCTAAGTGGATTCCTGGTAAGCAGAATGGTTCTGCAGTGCGCGTTAAGTACAACGTACCTGTAACATTCCGTCTGCAGTAATAACATTTCCAAAATGAAACAACTGTCTTACATATTAGTAGGATTAATACTTTCTGCAAGTCTTTGCTCTTCATGCGGTCAGCGTAAGAGCAAAGACGGCAGAACAGACACATATTCGTCAGGGGCAATATCTTTTGCCTCTGACGAAAGTTTCAGTCCTGTCATCGAAGAGGAGCGCGAGCTCTTCGAATCTATCTACAGGGACGCCAAACTGACACCTATATATACGAGTGAGTCGGAAGCCATACAGATGCTTCTTGACAAGAAAGTCAGCATGGCGATAACATCGCGTGACTTTAAGCCGGAGGAACTGGCAAAGCTTAAAGCTGAGAAGCAGTTCCCTCGCACCATCAGGTTCGCTTATGACGGACTTGCTTTGATAGAAAATAAGCATAACACTGACTCTTGCATCAGTGTGAAAGATATAAAGAGGATACTCAAGGGCGAGGTGACCAACTGGAACCAGATATATCCTAACTCTAAGGTTGGCAAGATTACCGTAGTCTTTGATAATCCTAAGTCTTCTACTGTGCATTATGCTGAGGACTCCATACTTGGTGGCAAACCGATTAGTTCGCCAAATGTCATGGCTGTCAAGAAGGTGGAGGACGTGATAAAATATGTCGAAGACAATAAGGGTGCAATTGGCATCCTTGGTAGCAATTGGCTTAATGATAAGCGCGATAGCACTAACCTTACATTCCGAAAAGGCATACGCCCAATGGCTGTGACAAGTATCGATGTGGCTAACACACTCAACTCATACAAGCCATATCAGTATTATTTCTATAATGCCTCCTATCCGCTAGTGCGCACATTATATATATTGCTTAATGACACGCATATGGGTTTGCCGACAGGATTCTCCAACTTTATCATATCTCAGGACAAAGGACAACTCATAGTGCTGAAGGCTGGTTTGCTTCCTGCATATGGCAACCTCACGGTGAGAAAGGTGCACGTGACCGACTAATGGAGTAAGAAACACTATCGTAAGAATAATAACTTTTGATTGAAATAAACATAAGATTATGAAGACAATAAAATATTTGGTTTGCGGAGCCATGCTGACGATAGTTAGCGCTCCTATCAGTGCCCAGGAAGACAGTAAGGCTGCACTTGAGCAGGTTGTTTCCATTCTTAAGTCAGGTGCTTCTGATGCTGACAAGCAGATTGAGAAGATTGCCAAACCTTTCAAGAAAGATAGCAAGACTCTCGTAGCCATCGGTCGTGAGTATCTCAAGCAGGACAATACTGAGAAGGCTGAGCAGTATGCTAACATGGCTACAGCAAAGAATAAGTCTTGCGGTGAGGCATACATCCTCCTTGCTGACGTTGCTATCCATAATGACAATGGTGGCCGTGCAGCTGAGATGTTCCAGCAGGCTATGTATATGGACAAGACTAACCCAGAGGGTTATCGTCGTTATGCTAACCTGATGGCAAAGTCAAGCCCTCAGTCATCTATTGATGCATTGGAGCAGTTGCGTATCAATGTACCTGGCTATCCAGTAGATATCCTTGCAGCTGAGATTGCTGACCGCACAGGTGACGTAAAGAAGGCTATCGAATACTATGGCAAGGTAGACCAGTCTAAGATGGAAGATGGTCAGCTCGCTTCTTATGCTACTGACCTGTTCCTCACAGCCAACTATCCTAAATCTCTTGAGGTAGCTCAGGCTGGTGCTAAGCGTTCACCACGCTACGCAGCATTCAATCGTCTTTCCCTCTACAACTATACAGAGACCAAGGACTATGCTAAGGCTCTTGAGTATGCTGACAAACTATTCAATGCAAGTGACTCGGCTAAGTTCTCTGCTTTTGACTATCAGTATGCAGGTCATGCTAACGTAGGTGCAAAGAACTATGCTCAGGCTCGTGAGTCATTCAATAAGATTCTGACTCTTGAGGATGCTAATGAGGATGCAAAGATTGACGCTCTCAAGCAGATTGCTACTACATATAGCGATGAAGAGGACTACGACAATGCAATTCCTGCATATGAGCAGTATCTCGCAAAGAACACCAAGGCTACAGCTTCTGACTATGCAGCTCTCGGTACTATGTGCACATACAACGCAAGCAAACTGACTGGTGCTGCTCAGACTGCAGCTGTAGAGAAGGCTGACAAGGTGTATGCTGAGTTGGCAGAGAAGTTTGAGGATGCTGCTGAGTTTGCTGCTTTCCAGCGTGCACGTGTGGCTGGTATAATTGACCCTGACTTGAAGAAGGGCGCTGCAAAACCTCACTATGACAAGCTCATTGAGGTTATCCTCAAGGATGGTCGTATCGAGGGTACATCTAAGTCTCGTCTCATCCAGGCATACCTCTACAACATGATTTATGCTCTGCAGATTCAGAATGACACTGCTACATCCAAGGAGTATGCTAATAAGGTGCTCGAACTTGATCCTGAAAATGAGCAGGCAAAGATGGTCGCAAACATCAAATAACACTCCATACAATTTCACAACACTTACTCCGCTGGTTTGTCTCATCACAAGCCAGCGGTTTTTTGTTTTCATAGGAGGTACGGAGACCTCGCCGTACCATGGTAATCATAGTAGGTGCTGCCTCCTCGCTGCACCCAATTTAAGAGAACTGATGCCGTCAAAGAATATCTTAAATTTACAACTAAGAATGTTAGCTACTGATAATATTAGTACGAAATCACAATAGAAATCCCTTCTAAACGTTATCATACGTTAAAATCTTAATAATATTTGATTAAAAACTCTTGCATATTATAAATATTATTGTAATTTTGGACGTAGGAAATTTACTAACAATTAAAACAATCACACATGAGTAGACGAACTAACTTGGGCATGACGCTATTGTTGTCTTCGATGATAGCAGGTAATGCCAATGCGGGTACATTTACTACCCCCCCCACTAACTCATTGACAGCTGCACAGGCAGCACAGCAGGGTTCCGTTTGTAAAGGTGTTGTCAGGGATGCTTCTGGCGAACCAGTCATCGGTGCCACAGTAGCAGTTAAGGGCACAAAGAACGGAACCGTCACCGACATTGACGGACAATTCTCTCTTAATGGCGTAAGTAAAGGCACTGTACTTGTTATCTCTTACATCGGTTTTGAAAACCGCGAGGTGAAATGGGATGGCAAGGAACTCACCGTGACCCTTTCTGAAGACTCACAGAGCATTGACGAAGTGGTAGTCGTAGGTTATGGTACACAGAAGAAGGTAAACCTTTCTGGTGCTGTTGCTAACGTTGATGGCAAGGTACTTGAAAACCGCCCTATCACCAACATCGGTCAGGGACTCCAGGGTGTGGTACCTAACTTGAACGTGACAATGAGCAGCGGTGGTGCTCCTGGTGCTTCTTCAAGTTTTAACATCCGTGGTAATACCTCTCTTAATGGCGGTAGCCCACTTGTATTGGTTGACAATGTGCAGATGGATGCCAACCTTGTTAACCCTGATGACGTAGAGTCTATCTCTGTGTTGAAGGATGCTTCTTCAGCTGCCATCTATGGTGCTCGTGCAGCTTATGGTGTGATCCTTATCACCACAAAGAAGGGACGCAAGAGCGACAAGCCTACTATCACATTCAATGCTAACGGTTACTGGCAGAGCCCAGCAAACTCTTATCACAACGTCAACTCTCTGACATACCTCACCATGATGGATGAGGCAAACAAGAATGATGGTGGTAGTGGTCACTATTTCAATGACCTGGTATACGAATATGCTAAGAAGTATGCCAACGGTACATATGATTCACCAGTATTCTTCGACACCAACTATAGCACTTATAAGTACGGCTATTGTGGCAACACTGACTGGTGGAACGAACTCTACAAGACTTCCTTCTCTCAGATTTACAATGCCAACATCAGTGGAGGTAACGACCGCACTACATACTACGCTTCTGTGGCAATGAACAATCAGAAGGGTATCTTGAGTGCAGGCGATGATAAGTACAAGAAGTACAATGCTAACGTAAACATTTCTTCTAACATCACAAAATGGTTGAACGTTAGTGCAAAGATTACACACACTTATACTACCGAGCTTCACCCTACTGGCGGTACTACCGCAATGAATAGCACAGCTTACTCAGGTCTGAGCGCATACTCTGGTATGATGAAGAATGACCTTAGCCCATTGATGCCAGTAAAGCATCCTGATGGCAACTATGCTGGACAGGGTAGCTACACTAACCCTATCGCTATCATGGAGCAGGGTGGTAACGCTAAGTATCGTCAGAATGACTTGTGGATGACAGGTGCCGTGCGCATCACTCCTATCAAGGGTCTTGTCATCAATGCTGATTACACATGGAATTTCTATGGTCAGGCTACCAATGAGCATGTGCGTAATTTCTATGACTACACAGCTGTTCCAGGTACAGAAAACTACTACCCATGGACCAACCCAAGTAGTGTCACCCTTTCTAATACTGATGACTACTATCAGGCATTCAATGCATTTGCTGAGTACTCATTCGACCTGAAGAAGCAGCATAACTTCAAGGTGCTCGTCGGTTACAACCAGGAGAAGAAACACAACAAATATCACTGGGTAGGACGTAAGAACCTTATCGATGCTGACACACCACAGATCAACCTTGCTACTGGTGATATCTCTACAAATGGTAGCGAGACACAGTGGGCAACTAATGGTCTCTTCTTCCGTCTCAACTATGACTTCATGGGCAAGTATCTCGTAGAGTTCAATGGCCGTGAGGATGGTTCTTCTAAGTTTGCTAAGGGTCACCGTTATGCATTCTTCCCTTCTGGATCTATAGCATGGCGTGTGTCTGAGGAGAAATTCTTCGCACCTCTGAAGAGCTGGTGGGACAACTTGAAGGTACGTGCTTCTTATGGTTCACTCGGTAACCAGGCAGTATCGGGCAACTTCCCATACCTCGCAACCTACGGTGTTAGCACAAAGATTGGTGTTCTCCTAGGTGGTAGCCAGCCTGTAGGCGTGACTGCTCCAGGTCTTGTCAGCAGTTCATTTACATGGGAGACCGTTAATCAGTTTAATCTCGGTGTTGACGGTACATGGCTCAACAATCGTCTGAGTGCATCTTTCGACTGGTATCGCCGTGATACAAAGGATATGTTGACATCAGGTGCTACACTTCCTGGCGTACTCGGTACATCCGTGCCTCGTAGCAACGCAGCCGACATGAAGACCACTGGTTGGGAACTCTCTATCGAGTGGAGCGACCGTCTCGAGAATGGTCTTGGCTATCATATCAAGGGTGTATTGTCTGACTATCAGTCTGAGATCACAAAGTACTCTAACGACACAAAACTCCTCTCTGACTATTATGTAGGACGCAAGATAGGTGAAATCTGGGGCTTCGTCTCTAATGGTCTCTTCCAGAGCGATGAGGAAGCAAAGAGCTGGAATCAGTCTGCTATCTCAAGCGGTAACTGGAGCGCAGGTGATGTGAAATACGAAGACCTCGATGGCGACAATAAGATCACTTATGGTGACAACACTGTAGACAATCCTGGCGACCGCAAGATTATCGGTAACTCTACTCCACGTTATGCTTACGGTATCACCGCAGGTGCTGACTGGAAAGGCGTAGACTTCGAGATGTTCTGGCAGGGCATCGGTAAGCGCGACTGGTGGGGTGGCAATGGCGGAGCTCAGTTCTGGGGCTTCACTGACGAGTGGTGTACACCACAGACCACATCTACAGACTACTGGACAACAGAGAATACAGGCGCTTACTTCCCGAAACTTCACCACTATGGCGTCAACGGCGGTAACCATCAGACCTGTACACGCTACATGCAGAATGCTGCATACCTGCGTCTGAAGAATATCACACTGGGTTATACATTCCCATCAAAGTTGATGAAGAGATTTAAGATTACTCGCCTGAGAGTATACGTACAGGGCGAGAACCTCATCACCTTCTCTGCAATGAAGATTAAGTACACCGATCCTGAGACTCTCAGCAACATGACCTATCCTATCAATAGGAAGATCTCTATCGGTCTGAACCTTACTCTCTAATAGACGGGAAATCCTAATGTTAACTACAAAATAGACATACAATGAAAATTAGAAATATATTCCTAATGAGTATAATGGCAGGAGCGGCATTGACTTCATGTAATTATACCGACCTGAGCCCTATGGACTCATTTACAGATAATTCTTACTGGAAGACTGCCAGTGACTTGAAACTGTATGCCAACGGCCTATACAATAGTATGCTTGATGGTCCTTCTGCGACACTTGACGGAGCGAGTGACAATTTCGTGAGCCGTGTCTACAGTGGCTACCTCTATAATGAGTACACCGTGCCAACATCGGGCGGTGGATGGAGCTGGGGCAACATCCGTAGTTGCAACTACTTCCTCAAGCGCTATTCCACAGCGACAGGCACAGAGGCTGAAATCAATAAGTACGTGGCTGAGGTACGCTTCTTCCGTGCACAGGAGTACTATTCCAAGATTCGCACCTTCGGCGATGTGCCCTGGTATGAGTCTGACCTCCAGACAGGCGACACTGAAGAACTCTACAAGGCTCGTGACTCACGCAACTATGTGCTCGGCAAGATTATCGAGGATTTGGAGTTTGCCATTGCCAACTTGCCTGAGAAGACAAGTTCGGAGAAGGGACGTCTCAACAAGGACGCAGCGCGCACTCAGCTTGCCCGCGTATGCCTCTATTACGGCACATACATGAAGTATCACAACGAGACTGCTTCTGACGGCATCACATCTGAAGGCCTTCTCCAGAAGGCAAAAGATCTGACTGACACCATTATCAATAGTGGCAACTATGCCATCGTGAAGGGTTCTGACTCAGGCGCAGGCACCAAGGCTTATGATGGTTATCCTCTTGACTATGCTAACCAGTTTGTGCAGTCTGACCTCTCAGACAATAAGGAAGCTATCCTCGCACGATTCTACACTGAGGGCGTGGTGACACATGAGACTGGTCGTCAGGCAGGTGAGAATGGTTATGGTCTGACCAAGGACTTCATCGAGTCATTCCTTATGAAGGATGGTACTCCTATCTATAATGCTGGTTCGGGCTATCAGGGTGATGACTCTTTGGATTGCGAGATTGCTGGTCGTGACCCACGTCTCTATCAGGTTATTGACAACAATCACAAGCCATATTACATCCAGAACAATGAGCGTGTGCAGAATAATATGCCAAGTTGTGCACCATCAGTAGGTGTGACTGGCTACCCATGTACTAAGTTCCACTCAGCTGATCCTACTCAGCGTGAGGCGCGAAACACCTCTTATGACTGGTTTATCTATCGCTATGCAGAGGTGCTCCTCATCAATGCAGAGGCAAATGCAGAGTTGGGCACATGCACACAGGATGTTCTCGATAAGACCATCAATCAGTTGCGTGACCGCGTAGATATGGCACACTTGACCACTACTCCTGTAGCAGATGCTAAGCCACTTGATTATGGTTATACACTCTCTAATCTGCTCTATGAGATCCGTCGTGAGCGCCGTATCGAGTTGATAGCTGAAGGCTTCCGTATGGACGACCTCAAGCGTTGGAATGCTATGAAGCTTATGGAGAATCCTAAGACAGTGCTTGGTATCCGAGTCACTCCTACAGTGGAGAGGCAGTATACTGGTATCACAACCTTCAGCGGTGATGATGCTCGCTCTACTATAGAGTATGATGGCAAGACCTACATCTATCAGTACACATCAAAGTCACTTGATGATGCTGGTCGCAAGTGGTCTGCTAATGACCGTCGTTGGTTGTATCCATTGCCAACAGACGAGTTGACACTCAACAAGAATCTTACACAGAATCCTGGTTGGTCAGAATAATTTTTGATTGGGAATAAATAAAAGAAGGTCGAGAGGCATGTCGCAGAGATGTGACATGCCTCTTGTCATTTTCTAGCGTTACGTGGGTACGGCGAGGGCGACGTACCTCCTATGGTAACCAATAATCACTTGCTTGGTTGCAGCGGGGACGCTGCAACTACTAATATTGGCGAATATAGTCTGAAAAGGGATAATAAATAAAATATATCTTTGAGAAGGATAGCTTATATGACCGCACACCAGCTGGTGTGCGCTTGCATAGTAGCTGGTGTGCGACTGTCTGGCAGGTGCTGTGCGCTCGTCATTCCACTGCTGTGCGGTGATTCAAATATAGAGCCATAATAGTATTCTATAGGAGGTACGGCGACCTCTATAGTATGGTTGCAGCGAGGACGCTGCAACTACTAACAAAACAAAAGGAGCGGTTCTCTATTAGGGAGCCGCTCCTTTGATGTTTTCTTTTAATGTCTTTGGTCTTATTTGCCAAGGCTGATAGCCTCGTTAGGGCAAACCTCAGAACATGTGCCGCACTCTGTGCAAGCGTCTGGGTCGATAGAATATCTTTCACCTTCAGAGATTGCTCCTACTGGACACTCGTCAATACATGTACCACATGCGATGCAGTCTTCACCAATTACGTAAGCCATAATCTTTTAATTTATTAAGTTTCTAAATGTTTGTTCTAATTACATTGCAAAGGTACATATTAAATTTGTAATACCTAATGTTAGGTATGATTTTTTTGTTAATAAATACTTTTTGGTTTGTTTGTTCCCTATTTATGGGTATCGTAAAACAATTCCTCGCATAGCACAATAAGTTGAGTTTTCTTTCGTTCTTATTTTATATACTATGGTCAGAAGAATTATCACAACGACAATGGCATTGGCACTGTCAATGCATATATTCAGTCAGGAGAGGATAGTGCAACACCGTCCTTACACTGACTTGCGCCCATTCCATTTCGGCATCCATGTGGGCACACACATGCAGGATTTAGAGTTTGTCAATGCTGGTCCTATTAGTGTGACGGGCGAGGACGGTACCAGCGTGGACTCATATATCAGTTGTGATCAAGATAGGCTTGATCCTGGGTTTAATGTGGGAGTATTGGGAGAGTTTCGCCTTAGTGAGAACTTTCAGTTGCGTATTGCTCCAGCCATATATTTCGGTTCTCGTCATTTCACCTTTCATAATCATACCGAGAGCACCGATGGCAATGTAGTGGTGCAACATCAAGACTTAAAGTCGGCTTATGTTGCTGCTACCTTCGACCTTATCTTTGCAGCACCGCGACTTAATAATCACCGTGTATACATGATGGCAGGCGTTACGCCTACTCTCAATCTGACAGGCAAAGGTAGCGACTATATCCAATTGAAGAAATATCAGACCTTCCTTGAGGTTGGTTTTGGTATTGATGAATACCTGCCATATTTCAAGTGCCGTCCAGAACTGAAATTCATGTTTGGTCTTGGCAATGCGCTCGATACTAATCATCCTAACGAACTCCGTGATGCAAACATGATAAAATACGCCCGCTCCATCACTGAGGCCCACACGAAGATGATTACCCTTAGTTTCTATTTCGAATAGCCCCGCATATTCATAAAAAGGGAGGCCAGACCTTATCACAAGGTAAGCCTCCCACGCGTTACAGTTTTATAAACTAACCGATATTTCTATCCTTTCTTGTTCAGATAACGATCTATTTCTGCTGCTATCTTTCTTCCGCTTGCCATAGCACGTACTACCAATGAAGCTCCGCTGTCGGCATCGCCGGCCACGAAGACGTTCTCTGCAAACTCGGGCTGCTGGGGCTTTAAGAAGCCCATTGCCAAGAATACAGCCTCTGCCTTGATGATCTCTGGCTCGCCAGCCTCCACCATCAACGGGCGACCGCCCTCTGGGTTTGGCTTCCAGTCGAT
>CAVABU010000053.1:0-16259 GCA_963586965.1 Gemmiger formicilis
ATGAGCAGTTTAGGTGAGAAAATAGTAAAATTTCTTGTCAAATAGGTTTTTCTTTTATAACTTTGTACACATAGTGGTGTATAGGAGCCACATAGCACTCAAATAATATAATTACACAACAACATAACCTATGAGACGAAAAAGAATACTCATCACATTGGCAGTGGGAGCGATGTGCATCTCTCCCACACACGTCTTTGCCGACGACACGGTAAAGATGCCCGTAATAAAGGTCACAATGAGCCAGGCTCCATACAAGGACATGGAGTATTGCACAGGTAGTTTTGAACTGACGGATGCCGACGGCAATGTCACCACCAGTTATGCCAAGTTTAAGACTCGCGGTGCCACAGCGCAAAAATACATGATGAAGCCAGCCCTCAACATGAAATTTTATGCCGACTCAGCCTGCACTATAAAGAAGGATATGTCACTGCTCGGCATACGAGAGGATGGGAAATATCTGCTTGACGCCATGGCGATAGACCGCATCTGCATGCGCAACCGTATAGGCATGGACATCTGGAACGAGTTTGCCAAACTACCCTACAAGACCGACTATGACAGCCGCAGTGGCACGGTGGGACAGTTTGTCGAACTCTATCTCAATGGTGTCTACAAGGGCATATATTGCATGAGCGATGAGATAAACCGCAAACTGCTGGGACTAAAAAAATACAAGAACGGCATACAGGGAATACTCTACAAGAGTGGCACCAACGATATCAGCAAACAGGAAGATCCGTGTTTTACCGATGACTATATTGCGGCAGTGATATCCTATCACAATGCATGGGAAATAAAATATCCCGATGACTATGTGGACGGCCATGCTGACGCTACTGTGTGGGAGCCACTGCAAGACCTCTATAGCAACCACAAGAACTACGCTGACGTGAAGAAATATTTCTACCTGGAGAATATAGCAGACTATGAGCTACATGTGCTGGCTATGTGCTTGGGAGACAATTTCGGCAACAAGAACCACTTCTTCTCTATACGCAACTCTGCCAACGACATCGATGACAGTGACGCAGAAAAGGCTGCTATGCGCAAGGTGATAATCTCACCATGGGATCTTGACACGTCACTGGGAGGAAGTTCGGTAGGAAATTACTATGGTGGCACCTACTCCACTTGGTCTGTAAAGGACGCAGTAAAGAATGGTGGATGCTATCCTCTGTCGTCTGTGCAAGGCAATGCGGAATTTAAAAATATCTTAAAGTCACGCTGGGCAGAAGTAAGAATGACCGCATTTGCACCAGAGAACGTAAACAAGCGACTCGATGCCTATCGCGACCTATTCATCAATAGTGGAGCATGGAAGCGTATGGTGGATTATTGGAATAGTCTGTCGTCGTCCAAACCAAAATATGTGGATGACCTCGACCAAGAACTGACCTACATCAAAGAGTGGTATGCCGACCGCGTGGCACAAATGGACTCATATTTCGGCATTGACGCTGCTGGCATAGACAATGTCAACGCTGACTACAAGAATGTCACCGACGACAATGAAAACAACAAGATATACAATATGCAGGGCCAGCGACTGAATGAAATACCGCAAAAGGGTATCTTCATCATGAATGGCAGGAAGTACTGCAAATAGAAAGAACAGGAAGAACAAGAAGTACCACAAATAGAAAGAAAAAGGAAGAAGTCTCAAATCAGACTTCTTCCTTTTCTTTTTTCCCATAGGCAGGATCTATCTTTACATAGAAACTAACAAGATAGGTCACTACGCAGAAGCAACACACGATGATGAAGAACATGCGATAGCCCACTACCTCTTGCAAGGCTCCAGCAAACAGTCCTGGAATCATCATCGACAGAGCCATAAATGCAGTGCACAAGGCATAGTGCGAAGTCTTGTATTCTCCTTGACTATAATATATAAGGTAGAGCATGTAGGCTGTAAAACCAAAGCCGTAGCCAAACTGCTCCACAAACACGCATGCATTGATTACTATCAGACTGGACGTCATGGAGAATGAAAGGAACACGTAAACCAAATCGGGCAACGTTATCGCCATCACCATGGGCCATAGCCATTTCTTCAATCCGTCTTTGCTCACAGCCATTCCACCAAGAATGCCTCCGAGCGTAAGTCCTATGATACCCACCGTGCCCTGCACAAGTCCATATTCTTGTGGTGATAATCCAAGTCCTCCTTTGTGTGCAACATCGATAAGAAACAGTGCGCTCACCTTTGCCAATAGGCCTTCTGGCATGCGATAGAAGAGCATGAATAGTAGTCCTGCCACCACCTGCTTCTTCATAAAGAACGTGCGAAGTGTGCGCACAAACTCCTGCCATATGCTACGGGCGTTGATATCCTTGCGTGGTGCATCTGTATTCGGATGTGGCAATATAGTGCCGTGCCATAGCCACAGGGCTATAAACAGGCCTACCATACCATAAAACACCAAACTCCAAGTGTAAGACAAGGCATTACGGAATACCACCTGCAGATTGCCCGCTATCATGACCAGCACACCCTGACCAAAGATGGTGGCAAAGCGATAGAAAGTGCTTCTTATGCCCACAAACCACGCTTGCTCATGGTCGGAGAGTCCAAGCATATAAAATCCGTCAGCAGCTATGTCATGAGTAGCACTGGCAAATGCCATGACCCAAAAGAAGAACAACGATCCCTGCAACCAAAATGATGTGGGGAGTGTGAATGCCACACCTCCTAATGAGGCACCGATGAGCAATTCCATTGTCACTATCCACCATCGCTTCGTGCGAATGATATCCACGAAGGGGCTCCATAAGGGTTTTATCACCCATGGCAGATAGAGCCATGATGTGTAGAGGGTGATTTCCGCATTGGAAAGTCCCAATTGTTTATAGAGGATGAGTGATATTGTCATCACAGCCACATAGGGCAATCCCTCGGCAAAATAGAGCGATGGTACCCACGACCATGGATTTGCGAATAATTTCTTTACCATATTTTTTTTATCTGTGCATTTTTATAGTAATGTGAAAGTATTGTCTTGTAGTCATAGCCCTCGGCTCCCATCACGGCAGCTCCTATCTGGCACATCCCCACTCCATGGCCCCATCCGTGGCCATACAGGCGGAAGAGTTTGCCACCATTGTCGTCAAAGGCCACTATGATATTGAATGCTGACGAGTAGAGATGTGTCTCGCTAAGTCCTTTTCTTATCTCCAACTCCTTACCTATGATGACAGTGCGTTGCGAACCGACTATCTTAAGACGACTAATGCGTCCACTCTTGCCACGCTCAAGAGCCTCCATAGACTCCACGGTGCCAATACCGAGATGCAGTTTACGCTCCAGCAGTTCGCTCAACTGGCTTTGCGTATACTCCACATCCCATTCATAGAAGTCGGCTGTGGTCTGATCATAGTCATTGAGCACCTGACGCAGCACATCCGTGTCATGAGTGTCACAGAATACTGTGCCGTCCGCCCTTGTATCAGGAACAGTCTGAAGATATGGCACTTCTATGTTTTCCCAACAGTATTTATATTCTTCGGTGACACCTCCGCAACACTTGGAAAAGCGTGCATCACACACCTCTCCATCATAGACGAGCACCTCGCCACGGGTTTCCTCTATGGCCTGAGCCACCACGGGATTCATCTTCTCTGATATACCCTGATATCTCTGGCAATGGTCATCGGCACACACATCAAACGATATGTGGGAATGCGAGTCATACCAGCGTATGATCTCATCATCATTGTCAGTGGTTGGGTTTAGCGACGTTTCTACCTTATTTATATATAGAGGACTCTTCATCCTAATCTGTCGCATGAGCCAACTGCGTGACACCACGGCATGAGCCTTGAGCAACTCCAGGCTACTGGTGGCTGACATCTCAGACGAGATGACACTAAGCAGATAGCGCTCCACGGGGATTCTGTCTATTGCCCACATGGCATTTTCCTCAGCATTAAGACGATTTATGAGTTGTCCCTCATAGGTAAAGCGCCTACGCTGGTCCCAATGAAAGCCTATGCCAATGCGCACATTATCGAGGGTGAATGTGCCGTCAGGATTGTCAGTCTTATCCATGTCAGCCTTGCCGATGCCGACATCCACTAATGGTTCGGCATCACGGCACTGCGAGATGATATCTCCCAGGAGAGTGGCATCCATCTTCTCATAGTCTTCCTCACGTGGCAGTGGCACCACTCCAGCAAACTCCAAAGATGCAGGCGAGATGATAACCTGTGCATCTCCTTCCTCGAAATATTGCGACGGACGATGCTTGTGACGTCCCACTATCCACCAGCAGAGACCCACGGGAGTATTCCAGCATAGTATATTCATATTGTCCGACCTACGGAAATCTATCTTCACGTCATCTGCCTCGCCCACTTGCACGCCGAGATCGAGTTTTACATTATTGCTCCATCTCGTCAATGGCACAAGATGCTGTGGCACTGCCTGAAAATGGAAATGGTCGGGAGCAGAAGCACCAGCAAGCGCTCCATTGAAGAACACGAGATATCCAGGCATCTCCTTCGCCATATAGGCCATGTCGCGCAGGCGCTCCAGCGTCATCTCTTGACGACAGTGCACGTCACTGATGATAGTGAAGTGATTGGTAAGTATAGGGAATGGATTGACCGAAAGGGCATATCCGTTGCTACTGCCGTCAGGTGTCACGTGCACATCCTTCTGCACATCAAGTCTATTGCTACGGCAGAGGAAGCATGGACGCTCTATCTTGCCTGTGTCGACCTCAGCTTTGGCAGATGCCATGCGAGCAGGATTGAATACAAGTTGATACTCTCTGCCATCAATATCGACCGTCTTATGTCGAGCCTTAGAGAGGTCTTCATATCTCTTTGCACACTCAGGCCACGCAGCCAACTGTGCATCAAAAAACGATTGCAAGAATTCCTTTTCCATCAGTTCATTGCCTTACGTGCCAGAATCTCTATTGTTCTGAGCCTATCCTTATATAGATTGTTGATGTTTACCTTTTCCACCGACAGTGCTGCATCAGAGTTCCCCTCCCAGCGTCGGCAGAGATAGAGTTCGTCATAGATGCGCCCTATCTTGTATTGTCTTGACACTGCCAGTCCCATGGCATAGTCCTCGCCATAACTTGTGTTGGGCATCTGTATAGTACGAAACACTGGCGTAAAAAAAGCCCTCGGTGCTCCAAGTCCATTGATACGCAGAGCATTGTTGGCACCATTGCCATCAGTCCACTCGTCGTGCTTTATCAATCCTGGTGGCAGAGTTTCAAGGTCGAAATTGCATATACGATAAGTGCCCACTATCATTGCAGCCTTATCCTTGTAGAAGGCATCCACTATGGTCTGCAGTGTAGCAGGAGATGAATAGATATCGTCACTGTCGAGTTGCACGGCAAACTTACCGCAGAAGGAGGAGTTGACTGCCTCATTCCAGCAGCCTCCGATACCCAGGTCTTGTCTTTCGGGAACTATCACCTTGAGATTATCATGCTCACGACTTATACTCTGCAGTATCTCAGTCGTGCCATCAGTGGAATGATTGTCCACTACTATCACGTTGAAATCAAAACTGCACTCTTGCGAGAGAGCACTCTTTATAGCATCGGCTATGGTGCGCACACGATTTCTCACGGGGATGATAACGGAAGCCTCCACGGCAAAGTTGCCTATAGAGAGATCGGGGGTCTTCCGCTTGTCTATGTTTACAAGTGCCCCTATCTCAGACAGATGGTGCGTAGCAGCAGCCTCGTATTCTATCTGTACGGCACGGTTTTTGGAATCTACATAGTCAAACTGCTTCTCGCCACTTTTCCTCAAATCAGTTTCATTCTCCGTGTAGAGATATTCGTTGAGGTGAAACACCTTGCCTTTTCTTCCAAGGAAAAGCCTCAAGGCATAGATGCCAGCAAACTCATATTTCCTCGCCTCACTGGTCATAGCAAACTCCTTGACAAGACTGCTCGACATGAGTGTCACACTGCCATAGTCAAAATCATCACGTATGCTACCCAGTTGCCAATCTATGACTGGGTGGGCATGTCTTTCACCCGCTTCCACCTTCCAATAGTCGCTGTAAAGCATGGCAGCGCCTACACTTTCAGCCACCTGTACCATTCTATGTAAGGCATTTGATCCAAAGACTACATCTAGCTTTGTGACAAGCAATATCCACTTACCAGCAAAGCCTCCAACACTTGCCGTATCTATCAAAGAGGCGTAGGATGTAAACACATCCAAGTCACGCATTTCCATTGTATCCATAATGCAAAGTTAACAAAAATAACACGCAACAGAGGTGATTATTGTGGGAATTTTCGTAACTTTGTGCTTTAGCGACAGAATGATAAGTGACGTGACAGAGAAGAAACCTCTTTTAGGATTGACAAAGGCCGAACTCACTGCATTGGCAGTATCTCTCGGCATGCCTGCCTTTACTGGCGGACAGATAGCCACATGGATCTACAAAAAGCATGTGGATAGTATCGACGGGATGACTAACATCTCATTGGCCAACAGGCAAAAACTCTCGGAAAACTACACCGTGGGCACAATGCCACATGTGGAGGCACAGCGATCTAAGGATGGTACGGTGAAGTATCTCTTCCCTACGGAAAGTGGAAAGAATGTGGAGACTGTATACATCCCCGACCACGACCGCGCCACTCTCTGCGTGTCATGTCAGGTGGGATGCAAGATGAACTGCCTATTTTGCCAAACAGGCAAGCAGGGATTTGAGGGTAGCCTCACTGTCACTGACATCCTCAACCAGATATACGCTCTGCCTGAAATAGACAGCATCACCAACATGGTGTTTATGGGACAGGGCGAACCGATGGACAACCTTGACAATGTACTGAAGGCTACTGAGATACTCAAGGCTGACTATGGATTAGCATGGAGTCCAAAGCGCATCACAGTGAGCAGTGTGGGACTGAGGGGCAAGATACAACGCTTCCTAGACGAGAGTGACTGTCACGTGGCAATAAGCATGCACTCGCCGATACCAGAGCAGCGTGCCATGATGATGCCAGCAGAGAGACAAATGTCCATCACTGACATCGTGAACCTCATGAAGCAGTATGACTTCTCTCACCAGCGCCGTCTGACATTCGAATATATCGTCTTCGGTGGCACCAATGACACTATGACGCACGCCAGAGAGATAGTGCGACTGCTGAGAGATCTCGACTGTAGGGTCAACCTCATCCGCTTCCACCAGATACCTGGAGTGGATCTGAAGGGAGCAGACGACAAGACCATGGAGTCTCTGCGCGACTATCTCAACAACCATGGCATCAATACCACCATCAGGGCTTCGCGCGGACAAGACATCTACGCCGCCTGCGGACTGCTGACAACGGCTGCAAAAGAAAAACTGATGTTTAGAACACAGAACAATGGAAAACGACAAGATTAAAATAGCGATAACACAAGGTGACATCAATGGCGTAGGCTTCGAGATGATAATGAAGACTTTCGCCGAACCGGATATGATGGAGATATGTCTACCTATTATATATGGTTCACGAAAGGCTATACTCTTTCACGCAAAGACGCTCGGCATCCAATGCCAGTTTAACTTCATAGACAAGGCTGAGGATGCTGCCGACGGAAAAATCAACGTGGTGAAATGTCCAGAAAGCAATTCCCGTGTGGAGTTTGGCAGTTCGACAGAGACATCTATCATCGCTGCCATCGAATCACTTGATAAAGCCTTGGCAGACGCAAAGGCGCACAAGTTTGATGCTTTGGTATGCTCACCAATGGAGAGACGTGCATTCAACACGGAGAACATACATTTCCCAGGCGACACGAAATTCATAGCAAAGGCGTTGGGAGCAGAGTCTTCGGTATTCGAGATTTACGTCGGCAGAGACCAGAAGACACTATTCATGGACAAGGACAGTAGAGATGCCGCCGATAGCAATGCCATCGCCGACAAGATACGCACTCTGCACAAATCGCTAAGACGCGACTTCCGCATATCCAACCCTCGCATAGCCGTGCTTCTTGACAATATTGATGACACGAAGAGTATCATCACCGAGGCGCTGACAGCGCTGACGAGCGAAGGTATTCAAGCATTCGGGCCTTACGTTGCTGACACTTTCGCAGACCAAAATAGCAGTTGTGCCTTTGCAGGAGTGCTCTCCATCAGCAGTCTCACACCTGAGCAAGACAGCATCACGCTGTTATCGGGCATGCAAGAGGTGTGCGTAGTAATGAATAGCGACCCACACTGCGACATAGCTAGCAAAGGACTTGCAGACGAGTCACTGATGCGTGGCGCCATATATCAGGCTATAGATACGTATAGATTCCGCAAGGAATTTGACTTGCCTACCGCCAACCCACTACAGAAACTCTATCACGAGCGTCCCGACAGTGGAGAGAAGATGCGCTTCGCAATACCTAAGAAAAAGGAAGACAATGGACAACAGCAAACTGCAGGACATTAAACGGCGATATAACATCGTGGGCAACTGCGATGCTCTAAACCGTGCTCTCGACGTGGCGCTGCAGGTCGCACCTACCGACCTGTCGGTACTTGTCGTCGGCGAAAGTGGTGTGGGAAAAGAGATATTCCCACGCATCATTCATGACAACTCTCCACGTAGAAAGGAGAAATACTTTGCCATCAACTGTGGAAGTATCCCAGAGGGTACTATTGACAGCGAACTGTTTGGACACGAGAAGGGTTCGTTTACGGGTGCCATAGGCGAGAGCGAAGGTTATTTCGGCGTTGCCAACAAGGGTACGATATTCCTTGACGAGGTGGGCGAACTGCCTATGGCCACACAGGCACGTCTGCTCCGTGTACTTGAAACTGGAGAATACATCCGTGTGGGAGGTCAGAAGATAATGAAGACTGACGTGAGAATTGTGGCCGCCACTAATGTCAACATGCAGAAAGCCATAAGTGAGGGGCGCTTTCGTGAGGACCTCTACTATCGCCTCAACACCATACCCATACAGGTGCCACCTCTGCGTCAACGTGGTGACGATATCGCCCTACTCTTCCGACTCTTTGCATTGCAGATGGCTGAGCGCTATCACATGCCAAAGATACAACTCACTGAAGATGCCAAGAGGATGCTGACAAGTTATAAGTGGCCTGGCAATGTGCGACAACTGAAGAATATCACAGAGCAGATCTCAGTGCTTTCGTCTGTGAGAAACATTGACGCAGAAGACTTAAAGCAGTTTATCCCTATCGACACGGAGAGTACCCAACTGGCTACCATCGGTTCGCAGGGTGACCACTCTTATGCCAACGAGCGCGAGATGTTGTATCAGATACTGATAGACATGAAGTCAAATGTGGACACTCTCAAGGCAGAGGTAAAATCTCTGCGCACACAAATCAATGAGCAACGATCACTTGCTGGTGCACAGGGATTCAATACGCCGACTGACGAACGGATGTACAACATACCTAACGCCAACGACCAGCACCACAAGCCTAGCAAGCCTGACTTCCTTGATGCCGTAGAGGTGCAAGAAATGCAGAACATGAATCTCAAAGAGCTCAATCATCAGGCATTGCTGAAGGTGCTGGAGAAAAATGACGGCAACCGCAGGAAAGCAGCAGAGGAGCTTGGCATATCTGACCGCACGCTGTATCGCAGGCTCAAAGAATTTGACATAAAATAAACATTAATCCAAGAATACATCTACAATCCACATGAGCATCTTCCGAGTCTTGAAGAAATCCATATTTTGCCTGTCGGCGATATGCGCAGTAGTGTTGCTGTGCACAGGATGTGCATTCGAGGGTTATAAATTCAATGGCGCCAGCATCGACTATAGCAAAACGAAGACGATTCAGATAGCCGACTTCCCCATCCGCGCTTCTTATGTATGGGGACCGATGGCTCCGATATTCAATAACAAACTAAAGGATCAGTTTGCATCGCACACCAAACTCATACAGGTGAAACGCAATGGCGACTTGAAGATAGAGGGCGAGATAACGCAGTATACACAACGCAACAAGTCGGTATCGTCGGAAGGATATTCTGCACAAACGGAATTGTCAATGACAGTCAACGTGAGATTTGAGAATGCATACAATCAGCACGAAAACTTCGAACGCCAGTTTACTGCCACCTCGACATACGAGACCACACAGAGTCTAGCTTCAGTGCAGGAGGAACTCGTCACCCAAATGGTGGAAGAATTGTGCGACCAGATATTCAACGCCACAGTAGCTAATTGGTAAATAATGGAACTCAACAGATACATACAACATCCAGAACAACTCAATAGGGACACGCTCTACGACCTGCGTAGCTACGTGGCACTCTACCCCTATCATCAGTCGGCTCGCCTACTGATGCTACACAACATGTATCTGCTACATGACCCCTCTTTTGATGAGGAATTGCGGCGCGCTGCATTTTATATCACTGACCGCAACAAACTCTTTCAGCTCGTAGAGGCACGACACTACACACTGACCAAACCAGAAAAGAAGGTCACTGTGGTGGGCACTGACCGCACCGACTCACTTATAGACTCGTTTTTGGAAACTATCCCTAAAGAAGAGCCTCAACCGAAAAAGAAGCGCAGAAAACCGACGGCAGCAGATGCTACTGTCGACTATGTGGCATATATGCTTGCAGCTGACTCAGATGACGATGATGATGACACTGCGTCTACCGAGACTGCTACGACGAGCATCATAGATAACTTTCTCGGAAAAGGAGGAGGCAAGATCACACTACAAGAATTACCTGAAGAAACCACTGATGCCCCTCACAACGATGTGCAACTTGAAAATGACAAGGATGAGCTCGGCGAAGGCTATTACACTGAGAATCTTGCCAAGATTTACATCAAACAGGGCAATTATTCTAAGGCATTGGAAATTATTAGTCAGTTAAATTTGAATAATTCGAAAAAAAATACTTACTTTGCAGACCAAATGCGTTTCCTAGAGAAAATAATCGTAGCCAAATCGCATAATCGTAGCAGAAAATAGACACTCGTAAACAAATAATATAATAATAAGATGTATACACTTTTAGTTATTATCATGGTAATAGTTGCCATCCTCATCATTGGCATCGTGTTAATCCAGGAAAGCAAAGGCGGCGGTCTGGCTTCCAATTTCTCAAGTGGCAATCAGGTGCTTGGCGTACGCAAGACTACTGACATCGTGGAGAAGACCACATGGTCACTCGCTGCTGCACTGGTAATCATCAGCATCGCTTGCGCTTATGTAGCACCAAAGGCTTCTTCTGACCAGAGCGTATTCGAGGGAGCTACTCCTCAGACAGAGAAGACTAACCCTGTGACAACACCTAAGTTTGGTGCTGACGCTAATCCTCAAGCTACTCCTGCAGCAGACGCGAATGCAGCAACTCCTGCTACTGACGCAAAGACTGCCACACCTGCAGCTTCTGAAGCACCAGCAAAATAATAAAGAAAGAAAAACCACCAATAAAATTTGGTAGTTTAAAATAAAAGGTGTACCTTTGCACTCGGTTTCAAGAAAACCTCAAAGGCAAGCCTTTTTATGGTGCCCGTAGTTCAGTTGGTTAGAGCGTCAGATTGTGGTTCTGAATGTCGTGGGTTCGAGCCCCACCGGGCACCCAACTGAGAGAGACAGTCAGTGATTGTCTCTCTTTTTTAGTTTATACACACTTCATACACAGAAAAGGAACAAAAACTAAAGAATGATATGAGACTCTTTGATAAGAATATTCTGCTAGCGTTTCTTTTAGCGACCGTTTTTATCATCACCTCTTGTTCGTCTATTGACAACACTTTGACAGGAGGCGAAAACACAAATAATCCCCACAATGACAATACACGCACCGTGTCATTAACCGCCTCAGTCGAACAGAACTCGCGTACAGGCATGATTAATAATGGCGATGGTAGCGCCTCATTTTATTGGCACAAGGGTGACGCTATAGGAGTCCAAGCAAAGGATAAGGACGGAAACTATGCTTACATCAAGTTTACTGCTGATGACGAGACAGGAGCAAGAACCGCCACCTTTATAGGCGAAGTGCCGGAAGATTACGAAATACAGTCATATGCCATCTACCCTTATTACGAACAAGGCGTGAAGTTTACTGGCGATAAGTCTGCGGAGATAAATATTACTCCAGACATTAATTATCCACCTATAGAAGATCATATATTTCCGACAACCACAGATGAGACTATCTCCTACCCTGCCACCAGCACTAACATAATTATGGCGGGTACCATTACCGACAGCGCTATCACCTTCAGACATCTTGGCGGTCTGGTAGTGATACGTATAGACAAAATACCCAGCGGTGATGGACAAATTTTCATTTCATCAGATCAAAATCTCAATGGTCAATACAACGTAAGTGATCTTTCAGCCACAGACGCGCAAATAGAGACCTCGCATATGGGCAATGGCAATACTTATTACACATTTTATTACAATAAAGCCAATGCTGGAGCTCCTGCCATCTTCTACCTTCCCATGGCAGTGGGCAGTTACACCAATCTAAAATTTGAACTGAGTCAAAGTGACAAGTTCATGATTTCCATCCCTTATGGATCGCTCGAGGTGAAACGAGGCGAAATCCAAGCTATCAGCCTTACATCCGACTCCAAAGGTGCACTACGCAACGTCCGCGCGCTCGGCAACAACGAGTACTTGGTGAATGGTCGCAAGTTTATTGATTTGGGACTCGAGAGCGGATTGCTTTGGGCAGAGACCAACATTGGCTCTTCATCACCTTATCTCCCAGGTGACTACTTTGCATGGGGTGAGACTGCGACAAAAGAGGAATATACTAATGACAACGCCACTTGGGCCAGTACGGAATATCCACAGACAACACTACTCCCCAAAGATGATGCCGCCACTGCCTACTGTGGTTCGGGCATTCGCATTCCTACAAAGGAAGACTTAGATGAATTGATGGGTGGAAAGAATACTTCTCGCAAATGGACTTATAGTTATATAGGAGGTCTAAACCGAGAAGCTTTTAAAATCAGTAACAATAACGATGACACTCGATGCATCTATTTGCCTGTAACTGGCACATATAATGGAACGACAAAGCCTGAGACCATTTCTATGTACCCAGAAGCCAACTATTGGACAAGCACGGCAAGTACGTCTCTAACAAATGAGTTGCGCACAGCCTATTACATGAATGGTATGCCTGGTAGCACTTACAATATTGAAGGTACTTACACGCTTAGAGCTGTACCTCTATATCGAGGCTATTGCATCCGCGCTGTAGCTGAGAAATAGCACCTCACCTTATTTACATTACGTTCACATGGAGTAACTCCTTACATAATTCACTCACTATGAAGAAAATATTCGGATTTATCATGCTCTCTGCATTGGCATATGCTTCACTTCTTGCGCAGACTGCATGCAACAAAACGACAGACGAACCTATGAAAACAACCTCCACAGATGACAGCCTAAAAGAAATGCGACAACAGATCGACACCATAGACAGTCAACTCATAGACCTACTCGCCCAGCGCATGAAAGTATGTCGTCAAGTAGGCGAATACAAGAAGCGCAATGACATTACCGTGATACAAAGCGACCGCTATCATGAAATTTTGGTAAAGCGAAGTCAACAAGGAGCAAGCAAAGGACTGGACACAACCTTCGTGAAAAACATAATGAACCTGATACACGACGAGTCGGTACGCCAACAGGAAGAATTGCAACGTGGAATGGGACACTAATGTACCCATTCCACGTTACTTATTATACGTACGTTATACTTGCACTATCTCTTGTCGCTCATCTTAAACTCCATCACTCCACCATTCATAATATCTTGTTGTGTGAATTTCAAGTCCTTCAGTTCACGTCCATTGAGTTTAACAGACTTTACATAGATCGCCTTATCAGACTTCCTCGGGGCTTTTATTGTGAGATCTTTGCCACTTGGCAGATGTATCACGGTCTCTGTGAATAGTGGCGTGCCAATGACAAACTCGTCACTGCCAGCATTGAATGGATAGAAACCCATTGATGAGAAGATATACCATGCAGACATCTGACCGCAGTCATCATTGCCTGCATAACCATAAGGTTTGTCGTTATAAAATTTCTGACGCACCTCATTGACCAACTCTTGTGTACGCCAAGGTCGATGAGCAAAATTATAGAGATACACCGTGTGGTGCGATGGTTCGTTGCCATGAGCGTACTGCCCTATGAATCCCGATGCATTACCGTTTACGTCAGAACCTTTATCCACAAGTGTAAAATTTTCATTAAGCTTGTCTATAAATTTCTTTTCACCTCCTAAGAGCCCGATAAGTCCATGTGGATTCTGCGGAACAAACCACATATATTGCCATGCGTTGCCTTCTGCAAACGGATATCCTGCATTCTCGTCATACGCCAACGGACTAAAAGGACGGATAAAGTTGCCATATTCATCTTTCGGAGCGAAAAAGCCTATGGAACTATCCCATAAATTGCGATAGAATTCTGATCGCTTATAGAAACGCGCTGCATCATTTGTCTTGCCAAGTTTCTTAGCTACGGCATATACACACCAGTCATCAAAGGATTGCTCCAAAGTGATGGACACTGACTCACGTTGCTTTGTTTCGGGCATGTAGCCATATTTCTCCCATATTTCAAATGGCGAGTTGGGATGAGACAATGTTGAACTTTCCACCATCGCCTTATAAGCTTTCTCTATGTCTATGCCGGGTATGCCTGTAAGTATAGCTCTTGAGAAGACAGGCATAGCGTGATTGCCTATCATGCAGTAGTTGTCCTGTCCCCATAGGTCCCATATGGGCAGATATCCGTAGTCCTGTTGATGGATAATCATGGAATTGATGAAGTTGGCAGTCATCTCTGGATCGAGGAGATTATAGAGAGGGTGTGCAGCACGGAAAGTGTCCCATAGGGAGAATGTGGAATAATATTTCTCTCCTTTAGGCAACTGCTTTATCTCATAATTGGTGGTCACATACCTACCGTCTACATCACTCATCTCATTGGGCTGAATCATTGTATGGTATAGACCTGTATAGAATATTGTCTTCTCAGTGTCAGTGCCATTGACATCTATTCTTGCTAATTGCTTCTCCCATGTATCGTGAGCAGCCTTGCGGTAAGCATCAAAGTCCCACGATGTGCACTCTGCTTGGAAATTGCGTCTTGCGCCGTCCATGTCGACAGCCGATATGGAGACCTTTGCCATGAGTTCCTGTCCACTATTGTCGAAGCTAAGGGCTGCTCGTAGTTTCTTGCCATTTATGACCTTACCATCCCACACGTTACGCTTGCCATCCATCAGCATATGGTTTGTAAACGGCTTAGAAAACTCTGCATGGAAATATACCCTGCGCACCTTTGCCCAACCCGTTATGAGACGATAGCCTTCCACCGTGTGGTCATCAACAATACGTAGTTGACTCTGCAATATCTTGTAACCTCGCGAATTACTATAGTAGGCATCGTCACCATTGTAGACCATCTTGGCAAGGTCAAAGACTACATTTTGAGCTACGCCTTTCGGGAAAGTGTACTTATGTATGCCCGTATGGACAGTGGATGACAGTTCCACCTTTATGCCCGACTCCTTGAGGTTTACCCAATAATAGCCTGGTTCTGCACCCTCCTCATCGTGTGAGAAAGTCTGTGAGTAGTCTTCACCAGAGATAAACTCAGGTGTCAACTTCTCTATTGACGGCATCAGTGAGATGTCAAGCAAGTCGGTGCAACCAGTACCGCTCAGGTGATTGTGTGTGATGCCATAGATGCGGTTCTTGTTGTAATCATAGCCACAACATGGATCCCATGTGACATAATACTCTGTCTCGGGACAGAGTTGGATGTTACCATAAGGTACACAAGCTCCCGGGAACGTAGAACCAGAAAGCGCACCTGTGTCATCGGTCTGCGTTCCGATGAAAGGGTTGACATAACGAGTGTGGTCATCTGCGACTGCGCTACCACACATTAGGAATGTCGCCAAAAGGATTGAAAGTCTGTTCATTTTTGTAGTTTTTATTGTTTACAAGAGGTAACACAAAGTTACGATTTCATTCTGAAACCTCCAAATAATATAGCGGTCACATACATCTAGAACACATGAGCATATATAGAATATTATTCTACAAAACCCCTATGTACACCATACCTTATAGGATATATTTCTGATTTCAAAGGAATGTTTGGCTACAAGAATCCACCTTCGTAACTTTGCACAGTCAATTAGAAACAATGAAAGATAAAAACATATGAGCACTATCAAGAACATCAAGACCAATGTGCTGGGCTACCCACGCATCGG
>CAVABU010000054.1:0-12580 GCA_963586965.1 Gemmiger formicilis
TCTTGCATCTGACCTAAATAACTAAAAAACAATAGAGAGACACTAAAAGTAAGATATGCCACGAGAGCGTGACATGACCCTAAAGTTGATTACCAAAGTAAATTTTATAATAACTAAAAAACTAAATTATGAACAGAAGTAAGCTTCTTGCTCTGCTATTGATGCTCATGGTGTCAGTGGCAATTCATGCGCAGAACATTACGGCATCCGGCGTTGTCAAAGACGCGATGGGTGAACCCGTGATAGGCGCTACCGTGATTCAAGCAGGAACTACCGGTGTCGGCACTGTCACCGACATTGACGGTAATTTCCATTTGTCAGTACCTACGGGTGCTAAACTGCAGATCTCCTATGTGGGCTTCGCTACTAAGACCCTACCAGCTGCAGCTAATATGAATGTCACGCTGTCCGAAGACGAAAACATCCTCAATGATGTCGTGGTCATCGGTTATGGTGTGCAGAAGAAGAGTGTCGTGACGGCAGCCATCGCAAAGGTGAGTTCTGATGACCTCTCCGTGACTGCTCCCGTGCGTATGGATAATGCGCTCAAGGGTCTTGCTGCTGGTGTGCAGGTGACATCCAACTCTGGTCAGCCTGGTGAGGCTTCACGTGTTCGCGTGCGTGGTGTGGGTACTATCAACAATAGTGACCCTCTCTACATCGTGGACGGCATGGCTATCGAAGGTGGCCTCGACTACCTCAACCCTAACGACATCGAGTCTATCGAAGTGCTTAAGGATGCTGCCTCTGGTGCCATCTATGGTGCACGTGCTGCCAACGGCGTTATCCTCGTGACCACAAAGAAGGGTAAGCTTGGCAAGGCTAAGGTGAGCTACAACGGTTCGTGGGGCTGGACATCAGCAGCAAAGCGTCGCGATGTGACAAGCGCTACTGACTACGCCATACTGCAAAACGAGTTCTATCTCAATGGCGGACAAGCTGCCAAATATGCTGACCCATACAACCTCACCGACTCCAACGGCAATGCCATCAAAGGCTTTGGCACTGACTGGCAAGACCTCGTATTCAATGACAATGCTCCTCAGCAGTCACACGATGTGTCCATCAGCGGTGCATCGGAAAAGGTGAACTACTATTTCTCTATGGGCTACTATGAGGCTGACGGTATCGTGGGTGGCAACTATGGCCAGTCTAACTATGACCGTCTCACCCTCACTGGCAACACCAATGCCAACCTCATGGACTACTCTAAGGAGCGCAACTTCCTCAATAAGGCTGACCTCACAGTGAAAGTGTCATATGCTAACATCCACAGCACAGGCGTAAGCACCAACTCTGAGTATGGCTCTATCCTCGGTTCGGCTCTCTACATGTCACCTCTGCTCGCTCCCACAGTGACCGGACAGGCTGGCAAGGATCTCATCGCTACTTATGCAGCACGTGGCTACACTCTGCCAGTAGACGCTAATGGTGACCCATACACTATCCCTGGCAACAATGGTACTTATCAGGAGATGAACAACCCTGTGGCAATGCTCGCATCTACCACTCCTACACGCGGTTGGTCTCACAAGATCGTGCCAAACTTTGCTCTCGACCTTCAGATATGGGACAACCTTAAGTTCCGCACCTCTTTCTCTGCTGACGTGTCATTCTATGGCAGTGATGGCGCTACCAAGTCGCTCTACTACTACTCAGGCAACAATAAGGCTGAGCACACAAGTGCAAGCGCTACAAAGTCTAACGGATCCACGATACAGTTGGAAAATATCCTTACCTACGACAAGACCTTCGGCAAGCACACCATCGGCGTGGTGCTCGGTCAGTCCTTCACACGTTATAAGGGTAGCACACTGAGCGGTAGCCGTTGGAACCTGGTTAACACCGATAAACCATACATCGACTATGCTACTGGTGACTATGCATTCAACTACATGACAGATAGCGATGGCAACAAGGTCATAGCATATGACAAGGATGGCAACAAGCTCGGCGAGTTTATCAATGGCGTCACAGTGCAGCACAGCGTGTCAGGTGCAGAGTACACACAGCACCGCCTGGCTTCACTCTTCGCACGTGTGAGCTACAACTATGATGAGCGCTACATGTTCCAGGGTACTATCCGTCGTGACGGTTCTTCACGTTTCGGTTCTAACAAGAAATACGGTATCTTCCCTTCAGTGTCTGTAGGATGGAACGTCATGAATGAGGCTTTCATGGAAGGCACTCACGACTGGCTGTCCAACTTCAAGGTGCGTGCAAGTTGGGGTAAGAATGGTAACGAGAATATCGGTGACTTCAATTACTCTGCCTACACGTCAATGAACAATAACTACCTCTTCGGTACACAGGCTTCCAAGTATATCGGATCGAAGACTTCCATCATGCCTAACCCAGACCTGCGCTGGGAGGAGTCAGAGCAGACTGACATAGGTCTCGATTTCGGCTTCTTCAATTCCGCTCTTACCTTCACCGTGGACTACTTCGTAAAGAAGACCAACGGCATGATCATCACACGTCCTATCCCAAGTTACACTGGTGAGAATAAGCCACAGGCTAACGTGGGTGACATGACCAACAAGGGTATCGAGTTTGAACTCGGCTACAAGTGGAACATCGGCGATGCACGCTTCGGTGCAAAGGCTAACGTGTCTTATCTCTCCAATAAACTTAACAACCTCGGTAATGCTGACGGTTTCCAAAATTATGACTCCGTGCAAGGCTTGACCGACCTCGTCACTCGTGGTGAGAATGGATATTGCTTCCCATTCTTCTATGGCTACAAGACTGACGGCATACTCCAGAATCCTCAGGAGGCAGAAGCCTACAATGCTAAGTATGGTCTCAATCGCGTGCCTGGCGACGTGCGCTTCGTAGATGTCAATGGTGATGGTGTTATCGATGCCAACGACCGTACATATATCGGTGATGGTAATCCAGACTGGACATTCGGTATCAATTTCAATGCTGAGTACAAAGGTTTCGACTTCAATATCTTTATGCAGGGCGTGACAGGAGCAGACATCCTTGACGCTACTTATCGTACTGACGTTTACTCGGGCAACTATCCTACATGGATGCTCGGACGCTGGACTGGCGAAGGCACATCTACCAAGTATCCACGTCTGTCATCTACAGGCGCTTACAACTGGGTGGGCTCTGATCTCTATGTGTGCGACGGTTCTTACTTCCGCATCAAGACCATGCAGCTCGGCTACACACTGCCTCAGTCACTCACTAAGAAGGCATTCATCGAGCGTCTGCGTCTTTACGTTTCCGTTGACAACCTCGTGACCTGGACCAAGTACTGGGGTTACGATCCTGAAATCGCTTCTGGCGGTACATCACTCGGTGTAGACCGTGGCGTATATCCACAAGGTCGCACATGGACAGTGGGTGTCAACCTTTCATTCTAACCTATAAACACGAATAACTTTATGAAATCAACTATAAAGACATTAGGATTGTTTGCGGCAGGACTGCTGCTGTCTATATCCTGTAGCGAAGACTGGCTTACTGTGGATAACCCTACGGGTGAGCCTATCGAGGAATACTACACCACGGACGCTCATGTGTTTGAAGCCCTGACGGCTGCCTATGACCCTCTGCACTGGCCAGACTGGGGACTCGACCAGTATAATGCGCTCAACATCGACTCTGAAATCATGGGCGACCTCTTCTGGGTGGGTGGCGCCAACTATGCCGACATGCAAAACTGGCACTTACTGGCAGACTTCAAGGGTGATCAGAGCAACACTCTGAGTTCACTCTGGACTGTGGACTACTCTGGTATCAAACGTTGCAATGACGTGATAAAATATGCAGGATGGGCTGACGAGAAGGGCAACATCTCTGCAGAGAATAAGGCTTCCTATATAGACCAAGCCCGCGTGTTGCGCGTGTTCTATTATAATATGTTGTGGCACTACTTCGGCAATGTGCCTTACTACACCGATGATCTCACTGATCCATACACGGCTCCACAGCTCAAGGCTGACGAGATATATGAGAAGGTCATCACCGAACTGGAGGAGGTCCTTGCGAACTGCTCTCTGCCAATGCGTTGGGATGCTGCCAACTCTGGTCGCGTGTCAAAGGCGATGGCATACATGGTGTATGCCGAGATGGTGATGTATCAGAATGATGAGTCTCGTATGTCAAAGGCATACAAGTATATGAAGGAGATCATTGCCGACACAGGCAACTACTCTCTCAATGCTGACTTTGCTGCCCTATGGCAGGAGTCTGGCGAGTGGTGCCCTGAGTCTATATGGGAAATCAACTATGAGGACGGCAACAATGACCGAGGCTGGAGCTGGGCTCTCGGTACTGGTGGTACGGTGCTTCCTACTCTGATCTCTCCTAACTCATGGCCTGGTGGCGACGGTTGGGCTGGTGGCGACGGTTGGGGATTCCTTCCTGTAAGAGTTTCCACATACAATATGTTTGAAGAGAACGACGTTAGACGTGACGCTACTTGTTGGGATACCCGCGGTGTGGAGTACAACAACAGATACCAGGACACCCATATTTGGCTGGCAAAGTATCGTCCTTACACAGAGACCAATGCAGATGCAGGTTTTGACAACAACCTCAACTACAACAACAACTACCGCTACTATCGTCTGGCTGAGGCTTACCTCAACGCTGCCGAACTGGATGCTCGCGGATTTGGTGATGGTGACGGCAAGGCCCTGCTCACTGCAATACGCCAGCGTGCTGGTCTGACTGAGGTGGACGCCACTGTGGACAACATCATCAATGAGCGCAAACTCGAGTTCGTGGGTGAGGGTAAACGCTACTGGGACCTTGTCCGCATGTGTGACGTGCCTGCATCGTCGGTGAATGCGCTCAACACTCTCGTGCCTGCTGCATGCGACGGAACAAATCCTTCAGATGAGGGTCGCACAGGTACTTGGACACGCAACAAGAAGTATATACCTATCGCACAGGGCGAACTTGACTCTGATGCAGCACTGGTGCAAAACACTTCTTACTTCGAGTAATCTACCAAAGCATTTATTCCTGATGGCAGACTGAGAAAGGTCTGCCTCAGGGCTTAACAACATAAAGAATAGCAATTATGAAAAATATATTCAAATATCTGTTCGGGCTTGTTGCACTTGCCTTGTTTGCAGCTTGCTCTCCCGACAGTTTCAATGGTGCCGACGGCAAGATACCGAGCCTTGAGAATGTGGATCCGGTAATCACCGTAGACCAAAACATCAATCAGGTCACCTTCTCCCTGCCTGCTGACGTCAAGGGTGTGATGCCTGTGTGGATATTCTATGAAAATCGTGGCACCGCCAATGAGAAGGTCACTTACTCTACGGTCAATGGTCTGAAGAAGATCTTTACCTCTGCTGGTGACTATGAGGCTGAGTTTAAACTCATGAACCGTAACGGTATGAGTGACGGTTCGAAGTCTTTCACCTTCCATATTGATAATACGATAGTCAACTTTGATAAGTACTTGACACTCATCTCTGGTGGCAATGTTGCTGGCAGTAGCAAGGAGTGGCGTATAGACAACTCTAAGGCTGCTCATATGGGTTGTGGTCCTTCAGGTACTACTGGCACAGAGTGGTGGTCAGCCAAGGAAGACGAGAAGGCAGCTTACGGCGTGTATGACAATCGCTTGACATTCACATCTGACTATAAGTATACCTTCAATCCAGGTGAGTCTGGCACGATGTATGTCAACAATGGATGTACCACACTCAATACTTCTGGTTCTTCTGAGGACTTCACCATGCCTGCTACAGAGCAGACCGTGGATTATAAGTTTGAGGTGGAAGGCGATGACCTCTATCTCGTGTTACCAGCACATACACAGTTCCCTTACATGCCTAACGATGAGACATGGGCAAACCCACGCTTCAAGGTGGAGAGCATGACAGGTTCGGCCATCGAGTTGGTATGCGACAATGGTAGTATCGCATGGCACTTCAGCCTCACCTCTGGCGCAGCCGTTAAGGCTTTCGACGGATTTAAGTATAATAGCGAATTCAACTTGTGGAAGCCATTCGACGAGTCTGGTGACCTCACCACACATTTCTATTATGCTCCAGGTTGGGCACAGATAGCAGATCCTACCTATACTCATAATGGTGCTGAGTACACATTCGTGCTCCCTGAGGCTACCACAGACCAGTGGCAGGCACAGTGCGCACTCAAGCCATCAGCTCTCAGCCTCAAGGCTTCCTCTACTTATGACTTCTCTTGCATCCTCAACTCTACGACCGACATCAATAATGTCACCGTGAAACTCACCGATGTCAACTCTGGTGACAACTACGTATTCGTGGAGCAGGTGGCACTGAAGGCTTACGAGGATTATGTATTCTATGTGTCGGATGTCAATAAGATGACTGCTGATGCTGACTGTGAGATATTCTTCGACTTCGGTGGTAACCCAGCCAATACATCTGTATCAGTGAGAAATATCGTGGTGAAAGACCATGCCAATGATGATGGCACAGTGCTTCCTTCTGATGATGACGAAGAGCAGGTAGTGGAGTGGCGCGAGGCTGATAACCTGCTTGCAGGTGTGAACTATAGCGACATCACTACTTACTATGCTCACACAAGCGGTTGGGAACAGATCGCTGAAGGATTTACTCACTCTTATGCTAACGGTGTGCACAACATCTCTCTGCCTATTGCTACCGATGCTCAGTGGCAGGCACAGTACACACTAAACAACCTCGGTGTGGCGCTTTCGGCAGACAAGAAATATGATCTACGTGTGAAACTCAACTCAAGCCAGAGTTTCAATGGCGTGACTGTAAAGTTTGTACAGCAGGATGACGACAATGTATTCCTCACCGCTAAGGTGTTTGAGGTGACTGCATTTGAAGATCAGGTTATCGAACTCGTAAATCTTGATGGTGTGGATATCACCAATCTGAAGATTGTCTATGACTTTGGTAACTGTCCTGCAAATACTGACATCACCATCAGCGATGTGCTTCTCCAGGAGCATGTGGCTACTGCCGACGAACTCACTTGGGACGCTACTGCAGCAGACAACCTCTGGGGTGCTGACTTCTATCCTAGCGTGTTCTACTACGCTCCAGGATGGGCTCAGATAGCAGATCCTACAGTGAAGACCAATGGTCGCTCTTACACCGTGAGTCTGCCTGAGGCTACCACAGACCAGTGGCAGGCACAGGTGACCACAAAGACTGGTATCGTCACAAGTGCATCAGAGAAGTATGACTTCCAGGTGATACTCACTTCAAACACTGATATGGCTGGCGCTACCATCAAGTTTACTTCTGAGGATGACCAGACATTCTATACTGCTGATCGTCATGCGCTCACCGCTTACGAACCATATGCATTCCACTTGGTAGGTGTAGCTGGTCTTGACATCAGCAATATGAAACTCGTACTCGACTTCGGCGGATGTGCTGCTGGCACTGAGGTGGAAGTGTCTGACATCATCGTGCGCAAGCATATGTAATTTATAGTAGTTGCTGCGTCCCCGCTGCAACCATAGGAGGTATGGCGACCCAGCCGTACCTCCTACTTTACAAATCAGAAACTACAACATTTAACTATACAAGAAATGAAATTCTTAAAGGTTTTTACTCTTTCTGCCCTTGCTCTTCTCTCTACTTCATGTAGCAGTGATAGCAAAGGTAATGAGGGTGGGGGAGATAGCGACGTCACAGTCACCCTGTCTCCTGAGGCTATCTCTACGTCGGCCCTTGGTGGTACTTACACCATCAATGTGCAGACCAATGCCAAGGAGTGGACGGCTTATTCGTCGGATGCCTCTATCGTGGCTGTGACAGCAAGTGGTACGACATCGCAGACTGGTGCAATCAAGGCTGTGGTTTCTAAGAATGCCACAGCAGCTTCACGCACTGCGACAGTCACATTCAAGAGTGGTACGTTCCGCAAGAATGTCACCGTGACTCAGACTGCGCCTTTGGCAGTAGACCAGACCTCCATAAGCAAGACTGCTGAAGCCGTGACTGTGGATGTCACTGTAAGCGGACCTGATAATTGGACGGCCACCGCATCTGACTCTTGGATTACTGCTACCAAGAGTGGCAACACGCTTTCTATCGCTCTCGCAGAGAATAAAGGCGGAGAGAGAAAGGGCACTGTCACTGTGGCTTGCGGTGATGAGTCCGTGGAGATAAGCGTCACACAGTTTACGTCTGACGATGAGGTGAATGCGCCAGAGGGATACGAACTGGTATGGCACGATGAATTTAATACCGGCACATCATTGAGTTCGGAGTGGACACACGAGAAGCAGGCTGCTGGATGGGTCAACAATGAGTTGCAGACCTATGCAAGCGGTGCTAAAGACGGTATCAATATCACTGAGATAAAGGACGGCCATCTCAATATCCACTGCTTCAAGGCTTCTGATGGTAAGATATATTCTGGCCGTGTGTATGCCAAGGTGGATAAAGGTTGGAAATATGGTTATTTCGAGGCTCGCATGAAGTTGCCTTCAGGCAAGGGCACATGGCCAGCCTTCTGGATGATGCCTGTCAACAATGACTGGACAAACAATCCTTGGCCTATGTGCGGTGAGATAGACATCATGGAGGAAGTGGGAGTAGTGCCCAATGAGGTATCTTCTTCTATCCACACCCAAGACTATAATCACACCAAGAACACTCAGAAGACACACGCCATGACGATATCCAATGCCGAGGGAGAATATCATGTGTATGCTCTTGAGTGGACCGAAGATGCCATCACGACCTATGTTGACGGTAAGGTGCAGTTGTCTGTGAAGAAGTCAGTCATAGGCTCGGATCACAATCAGTGGCCATTCCACTATGAGTTTTATCCTATCCTCAACCTCGCCTTTGGTGGCAGTTGGGGTGGTATGAACGGAGTAGACTATTCCATCCTCGATAATGGTGGCATCACCTTGGAAGTGGACTATCTGCGCGTATTCCAGAAGAAATAGTTCTTAATATTTTTAGTAGTTGCAGCGTCCCCGCTGCAACCGCTCAAGAGATAATTCATAAAAAGGCTCTATGGCAAGGCAAGTGCGCCACGTCATAGGGCCTTTTGCTGTTTCTATATGTTACATTGTGAAATCATATGCCAATTATTATGGGGAAACACTATAAAAGTTTGCCATTCTCATTTTAATGCACTAACTTCGCATAAGAAATTCACCACGCGATAATTATAAACACAAGATACATGAAACTCAAAAACCTTCTTATCCTCGTTACTCTCTCGTTTTCTCTCACAACATTTGCTGGTGGTAAATACGCTGGTGTGCCGAAGAAATATCATCAACTGATACGTCAAACTCTCATCGCTGCTGGTGATAATGCCAAGCAACTCGAAAAGGCTCTTCGTCAGACTCCTGATGATCAAAAGGAGGCCATGGCATTCCTCATAGCCTACATGCCAGAAAGAGATGCCAAGACGCTTACTGCAGACTTTCTTCGTGAGAATGTAGACTATGCTTATCGTGCTAAAGAGGAGTTTCCTTGGGTAAAGGATGTGCCAAATGATATCTTCCTCAATGATGTCGTACCATACGTCAACCTCAATGAGAAACGCGAAAACTGGCGCAAGAATTTTTATGAGCGTTTCCGTAAGTATGTTGCAGGCTGCACGACCATGAGACAGGCCATCGACTCCATAAACAAAAACATACGCGATGAGGTCATGGTGGACTATAATACCAAACGTGAAAAGGCTGACCAGGCTCCATTTGAATCTATGCGCCAGCATATGGCTTCATGCTCAGGTCTCTCCATACTGCTCACCGATGCCTTCCGCGCAGTCGGTATACCATCGCGTGTGGCTGGTACACCTAACTGGTATGACAACCGTGGCAACCACAACTGGAGCGAAGTGTGGGTAAATGGTGGATGGCATTTTACTGAGTACTATCCTTCGGAAGACCTTGATAAGTCATGGTTTTTGCCAGATGCAGGCAAGGCTATCAAGGAAGATACCGAAAAGGCTATCTATGCTGCTTCCTTCCGTCCTGCTGATACCTATTTCCCCCTCGTGTGGGATATGAGCATACGCTATGTGCACGCTGCTAATGTGACTGATAGATACACCAGCCTCTACCGCACACAACTCTCTTCTATGCCATCTGATGATAGCCACACTGACTTGCGAATCATGGTCTTCAAGGATAAAGACCATGCAGACAACTCTGCCGATCGTGTGGCTACCAACGTAGATGTCTATCTCGCTGACAGCCTGCTCTTTGGTGGACGAAGCACAGGACCTACACAGGATATGAATGATGTGCTTACTTTCAAAGTCGAGAAAAATCATACCTATGTCGTAAAATATACCGACTCTCATGGCAATCCTGTCTCACGTGACATAAACGTGGACGACAAGACTACCACGCTTAAAATCCTTATGAACGATTGAAATATTGAAATATGTAAGTATTGAAATATTGAAAGATGAAATCACTCAAAGAATTATATAGGGTAGGGAAGGGCCCCTCAAGTAGTCATACGATGGGACCGCAACGTGCAGCCAAAATATTTCTCCAGCGTCATCCCGATGCTGCCTCATATGAGGTGACACTCTATGGATCACTTGCTGCCACTGGCAAGGGGCACATGACCGACGTGGCTATAGAGGAGGTATTTGGTAAGGATCGCATACACATCATCTGGCAACCGCAGACATTTCTGCCGTTTCACCCTAACGGCATGACGTTCGTTGCCAAGGACAAAGACGAGAAGACCATTGACGAATGGACTGTCTATAGCATCGGAGGAGGCGCCATCTCTGACGGTACATCTGGACAAAGCGAACTGGGTGCGGAAGATGTCTATGACCTCAACACCATGACTGAAATACAGAAATGGTGCTACGATAATGGTCGCTCTTATTGGGAATATGTGGAGAAATGCGAAGGTCCTGCCATATGGGACTTTCTCGACACTGTGTGGCAAACCATGAAGCAAGCCATACAACAGGGACTCAATCATGAAGGAGTGCTCCCTGGGCCGCTCCGACTGCAACGTAAGGCTGCCACATATTATATAAAGGCTAAGGGTTATCGATCCTCTCTGCAGAGTCGCGGATTGGTCTACTCCTATGCACTTGCCGTAAGTGAGGAGAATGCATCTGGTGGCACCATCGTGACCGCACCCACGTGTGGAGCGTGTGGCGTGTTGCCTGCTGTGCTCTATCATCTCCATACTGCCCATGATATGAGCGAGCAACGCATACTCCGTGCTCTTGCCACTGCTGGACTCATAGGCAACATCGTGAAGCAAAATGCGTCCATAAGCGGTGCCGACGTGGGTTGTCAGGGCGAAGTCGGTGTGGCGTGTGCCATGGCTTCTGCCGCCGCTTGCCAACTCTTTGGTGGTAGTCCGTCGCAGGTGGAATATGCAGCAGAGATGGGACTCGAGCACCATCTCGGTATGACCTGCGACCCAGTCTGTGGTCTTGTGCAAATACCTTGCATAGAGCGCAATGCCTTCGCTGCTGCGCGTGCACTCGATGCTGATCTCTACGCTTCATTCTCTGATGGTCACCACAGCGTTTCCTTTGATCGCGTCATAGAAGTAATGCGACAGACAGGACACGACTTGCCATCACTCTATAAGGAAACAAGTGAGGGAGGACTCGCCAAAGGTTTTGGTAAAGGTTAATATGATAATTGCAGTGTTTCTACTGCAACCATTCACAAATTAGCATATGTAAAGTAATACGTGTGATAAAGAAATAATATCACACGTAAATCTGCCATATCATATATTTTTTATAACTTTGCCGAGATTTAAGAATATAAACACACATTTCATTATTCTAAAATGGTATCATTCATCGTTGGAATTATAGCCCTCATAGTGGGCTACTTTATCTACGGTGCATTTGTCGAGCGTGTCTTTGGCGCTGACAAAAACCGCAAGACTCCGTGCTATGTATCACAAGACGGAGTGGACTTCATGCCGATGCCGACATGGAAAGTTTATCTCATTCAATTTCTTAATATCGCTGGTACAGGACCTATCTTCGGTACCATACAAGGCATTCTCTTCGGACCTGCAGCCTACTTGTGGATAGTTTTCGGTTGTATATTCGGCGGTGCCGTGCACGACTACCTCTCTGGTATGATCTCTATCCGTCGCAATGGTCAGTCGCTTCCTGGTATTATCGGTGACGAACTTGGTAATCGCGTGCGACAGTTTATGTGCGTGCTGACCATGATACTTATGATTATGGTGGGCAATGTCTTCGCCACCACACCAGCAGGACTTTTGGCTGATATGACATCATCATGGGGAGCCTTTGGTAGTTATCCCTTCTGGCTTGTAGTCATCTTCCTCTACTATTTCCTTGCCACCATGTTGCCTATCGACAAACTCATAGGTAAGATATATCCAATATTTGGTCTCGCCATCCTTCTTATGGCAATAGGCATATTCTTCGGTATATTTATGAATCCAGGTGATATGCCTGAGGCGACCGAAGCCTTTACAGACCACTATCCAGTGAAGAGCATACCACTTTTCCCTGGTATGTGCATCACCATCACTTGCGGTGCCGTGTCTGGATTTCATGCCACTCAGTCGCCTATGATGGCACGTTGCCTCAAGAATGAGAAGTATGGTCGTCCAGCATTCTATGGCGC
>CAVABU010000054.1:12872-16116 GCA_963586965.1 Gemmiger formicilis
CAGACCAAGATATGGCGACGCATGGTAGTGGCTCTGCCAGTATTCGCAGTGGCTATCCTCTTGCTCTTCATAGACTTCTCCGTCATATGGCGATATTTGGCGTTTATCAATCAGAGTCTCTCCGTATGCACCCTTTGGGCAGTCACCGTATGGCTCGCCAAGGAGAAGAAATTGTATATCATCTCAATCATCCCAGCCCTTTTTATGACCATGGTGTGTAGCACCTACATACTTGTGGCACCTGAAGGACTGAGTTGGCCTACAGATATATCCTATGCCATAGGAGGAGTCGTGACAATCCTCACTTTTGTCCTCTTCCTTAGATGGAAGCATGTGGCAGTCAATAAGGTGACAAAGGAAAACGACACTGCCGAATGATGCAACAATATCCTTCCACGCTGCTTGAAAAGGCAGTCGAAGAGTTGGCAGGGCTGCCTGGCGTAGGACGCAAGACAGCCCTGCGCTTGGCTCTCCACATGTTGCGAAGGCCGAAGGAGCAGACTGATAATCTTGCGCATGCTATTACCGCACTGCGACATGATGTGAAATACTGTAGCGTATGCCACAATATCAGCGACACCGACGTATGTCCCATCTGCTCTGACCCCAGGCGTGATGCCACGATGGTGTGCGTAGTGGAAAACGTTCAAGACGTGATGGCAATCGAAAATACTCAGCAGTTTCATGGTCTCTATCACGTGCTCGGCGGTATCATCTCGCCTATGGACGGCATAGGACCCTCCGACATAGAGATAGACTCGCTCGTGAGTCGCGTGCAACGGGGAGGTATCAGCGAGGTCATATTGGCGTTGAGTTCTACTATGGAAGGAGACACGACAAACTTCTATATTTCCCGCAAACTTGCCTCCACTGATGTCAAGCTCACTGCCATAGCGCGTGGCATATCCGTGGGAAATGAGATAGAATATACCGATGAGGTGACCCTCGGTAGGTCCATTATCAATAGAACTCCCTTTCAGAAATAATTCATCTGACACTGCATGCAGATCAATACGACCATCCTCAAGACTATTTACTTCACCCCGATAGTCATCGCTGTCCTCATCGCCGTGGTCTGCGAGACCGAACTCGTGCCATGCGGACTGGGCATAGATGCCGATAGCAGTAATGCAGAGGTCATCACGCTCGGTATCATGGAGATGCTCACCCTTTGCATCATCCCACTTACTCTGCGCATGATGAAGTTTCATGCCATCGCACAAAAGGCAAAGTCTTCGTGGCATAGTTATAGCCGTATAGCATCAGTTCGTATACTCGCTATGGCATTGCCAATGCTAGTCAATACATTATTTTATTATTATTATCTCGTGCCGGCATTCGGATACCTCGCCATAATCCTCCTCTTGGCTATGGTTTTCGTATACCCTTCAAAATCTAGATGCAAGAACGAAACGGAATGAAGAAACTCACTGTCATAATCGTTTCCTACAATGTGAAATACTATCTCGAGCAATGTCTCACATCATTGCTCTGGGCCACGCGCGACATCGACTGTGAGGTGATAATAGTCGATAATCACTCCAAAGACGACTCGGTCAACTACCTGCGCAAGCGTTTTGGTAAGTCCATTCGCATCGTGGCAAGCAATCATAATCTAGGTTTTGCCAAAGCCAACAACCTCGGCATACGTCAGACACAAAGCGAATACGTACTTCTGATCAATCCTGACACCATCGTGGCAGAGGACACCATACGCCGTGTGCTCGACTTCATGGATAGTCATCCCGACTCAGGTGCCGCAGGCGTGCGTATGTATAAGTCTGACGGTTCCAACGCTTTGGAAAGCCGTCGTGGCACACCCTCGCCAATGACAGCCTTCTATAAGATATGTGGTCTATGTGCACTCTTTCCCAAAAGCGAACGCTTTGGTCGCTACTATATGAGTGGCATATCATGGGACGAACCCCATGAGATAGACATCGTGAGTGGTGCCTTCTGTATGCTCAGACGCGAGGCTCTCATGCAAGTAGGAATGCTTGACGAAGACTATTTTATGTATGGAGAAGACATAGATCTGAGTTATAGCATTCTGCAGGAAGGTTGGACCAACTGGTATCTGCCTCTCTCTATACTGCACTACAAGGGTGAAAGCACGCAGAAATCCTCTTTCCGCTATATACACGTGTTTTATGACGCCATGCTCATCTTCTTCCGCAAGAAGTATGGCCATTTGTCATTCCTCATCTCTTTGCCAATAAAGACTGCTATTATAGCCAAGGCCACCGTGGCTCTTGCACAGATAACGTGGAAGAATTGCCGTGACAGTATCGGTATGCGAGGACACGATAGCAGGCAGCAACCAACATATATATTTATAGGTTCACCCTTCACTTTGGCACAATGCCGAGAGATTGCTGATGCCAAAGGACTTGACGCAGAATACTATGAGGGCACAGTCGGCACCTTGCCCGATGGTCACCAGTCACTTGGCCTGCCCGCTGGCAAACCGCTTGTCATCGTCTATGACGTGCATGCCTACAGTTATGCACAGATATTCGCCATATTTGCCAAAAAGCCTTCGCCACTTGTGACGATAGGTACATATGATAATAACACTAAAAAGATTATCACACAGTCGGAGGTCATCTTTGACTATCAATCGGAAGATAATGATTAAACTGCGAGCACTCGAACCAGACGATCTCGATATCCTCTTTGATGTGGAGAATGATACCTCCCTGTGGTGGGTGGGCAACACCAATGTGCCTTACTCGCGACAGTTTCTTAGCAATTATATCCTATCTACCACTGGCGATATCTACACCGACAAGCAACTCAGGGTGGTCATAGAAAATGATAACGAACCAGTGGGACTTATAGACCTCTCCAATTTTGATCCACGCAACCTGCGTGCCGAACTTGGTATAATAATCTTGCGCAATCATCAGAATAAAGGAATAGCGCAAGAGGCAATACGTCTGATGGAGCGTTATGTGGTAAATGTGCTCCATATGCACCAACTATATGCCATCATCTCGGAGGATAATCTGCCCTCGCTTCGTCTCTTCAGTAAATGCTCTTACACGTGCAAATCCACCCTCGTAGACTGGTTAAATGACGGTAAAACCTATAAAAATGCCCTTGTTTACCAGAAAATATTGTAAAAAGTGAGGATTTCCTTTGCAGATTAAGAAAAAAGTACTACCTTTGCAACCGCAAACACGGAAAGGTGCGTTAGTTCAGCTGGTTAGAATGCCTGCCTGTCACGCAGGAGGTCACGGGT
>CAVABU010000055.1:0-6255 GCA_963586965.1 Gemmiger formicilis
GTCTTACCAGAAGACTCGGGACCATAAATCTCTATGATACGTCCCTTTGGATAACCGCCTACACCCAAGGCCATGTCAAGTCCAAGGCTACCAGTAGGTATCACGTCTACCTTTTCCACCTTGTCATCGCCCAATTTCATTATGGAGCCTTTGCCGAAGTCTTTCTCTATCTTCGCCATGGCTGCCTGAAGAGCCTTCAGTTTGGCTTCTGCTGGACTGAAGAGTTCTTCTTCTTTCTCTTTCTTAGCCATATGATGTTGTTCTTTTTATTTTTATAATTCCAGGTTGCCATCAAACTCCTCGTGCCATGGCAGTCCCTGCTTGTTGAGTTGCTCCATGAATGGATCTGGATCGAAGTCTTCCACATTCCATACGCCTGGCTTCTTCCAGATGCCTTTGATAAACATCATGGCGCCAATCATTGCTGGTACACCAGTAGTGTAACTTACGCCCTGCATGCCAGTCTCTTTGTAAGCCTCTTGGTGGCTACAGTTGTTGTATACATAGTAGGTGTGCTCTTTGCCATCCTTTATGCCACGGATACGACAGCCGATAGACGTCTCGCCCTCATAGTTTTCTCCCAAATCCTGTGGATTAGGTAGCACAGCCTTGAGGAATTGCAGAGGTACAATCTTTACCTTAGCAGTGCCTGTGCCGTCAGCCAAAGGAGCCTCATATTCGATCTCGTCGATGCGGCTCATGCCAAGATTTTGTATGCAGTCAAGATAAGTGAGATATTGCTGTCCGAATGTCATCCAGAAGCGAGCCTGCTTGATAGTAGGGTAGTTCTTCACAAGCGACTCCAGTTCCTCGTGGTGCATGAGGTAAGACTCTCGAGGGCCGACATTAGGATAAGTGATAGGCTGGTGTATCTCCAGTGGTTCGGTCTCTATCCATTTGCCGTCCTTATAGTAAAGACCCTTTTGGGTAATCTCGCGGATATTGATTTCAGGATTGAAGTTTGTAGCGAAGGCCTTGTGGTGATTGCCTGCGTTGCAGTCCACGATGTCGAGCGCAGTCAGTTCGTCGAAGTGGTGTTTTGCTGCATATGCGGTGTAGACACCCGAAACGCCTGGGTCAAAACCGCAACCGAGAATGGCGGTGAGTCCAGCCTTTTCAAATTTGTCCTTGTATGCCCACTGCCAACTGTATTCAAAGTGAGCCTCGTCTTTTGGTTCGTAGTTGGCGGTGTCAAGATAGTTGCATCCGCATGCCAGGCAAGCCTCCATGATGGTCAGGTCTTGATAAGGCAATGCGAGATTGATGACAAGTTCCGGTTTGTAACTATTGAAGAGTTCCACCAGTTGATCCTTTTCGTCTGCGTCCACCTGTGCGGTCTTGATGTCCATGTCATAACCTTTGGCATGGATAGAAGCCACGAGCTTGTCGCATTTCTCTTTTCTGCGGCTTGCTATCATCAGTTCTGTAAACACGTCAGCATTCTGAGCTATCTTGAATGCCGCTACTGTAGCGACGCCACCGGCGCCGATCATTAAAACTCTGCTCATTGTTGTGTCTTGTTGAGAAGTGTATTGATTGTTTTTCTTATTTCTAATCTTTCAGTTCGCTTGCCTTTATGCCAAGGGATGCGAGTATGGAGTAACCGAGTATCTGCTGGCGGAAGTTACCTCCTGGCATCGGATGCATGGCAAAGAGAGTGATGCGCTTGCTATCATCGTCAAGGTGCTCGAGAGAGCGACTGAGTTTCTCATATGTCTCCCCGTCCTCGGCATTAGGTATGACCATGATGCGCTTCACTTCATTTCTCACGCAGGCGGCGCCGAGCACGTCATTGATGAGTTGTGTCTTGCTGACCACCTCTCCTGCAGGCACCACTGTGAATGAGAATTCTCCGATGTTACCCTTGAAAGACTTTCCATCGAGATCTTTCATAAAGTCAGACGGGATGAAATTCTCCAAAGCAGTAGTCTTTGTGTCTGCCACGAGCAATACCTGGGTCTCGTTGTCGCCAGGTTTCAGTCCACCGTCAAGAGCTACGCATTCTGTCCATTTCGCCATATCAGCCTTGGGGATACGTCTATTGATGGCGCGCTCAAAATAGACGGTCATTTCAAAAGCCACCTTGTCTATATAGTCAGCGTCGGCAATGATTAAGTTTTCATGCCATTTGTCGTATGTGTTCATACTGCAAATTTAGCGAAAAACTTTGATTTTGCAATCTGCCCTTTGCATTTTTTTACTTAGACATAATAAGTGCGTCTACAATAGGCATATAAAGTATCAAATAGGTGCTTGAAGACATTAACTATAGGAAAATTATTAGTAATTTTGCGTGGACAAATACAAATAAGTAGAACACCAAACGAAATTAGTATTAAAATATGATGTCATTTCCTATTGCCATAGTCGCGGTTTTCGTGATTGGCTATGTGTTTATCGCTCTTGAGAGTGTCACTAAGGTAAATAAGGCGGCAGTGGCCTTGTTGATGTGTGTAATCTGTTGGTCTCTCTATTCCATAGGTTGTAGTGAAGGCGCAATATTGCCAGGCAACTTGTTTGGACAAGGCGGACTCGGCGACATGAGTGAACTTGGCAAGGTGCTCGAAGAATATCTTGGCGAGGCTGGTACCACACTGTTCTTCCTCATGGGTGCCATGACCATTGTAGAAGTGGTGGACCAGCATGGAGGTCTTAACTTTGTGAGTGATGTGATAAGCACAAGAAGCAAGCGCAAACTCCTATGGCGCGTGGCGTTTATGACGGCGATAATATCGGCAGTGCTTGACAATCTCACCACCTCCATCGTGATGATAATGATCTTGCGTAAGTTGATACCCGACTTCAAGGATCGTATCTGGTTTGATGTGACTGTCATCATCGCTGCCAACTCTGGTGGAGCATTCTCTCCGATAGGCGATGTCACAACTATCATGCTTTGGAACGGCAAGCAGATCAGTGCCCTCGGTGTATTGTCAGAGATAATAATCCCGTCGTTTGTGTCGTTTATGATACCTACATGGCTATTCCAGTATCATCTCAAAGGTGACTTTGAAGCAGTCAACACGGAAGAGACGGCATCCTCTGCAAGCGCGCTTACACGCTTTGAGCGTGCTCTCATATTCATTATTGGTGTAGGCGGTTTGTGCTCCGTACCATTATTCCACTTGGCTACCGACTTGCCTCCATTCATGGGCATACTCCTTGTGCTCGGCATACTGTGGCTTGTCACCGAACTCATCTATCACAGCAAGGAGGAGCATGATCCTATGGCAAAGCGCGTGACACAGTTGCTTAGTCGCATAGATATGACCACCATACTCTTCTTCCTTGGTATTCTGATGTCGGTGTCTGCACTTGGCAGAATCAATGCCCTCACCACCATGGGATCTTGGCTTGATGAGATGACCTCAGGACTGGGCGTGCTACAACATTACACTGTGACTGGAGTTATAGGCATTCTGTCAGCTATTGTGGACAATGTGCCTCTCGTAGCCGCTTCTATGGGTATGTATCAGATAGATCCTACAGTGGCAGACTTTGCACAAGACGGCGTGTTCTGGCAGATGTTGGCTTACTGCGCAGGAGTCGGCGGATCATTGCTCATCATCGGTTCTGCTGCTGGTGTGGTAGTCATGGGATTGGAGAAGATCAGTTTTGGCTGGTATATGAAGAATGTCACCATCAAAGCCTTCGCTGGCTACATAGCAGGTATAGCATGCTATTTCGTCCTTCGCCAGGTGATTATCCCAATGATAATGTAATAGGTTGACGATAGTCGTATTATGATAACAAAAAAGGCTGCATCCTTTGGTGCAGCCTTTTTGTATGCTCGGCATGAGTATCTTCTTTGACCGCACATCAGCTGGTGTGCGCTTGCATAGCAGCTGGTGTGCGACTGCACAGCACGTGCTGTGCGCTCGTCGTTCGGCTGTTGTGCGGTGATATCATTATATATTACTTGTTCTTTTCGAAATGTATCTTAGCCCATACGGGATAGTGGTCGGAAGCGGTGCGAAACTGATGCTTCTTAAAACTAATCTCTTGCGGAGCAGCATTGCTCTTCTGCTCTTTGCTATCGGCTACTTCGGTCCAATAGCCATTTGACATCACTGCGTAGTGGTCTACGGTGAATGAAGGCGACACAAAGATGTGGTCTATGCGTGAGTCTGTCTTTAGGTTAGGGTCGAAATCATTGAATGTACCATTTTCGCAGAAGCGCTGCTTAGTGGCAATATAAGAATCCTTAAGTACGCCCGAACCCGTGAATATGCCATAAATCTCGTCCTTCTGGTCTACATTGAAGTCACCAGTCAGTATGGCAGGGTCAGTGCCTGCAATCTCTGGTATCCTCTTTACCACCAGTTTGGCAGCCTCACGTCGTGCCACTATGCCCACATGATCCATGTGAAGATTGAAGTAGTAAAACTTAAATCCAGTGTCTTTCTGACGAAATTCGCCCCATGTGCATATTCTCACGCATGCTGCGTCCCATCCCAGGCTTGGCTTCTCTGGAGTTTCCGAAAGCCAGAAATTACCCTTGCGAAGCAGTTCGATGCGGTCAGTCTTATACCATATGCAAGCATATTCGCCGTCTTCCTTGCCGTCATCACGGCCCACACCTATATAGTCATAGCCGTCAAGTCCTGCCTTAAGGTCAATCAATTGGTCGTGCAATACCTCCTGAGTGCCGAATACGTCAGGATCCTCGAAGTTGACCTGTCCACAGATGACACCCACGCGCTGACCCCAACCATTGCCTTCCTCTTCATCGTCATGATTGTGGTTGCGCACATTATAAGTTCCTACAAAAAGTTTCTGTGCAAAGGTCTGCACAGGGTTTAGGTTGCCGAGGGCCAAAGCCACGGCACATAGCAATACAAATCTTTTCATTTTTTGTGTGTTGTGTGTTTCTTGTCTGCCGTAGTATTAGCAGACGAGTGTTTCTTTTCTTTTATTGTCTTTTTGTTAAAGTCAAGCACGCTATTAGTCACATCCACTTCGTATGTGGAAAAATCAGTCTCAGGCATCTCATATGGAGGCAGTTCGAATGGCACCGCCTCTTCATGATACACCGACACCTCCACAGTGCCAACACCTTGCGCCAACATGTCCAGTTCCTTGGCTGCCCTATAACTCAGGTCTATCACACGTCCGCGTCCGAAAGGTCCGCGGTCAGTCACCTTGACTATCACTTCCTTGCCGTTGGCTAGATTGCGCACCTTGAGCAGTGTGCCAAAAGGATGAGTGCGGTGAGCACATGTCAGACTGTCGTGGTGCACTTTCTCTCCACTTGCCGTGTGATTGCCAGTGGCGCGCTTGGAATAGTAGGAAGCCTTACCCTTTTGAGATGCAGAAGAGGATTTCTTTGCCGATTTCTGTGCCATACACGACAAGCAGGTGGCAAGCAAGATGAATATGATTAAAATGCTATTTCTCAATAAGTTTAAGGTTCTGTGACTTTGCAAAAGTAGTGAAAACATATATAAGAAGCAAACCTTTTCGTTATTTTTTTAGTATTTTTGCCTTCGTATAGTATAACCTCAACAATATATCACACTACATGCTACCTGTCAAATGGCACTATTCTGATATGCGTGATGTGTCATTCATGAATCTCATGACGCGACGTATATATAATGTGCTTATAATAGCCAATCCCTATGATGCCTTCATGCTTGAAGATGATGGCAGAATAGAAGAGAAGATCTTTAATGAATACATGGAACTTGGTCTGCGCTATCCACCATCGTTTATCAAGGTGAGCACCGCCGAGGAGGCATCTCATGTGCTTGATAACAATAATGTTGACCTCGCACTGTGCATGCCAGGCAATGCCGACAATGATGCCTTTGATGTGGCGCGTGCCGTCAAAGAGCGCTACCCGAAGTTGCCTTGCATCGTTCTCACGCCGTTCTCTCATGGCATCACGCGTCGTATGCAGAATGAAGACCTCTCCATCTTCGATTATATATTCTGTTGGCTTGGCAGTACCAATCTGATATTGTCTATCATCAAACTCATAGAAGATCACATGAATATGGAGCACGACATCACTGAGGGTGGTGTGCAGATGATACTTCTCGTGGAAGACAGCATACGCTTCTATTCGTCCATATTGCCAAATCTATATAGTTACATACTCCAGCAGAGTCACCGCTTTGCCAAGGAGGCGCTCAATCGCCACGCTGCCACCTTGCGCATGCGAGGCAGACCAAAGGTGGTGCTTGCACGTACATATGAAGAGGCGCAACTTATCTATGACCGATATCATGACAATATGCTCGGTGTCATCTC
>CAVABU010000055.1:7002-15875 GCA_963586965.1 Gemmiger formicilis
TTCCAATGAGGAGATACTCTCTGCTTTCCTTAAGGCTGACTTGCCCGAGACACTTTATGATGATTTCGAGATATTCATCGATGCCACACAGTCGCCACTTGCCATCCGCTCGTCATCACTTCTCGAGGATGCCCACTATCAACCCTTTGCAGGCGTATATAGCACCTACATGATACCCTATCTTGCCGACCACGACATGATGAAGCGTATGCTTGCCGATGCTATAAAGGGTGTGTATGCCTCCGTATACTATAGCGACTCCAAGGCTTACATGACTGCCACGTCTAATGTCATAGACCAAGAGAAGATGGCCACGATAATACAAGAAGTCGTGGGTAAGCAATATGGCACTCGCTATTATCCTAATATCAGTGGCGTGATAAGGAGCATCAACTATTATCCGATAGGTAATGAGCGGGCTGAGGAGGGCATAGCCTCACTGGCGCTCGGCCTCGGTAAGTATATTGTCGATGGAGGACAGACACTGCGTGTGTCGCCGTTTCATCCCAAACAGGTGTTGCAGACAAGCGAGGTGGATATAGCGCTCAAGGAGACTCAGACACAGTTTTATGCTCTCGATATGAGTCATGTAGGTGAAGACTTTAAGGTGGATGACGGTTTTAATATTCTAAAATTGAGAGTAAAAGAAGCTTATGCTGACGGAGCGCTCACCCACATAGCCTCCACCTATGACTCAAACGACCAAATGATATATGATAGCCTCTACGAGACAGGCAGGAAGATTATCTCCTTTGCTGGCGTGCTACAGCATGACGTGATGCCACTGCCAGAGATATTGCAGATGGTGATGACGCAAGGGGCGGAGAGTATGCGCAGACCAGTGGAGATAGAGATGGCTGGTAATATAGAGGCTGACGGCACGGGAGAGATATATCTATTGCAGATACGTCCGATAGTGGACTCCAAGCACAAACTGGATGTCGATGTGAGTGCCATCCCCGATGAGCAGTGCCTTATGCGCACCAACTCGTCTTTAGGACATGGCGTGGTGGAAGATATCCATGATGTGATATACGTGAAGACAGATGGTGATTTTTCGGCACAGGATAATCCTGTCATAGCGGAAGAGATGGAGCGGATAAACCGTCAGTTTCTTGATATAGGCAAAGGTTATATCCTCGTGGGGCCTGGTCGTTGGGGCTCGAGTGATCCATGGCTTGGCATACCAGTGAAATGGCCTCACATCTCTGGGGCGCGTCTCATATGCGAAGAGTCCATGCCTGGTTACTATGTGGATCCAAGTCAAGGCACACACTTCTTTCAAAATCTTACCTCGCTCGGAGTGGGTTATTTCACCATAGACACGGACAAGGGATTCTTCCGTCAACAACTGCTCGACAGTATGCCGGCAGTGGAGGAGACACCGCATCTGCGTCATGTGAGATTTGACTCCTCGCTGAGGATACTTATGGATGGTATGAAACAGACGGGTGCAGTCGTTATGAGTTGAAAAAAGTAGCGGATAAATCGTTAGTTTTTTCAGAAAAACGTTACCTTTGTAGCAGAGTTTAGTCAGTCATGGCTGGCATTTGCTCTGCTATAACTGATTATTTTCTGACATTATGGATTATACGCTATATAGGAACTCCTTGGGCCTGGCTCTCACCTTGATGCTGTTCTTTGCTGTATATTTCTTGACGGCAAAGACACCTGAAAAGCCAATATTTAAGAATTACATACGTTCGCGTCAATTGATTGCGGTGGCGCTACTTTTGCTTTCTGCTAATTATGTGGTGCATCTCTGCTATGGACTCCGCTTTAGTGATGCCCACGCTGCTATACTGATGAATTTGTCCACTTACTATTTGGCATATTTCGTATTTAGCGTGGCATTCATCACCCTCCTCAATAGGAATATGCTTACCTTAAAGCGTCAGATATATAATCTTGCGTCATGGGTCCTATATGTGGCTATGTCAATTGTCATACTTAAGGTGGTGCCCAGTGGGAAGTATGAGGTCGCTGGCATGATATTCATGACCATATGGGTGCTCGCCTATGGCACCTATCGATCCAGTCTCATCATCAGAAACTACAAGAGAGCTGTGCACTATTTCGACGAGACACATTCCGAAAACCTATCAGCCTACATACGCTGGATGTATATATTCACCTGGTGGGCAGTGGTCTATGGCGTGAGTTGCGGACTCTTCACCTACCTACCCAATAGATACATCTATCTGTGGATATTGTCGTCAGTACCGTTCTATGTATACCTCTTCTACTCCTACATGAACTATCTGCTTTTCTATGAGAAGGTGGAAGGTCTGCTGGAGAATACCACACAAGAGGAGATAGATAAATATAGTGGTGAAGGCGTCGGACAAACCGACTACCATCAGGAAGATGTGCCTTCCTATCAAGTAGCCATAGAGAAGAATCTGAAGCAATGGCTATCGGGCAACGGTTTTACAAGTCCTGGTCTGACTCTTGAGGACCTCGCCTTGTCCATTGGTACCAATCGTACTTACCTATCCACATACATCAACACCACTTTTGGTATGTCATTCCGTGAATGGATAGCAGGACTACGTATAGAGTATGCCAAGAAGATGTTGCTCGCTGATCCGAAGATGACTGTGGCGGAAGTGTCAGAAGCCACAGGATTTCTTTCACAGAGTTATTTCATCCGCTTGTTTACAGACAAGGAGTCATTGTCGCCTTCCAAGTGGAAAAAGCAAAATAACTCTGCTTGCAAAAAATAGCAATATCGTCAATTGTTGCTATTGTCGTAACGTCAATTTCTATCTTACTCGTAAAAACTTGCAGTCCGTGTCTTGCATGGACTTGCAAGTGTCGTCTTATTTTGTCACCTTTGCAATGCCGGTAGGGAAGAGCCTATCGGTATATTCAGTTAATGAATAGAACCAGCACAAGACTTTACTGACAATAGCTGCAACTTTAGGTATTATATTAATGGTGATTAGTTTTATCAGTTGGGATTAACTGTAATCAAACATGCCTTTTAAAATTAAAGTTACTTTAATAATCACCATCCCATGAAAAACACTTGCTACAGACCCCGCTCGTTTGAGAGTGGGGTCTGTCATTGTAAGTATACTAATGAGAGATTTTGTGTATGGCTTAGGCAAATATTGTGAAAAGTTTTGTATCTTTACATCGACAATCATTTTATCTATACCGATATTACTTACTTTGACTATGAATAAAACAATCTTGGCCGCCATCCTCTTTGCGGCAATGAGTGCGCCCGTAGCTGCGCAGACGGAGTCGGAATGCCTGGACTTCCTTTACAAAAACATGACCATGCCCGATAGCGTGGACTATCCCAAATCCTATTGGCAGAAACAAGTGCGTGTGGCTCTGCAAGCACGACAGAAGATGTCGTGGGGCAAGAGTGTGCCGATATGGGAATTTGAAAACTTCGTCCTGCCAGTGCGTGTCAATAATGAGGAACTCGACAATGCTCGCGAAGTGATATATAAAGAACTTGCCCCACGTCTCAAGGGACTCAATATGGAACAGGCTACTCTCGAAGTCAACCACTGGTGTCATGAGAAAGCCAGTTATCGTCCCAGTGATGGTCGCACGTCTTCACCGCTTGCTACGATGCGTAATAGTATAGGTCGCTGTGGTGAGGAGAGTACCTTTACCGTTTCAGCCTTGCGTGCCGTGGGTATCCCTGCTCGTCAGGTCTATTGTCCGCGTTGGGCTCACACCGATGATAATCATGCTTGGGTGGAGGCATGGGTTGACGGCAAGTGGCGCTTCCTTGGTGCCTGCGAACCAGAGGCTACACTCGATGAAGGATGGTTTAAGTGGGCTGCCAGTCGCGCCATGCTTATCCGTGGTTACGACTATCTCGGCAATGAGATAGCCACCACTGACAACTATGCACCTACTAAGACTCTTCGTGTGCGTGTCATAGACGAAAAAGGCGCACCAGTAAAGGATGCTCGGGTGGAATTTCGTGTATACAACTATTCCGAATTCTATCCTCTGCGCACTGACATGACTGATGCAGATGGTTATGTGACATTTGCTACAGGTCTCGGCGACTTGCAGGTTTGGGTGGCTGCAAATGGCAAGTATGGCGTGAAGAAGGCTGACGCCTTTGCCACGGAGATGACCATAACGCCTTGTTATACCTCTGGTGCTTCATGGACGGAGGAGTATGACTTGCACGTGCCTACATCTCAACTTGTAGAACCTGACCGTAGTGCCGTAGACACTGTGAGTGATAATAGTCGTCGTTTGGCTGCTGAGGACAAGATACGTACAGAATATCAGCAGAAAACTTTTTATCATGGTGATAATGAGATACTAAAGAAGGCGCGTAGCAATTGGAAAGTGATGGATAAATTCCTCAAGGAGAATAATCCCAAGACTGACCTCGTGCTACAGGGACTGAGCGAGAAAGACCTGCGTGATGTCACCATCGATGTGCTGCATGATGCTTGTCTGATGAATGAGGATGCGCTCAAGAGCGGAGGCGTGCGCGTGTCAACCGAGCACCTGCGCCCATATGTGGCTTTTCTGCAGAAACATCTGCCTAAGATGAATGCCAAGCAATGGATCTCTTGGGTGGAAAAGAATATAAAGGTGGATAATGCTAACAATCCTAAGGATCTCTTCATATCCGTTGTGGGGGTATACAATAATCGCAAGTGCAATGACCGCAGTCGAGAACTCTTCACCGTGGCTGGTGCTCGTGCGCTTGGCATGAAAGCACAGTTTGATCCTCTTGGCAAGGCTATGGTGGCTGATGGTGATACATGGTTGAGGCTCAGTGGTGACAACGCTGATGAGTCCCAGGAACAACTAGCTACACTCAAACTCGATGTGCCTAAGGATGTGATGTATTATCATGGTTACACCGTGTCGAAGATGGCTGACGGCAGTCCTATATCTCTCGACTATGCTGATGATGACCCATCTGTGACTGAGAAATTCCGTAATGGTCTCCAACTGCCTGCCGGTGACTATCTCCTTACTACTGGCACACGTCTTAAGGGCGGTGATGTGCTCACACATAGCGTCATGTTTACTTTGAAATCGGGCGAGACAAAGGAAATGCCTGTGTATTTCCGTAAAAGTGAACGTAGCGTGAAGAGTGACCTGATGCTCGATGATAGTGAGAAGAATGCAAGTGCCACATCTATACAGTGCGCACAGTAACCTATACATAATATAAGGTATGACGCTGGAAGTATGTTGTGGCAATATAGATAGTGTCAAGGCGGCTGTAGAGGGCGGTGCTGACCGTATCGAACTCTGTAGCCATCTTGAACTTGATGGTCTCACTCCTACGCGTGAGATGGTGCGCGAGGCAGTGGCCATCTGTCGCCCGTCTGGTGTGGTGGTGCATGTGCTCATCCGTTCGCGAGAAGGTGATTTTGTCTATGATGAGGCTGAGGTGGAGAAGATGTCAAGAGAGATTGATATGACCATAGAGGAGGGCGCTGATGGCATCGTCATCGGGGCACTCACACGAGATGGTGATATTGATGTTGCCACTTGCAAGAGATGGATTGACCGGGTGCGGCGTGATGATGGTAGCCTACGCTGTAATGTGACGTTTCATCGCGCTTTTGATGTGTGTCGCAATCCTATCGATGTCATTTTGGAGATAGCACAAATGGGATGCAATCGCATCCTTACCTCTGGACAGAAGCCTACGGCGGAGGAGGGCATCCCGATGCTCAGAGAACTTGTGGTTAAGGCTCAGGAGATAACGAGACAGTCAGGTCATCAGTTGAATATACTTTGCGGAGCAGGAGTCACCATTGACAATGCTGCAACGATATTAAATGAAACGGGAGCCACGGAAATCCATGGTTCCCTGCGTACGGGTCTCGTGTCAGATGCGAGAAAAATAAGGGCGATAAAACAAATGTAACTATAAACTATTTCTTGATAACGATCACGTGGTCGGGCGCAGTCAACCTTTCGGGCAATGACACGCTCGCCACTTTGTTTTTATAGGTGTAGGCTATCTTCTTCCCACTTATAAAGTCTGTCACTGCCTTTGGCTTTTTCTCTAAAGGGATGTCTATCGTGTTGGAGAGAGTCGCCGTGTCGGCAGGGCAAATGTGCACATACACCTTACCATCCTTCTCCGTGGTAGCACCCCATTCGCACGGTTTTACCGGTCCTGCCTCGCTATCATAAAGTGTCTCACCATAGACGTCCATCCACTTGCCAAGTTCGTGCAGACGGTCGAGAGCCGTTGCTGGCAGTTTACCATTGGGCTGTGGGCCGATATTGAGCAGTAGGTTGGCACCATTGCCTGATGTGTTGATGAGCAGGCGTATTATCTCGTTGGCAGACTTGTAGTTTTGGTCCACCACCTTGTAGCCCCACATGCCGTTCATCGTTTGGCAAGTTTCCAGAGGTAGGCGACTTATCTTTGCTGCCTTGTCCACAAATCCAGCCTTGTTTTCGCCTGGTAGGTCACGCTCAAAGAGTTGTATGTCCTCACCTTCATTGGGTTCCATGTGATGATTGTTGCCGATAAGACAAGCCGGTTGCAGTTTGTGTATGAGAGCATATTGTTCGTCAAGATGCCAGTTAAATGGAGTCTTATCCTCATCGTGATCCCACCAACCATCAAACCATATGGCGCCTATCTTACCGTAGTTTGTCAATAGTTCGGTCAACTGATTATTCATAAACTGGAAATAGTGTGGCCAGTCGCTCTTTAGACTGTCCTTGCCACAATGCCTGCCAGTGCGCCCCATAGGGTAGTCGTCACGCATCCAGTCTATGTGGCTATAGTAGAGATGTAGACGTATACCCTCCTCATGGCAAGCGTCAGCCAGTTCTTTGACGATGTCCCGTTTGAAAGGCGTCGCCTTCATGATATTGTAGTCACTCTGTTTGGTATCCCACATGGAGAATCCGTCGTGATGTCGAGTCGTGAAGCATATGTACTTGGCACCTGAAGCCTTGATGGCGCTCACCCATTCGTGGGCATTGAAGCGATGAGGATAGAAAGCGTCAGCTGCTTTGGCATACTCCATGCGGTCAGGTACTGCATTCTGCAGATACCATTCGCCCTGTGCGAAGGTGCTATAGATACCCCAATGCAGGAAGATTCCTAGTTTTGCACCACGGAAATCTTCGCGTGAGGCAAGGTTTTCGTCTGTCGGTACATAGTGCTGAGCCATGGCGCCCAATGCAGAAAGGGCAAGAGCAAAGGTGATGAGAAGATTCTTCATATATAGAATATATTATGTCAAGCGAAAGTACAACAAAAATTTGAAATGCAAAGCAAAGGTTTAGGAAAATGTAAAAAATGTATATCTTCGTGTTTAACTTTAACCACTCTTGGATGACGTTTGAGGATTTATTCGTACTTTTGCCTTGTTTCCGTGGAATGTAATTGATAACAAGAGGATTGAATATGAGAATAGTAGTAAAGGTGGGTAGCAATGTGCTCACGCGTGATGACGGCAAACTTGATGTTACACGAATGTCTGCCATCGTGGATCAGTTGGCGTGGCTTCATGCCAAAGGTTGTGAGGTGGTGCTAGTGTCGAGTGGAGCACTCGCCTGTGGACGAGGCGAACTGCATGTAGACCATAAACTGGATAGCGTGGAGCAACGACAACTGTTTTCTGCTCTTGGCCAGGTGAAACTCATCGGTCGCTACTATGATCTCTTCCGCGACCACGGCATACACATAGGACAGGTGCTCACCATGAAGGAGAGTTTCGCCACGCGACGCGAATATCTCAATCAGCGGGCATGTATGGAGGTGATGCTAGCCAACGGCGTGATACCCATCGTCAATGAGAATGACACCGTGAGCGTCACCGAACTGATGTTTACTGACAATGACGAACTGTCGGGACTTGTGGCATCGATGATGAGTGCTGACGAACTTATCATACTGAGCAATATCGATGGTATTTATGACGGTTCGCCGTCGGATGATACATCGCACGTTATAGCCACCGTAGATGCTGACACCAACCTTGATGGCTATATCCGTCAGGAGAAAAGTGGATTTGGACGTGGAGGCATGACCACTAAATGTGGCATCGCACGACGCGTGGCTTCCGAGGGTATACGCGTGATAATAGCCAATGGACGGCGTGATAATATAATCAAAGACCTTGTGGAGCGACCTGAAAGTGTGGTTCATACGGAGTTTACTCCTAATTCGTCTTCTGCACCTGCCATGAAGAAGTGGATAGCCAATAGTGCCAGTTTCTCCAAAGGACGTGTGTGCGTCAATGCTAAGGCTGCTGATGCATTGTGTGGCGAGCGTGCAGTGAGTCTGCTCATGGTGGGCGTGACGTCAGTGGATGGCGACTTCGAGGAGGGTGACATCATTACCATAGTGGATGAGAGTGGTGCTCCGCTCGGTATGGGGCGTAGTGGCTACGACTGCACTGAGGCCGTGCGATTGATAGGTAAACATGATGTGAAACCTATAGTACATTACGACTATCTTTATATGTTTTAATTAGAATTCTCAATACAATGGAAGATATATTCAAACGAGCAAAGGCTGCAAGTCACTCTCTGGCATTGATTACTGATGATAAGCGCAACGAGGTGCTATGTGCCGTGGCGCATGCTATAACTGCTAATACCACACGCCTACTCAGTGCCAATGCGCTTGACTTGGCACGTATGGACAAGACCAATCCGCTTTATGACCGTTTACAACTTACCGAGAAACGCTTGTCGGATATTGCTTCAGATATGATTAATGTCAGTAAGTTGCCTTCGCCATTGGGACGTGTTACCAATGAGAAGACACTGCCTAACGGTCTGAAGTTGCGCCGTGTCAGCGTGCCTTTTGGAGTCATCGGTATGATATACGAGGCGCGTCCAAATGTGACGTTTGATGTCTTTTCCCTATGTTTTAAGTCAGGTAA
>CAVABU010000056.1:0-15839 GCA_963586965.1 Gemmiger formicilis
GCTATGTGACTGAAAAGAAGTCGCGAAGACGTCAAAAAGACGGGGTGGATCAGATGAAGACACGGATATTAGCATATATAATAAAACTTGCTCAAGTTATTTTTCGAACATTACTTAGCGTATTACTTGCATATATCAGGTATTTTGGCGAATTTTGTAACAATATCACACAAGAGACATTTCATTAGATGAAAAAAGACAAGACTATTATCAGGAGCACGGCTACGGCACTTCTTTTGCTATGCGCCGTCGGTTCTTCAGCAGAAGACATCAAAGTGGGAAAAGCCCGCATCGCCGGACCTTACACAGTGCAGTCACCAGTAATCATAGATAGCATCACCCTCAACAATAAGGCATACAATCATGACCAGTTGCTTGACACTCCAATAGACTATGACGATGTCAAGGGCAAGGTAGCCACACCAATAACAAGCGTAGCAAAGGGTACTCTCAATGCCATGGGCTTCTCTATCACTGCTCACACCTACACACCAGTGGAGATAAAGGTGGAAGGCACCGACAAATATAAGGTCTACATCTCTGGCAAAGAGGAATCTAAAAGCACTCTCTGCCCAGGACAATATGATGTGCTGGTGAAATATATCGCTGACTCCACGGCAGTGAGCGTCAACGTGCACACTGACAAGGATGATGCTGTCACTCTCGACTCCGACACACAGAAGCGTTCCTTTAGTCTTGACGACAATATGGAGATGAAGCGCTATAATGGCGTATGGCTTTCGCCTTCAGGCAAATATCTCTATACACGATATTATCATTTCGACCATAATGGCAAGGTGGTCTATGAAGCAAAGATAACTGAGACAGCCACAGGCAAGGTCATCCGTAGTGATGCCAACGGACTGCACTGGATGCCAAATAGCGACACTTGCTATCGCACTGAAAACATAGACGGCAAGCGTCACCTCATAGTAGTGGACTTGCTCACAGGTAAGGAGAAGACCATAGCCACCGACTTGCCACAGGGTGAACTCACCATGTCGCCGACGGAAGATTTCCTCATATACAACATAGAGACAGAAGGACCAAAGAAGCAGGACGGAGTCTTTGAGGTGGTGCACCCCAACGACCGTCAGCCGGGTTATCGCACACGTTACAATCTGGGTCTGTATGATTTGAAGACAGGTATAGCACGCCCATTGACCTACGGCTATCACAGTGTCTATCTCGATGACATATCACAGGACGGCAAATACGTGATCTTCTCCGTAGCCACCGACAGCATAGGCAAACGACCTTCTGAGGTGAGCACATACTATCGTCTGGAACTGGCGAGCATGAAGGCAGAGAAGATTATTGACGGAGGATTTTGCAGTATGGCATTCTTCGCTCCTCACTCTGATGACCGCGTAATAGTGCGTGGCACAGCCGAGGCTTTTGACGGCATTGGTAAGAATGTGCCCGACGGTATGATCCCATCGATGTATGAATACCAATTGTTTAGCCTTGACGTGAATAGTCGCAAGGTGACTCCGCTCACCAAGTATTTCGACCCAAGCGTGCAGGACATCAAGATGTCAGCATATGATGGGCAGATATATTTCACAGCAGAAAACAAGGACTCGCTGAGTCTTTATCGTCTTAACCCTAAGACCAATGAGATCTCTTTTGTAGCACAACCGATAGAGGCCTTGAGTGAGATTTCTCTTGCCAAGAAGGCACCGATGATGGTCGTGGCTGGTTCATCTATGTGCACACCCGACCGCGTCTACTCGCTCAACCTTGGTAAAAAGAGCGCACCCGCACTTGTGGATGAAATCAATAAGGACCGCATGGCAGAACTCCAACTCGGTGAATGCCGTCCATACGTATGCCACAGCAACCGCGGATATGACATCACAGGATTTTATCTCCTGCCTGCAGGCTTTGACAAGACACGCAAATATCCCGTCATAGTGGAGTATTATGGCGGTTGTGCACCGACCACACGTCGCTTTGGCGGAGGTTCGCACTATCCTTACCACTACTGGAATGCCATGGGATACATCGTCTTTGTGGTCAATCCAGGCGGAGCATCCGGATTTGGACAGGAGTGGGCAGCACGTCATGTCAACACTGCCGGCGAAGGCATAGCAGAAGATATCATCGAAGCCACGGAGTGGTTTGCAGACAATAATGCGTGGGTCAACAAGGACAAGATAGGATGCGTGAGTGCTTCCTATGGAGGATTTATGACACAGACCTTGCTCTCCAAGACAGACCTTTTCGCTTGCGGTATCTCGCACGCGGGCATCTCCAGCCACACCTCTTATTGGGGCGAAGGCTACTGGGGCTACAGTTATTCTGAGGTCAGCATGGCAAACAGTTTCCCATGGACAAGGAAGGATCTCTATGTGGATCGCTCGCCAATATACAATGCCAACAAGATACACAAACCAATACTCTTCACCCACGGCACTGCTGACACCAACGTGCCTATAGGCGAATCCATACAGATGTATACCGCCATGAAGATTCTCGGCGTGCCGACAGCCTTTGTGATGGTGGAAGGCGAAAACCACGGTATCATGGACTATGGCAAGCGAAAGAAGTGGATCAACACCATGGTGGCATGGTTTAACCGTTGGTTGCAGGACGATGACTCTTGGTGGAACGGTATGTATCCCGAGGTAAAACAATAACACATGATAAAGGAAATTTGCCGAATAGGCTATAGGGCTGTACATTTGATGATGGCACTCTTTATAGTGTCACTCATGTCAGGATGTGCGAAGATGTCGCTTGATGATATAAAGGAAAACAATGGCGACGGAGAGTATACCATCAAGTTTAATGTCGGCAAATACACCATAACCGACTTTGACGAGGTCACGACCATGTCAAAGGCTCCCTCTAATGGAAGCAAAGAGGCACGGGAACTAGGCACGGTGCTCAATCTTGCCATCTTCAAGGACGGGGAGAAGGTGCTCAAGGTCAACCAAAAGTCGGAAGACGAAGACTTTGGCACTGTGAGCGTAAACCTCTCTGAGGGCAACTACCAAGTGGTGGTGCTCATCCATAGTTGTAGTGGCAATGCCACCATCAGTTCACCTGAGAAGATCACCTTCCCCGACCACAAGGTGACCGACACATTCGCCTATTGCGCCGACCTGGCAGTAGACGGCGACACAGAGAGTACTATAAACGTGGAGCGCATCGTGGCACGATTTCGCATGACCATGACTGATGCCATACCAGACAATGTCGCCCAACTACAGTTTGCGTATACGGGAGGCAGTTCGACACTCAACGCCACCACTCTCTTGGGATGTATCAACTCCCGTCAGAAGGAGATACGCACAGTGACGGACCACGTTGCAGGACAAGTCTTTGACATATACTCGTTTCCAAGGAGCGACAGTCAGGGGCTTAATCTGACAGTGACGGCAATGGATGCCAATGGTAATACGGTGAAGGCTAATGAATACACGAAAGTGCCGATAGCGAAAAACAAGACCACATCGTATAGTGGCACATTCTTTGGCAATTCTTCCGAAGAAGAGATGGAGGGCGATGCCCACGTCGTAATAAGGGGTGAGGATGCCTGGGAAGGCGAGATCGAATACCAATGAGACAACCAATAAAGAATGATGACTAATATGAAAAAGACCATAATATGCATAGCCCTGATGCTCATGACTATCTGCCATGTGGCATTCGCCTCCAAGGCGGTGACACGCAGGATAGACGTGACGCTGACTGATGGTAGCAAGCGCACGGTGGTGCTCATGGGCGATGAGCACTACAGTTTCTATGCCAGCACCTTGGGCGAACTCATAATCCGCGAGGGCAACACATGGCGGTTGGCTACGGAGGAAGAGAAGACGCAAGCCACATCAAGCATCCGCCAAGTGAGAGCAAGACGTGCCAACGAGTCAATAGCAACAGATCGTCCCTTCCCACATGTAGGCACACCAAAGGCATTGGTCATCATGGTAGAGTTCAGTGATAGAAAGTTTACCTTTGGCAAGGAAGACATAGACCGCATGTTTAATAGTACCGACTATGATGACACAAGTGGATACCATAATTATTCTTCCCTTGCGCAGTATATGGAAGACTGCAGTTTCGGACAGTATCGCCCACAGTTTGACATCGTAGGACCTTACACACTAAGCAATAGCGTGGCATACTACGGAAGTAACTCTGGTGGCAAAGATCGCAACTTTGCTGAAATGATTACTGAGGCGTGCACTATGGCAGATCCTGATGTAGACTTTACTGACTATGACTCTGACAATGATGGGTATGTAGACCTCGTATATATCGTATATGCAGGATATGGCGAAAACTGGGGAGGATCCTCAGACTATCTATGGCCAAAGTCGGGAGTGAGGATGCTTGGTGAATATGACGGAGTGAAAGTCTATCGCTATGGTTTCAACCAGGAACTGGCAGGCTATGAAGCATTTCATGATAGCGAGGGCAAACCTTATCTCAATGGTATAGGAGTGCTCGCCCATGAGTTTTGCCACACGCTGGGTCTTTGCGATATCTATCCCACCGCGTCATGGACAGACGTCACATCCTATGACAATCAGAGTATGGAGATGTGGGACTTGATGGATAATGGGGAAAACAATTACAATGGTTTTGCACCTACTCCACTGACTGCATGGCAACGTGAACTCTTCGGATGGATGCAGACGGAGACACTCTCGGATCCTACTGACGTGACGCTCAGTCCCATACAGACAGGTGGCAAGGCTTGCAAAATCGTCAATGATAATGACGACTCAGGCGATGAATACTACATACTGGAAAGCATACCCAACGGCAATGGCACAGGGTGGTATAAGAGGATGAGGGGCAACGGCATGCTCGTGACGCATGTCAACTATAGTGCTTCAGCCTTTTCCAATTTCACCTCGCCCAACAATACGGCAGGTTCACCACGCATGACCATTCTTCCTGCCGACGGCATACTGAAGTCGTCATATAGGATGAAACTTGACGATGATGACCCTCTGTATATCACATACAAGGATTATTATGCTGACATGGCAGGCGACACTTACCCTGGCACATCGGCTGTGAAGTCTATCACTGACTACAAAGCCTATACGGGCATCATGGACAAGCCCATCACCGACATAGAGCAAACGGGATGGGAAGTCAGTTTTAAGTTTATGGGTGGTGCTCCTGTTGATGCCATCGACAAAGTGGAATCTGCTGACGCACAATCTTCTGCGCCATACTATAATCTTGCTGGCCAGAGAGTAAACAAGAACTATAAAGGAATAATCATCAATAACGGTAAAAAGATATTGCAGTAATGGAAAAGAATAAAATCGAATTCGACTATCTCATAATGAAAGACGGCGAACCCCTTGACGACTGCTATGCCTTCGCGGAGTTTACTGATGATGACATGGAGGAGATGGCAACGGCTCTCTTTGAGGTCAACTCTACGGGCGAACTCACTGACTTGCCTGAGAAATATCTTGGAGTATTCGTCGACGCCGCTCTCGATGATGCGGCAGAGATATATCCCGATTTCCAGAATGAGAAATCAGGATATTCCGTCATGTTACAGCGCTTCCTACCTGATGATATGCTCGACTTTCTACCCGAAGAACTGATAGAAAACTTCCTCCCGGAGATGTTTGAGGAAGCCGATGGTGAGATCACGGAGTGACTATCGCCATCTTCTCAAATGTCTGACCGAAGATGAATGCCTCGCCTTCATCACGAAATCCCACGCTGGCATAGAGGTCTACCACCCACGGATGGTCAGGATCCACATAGAGCGTGGTCTTCTGTACATTCGGATTTTGGCGTCCCAACTCTATGGCATGATGTAGCAATCGTAGGGCTATGCCCTTTCTCCTATATTCAGGCATCACTGCCAACGTGTCCACATACCATTCACCAGCCTCAGCCTCATGCGTCATCTGCGTGAAGTCCTCGCCACCATGGTCGCGTATGTAGGCAAAAGTCTTGGCAGAAGCATCTGCATAGGATGCGCCGTCATAAGATATAAGCACGGCAGCATCTGTACCTTCATACTGCGCTATGCTGGCATTGCGCCAACTGTAGAGCGTGTCGTCCATCTCCGCAAGACTCTTGCATGAAGGCAAGAGTTTCTCCATCTCCTCACCTGATATCCACATCGCAGTGAGAAATCCACGTGCGATAAATTCGGCATCAGCCTTGTTTGCATTGCGAATAGTAATCTTCTCCATAGTATATCGAGTGTTGGTTATTGTATCTAAAAACGCATATTATGCTCATAATTTTCATATTATGCAAACTTTATGTAAATTGGTTTGGCGGGTATACGTTTTTTCCTTAACTTTGCCTCGTTAGAGGACATGTGTAACTTGACCTATACAAAGTTACCACTTTTTGTTGACTTAACTTAATATCCGATATGAGAATTACCACACTGTGTTTAGCCGCCAGCCTATGCCTGACTCCTATTTTGGTGCAGAATGCTGACGCAAAGAAGAAAAACAAGAAGATAGACCTTACGACTCTGAAAAAGGACTCTATCCCATCTGACTATGGCAAAATCATTAAGGGAGGAAGCGTGTCAAAAGGACTTTTCTCTCTTATATACAAAGGTAAGGAGGGAAAACTCTATTTTGAGATTCCTGACTCTGCCTTCTCTCGTCAGTATATACTTGCCAATCGCATCGCCTCGACGAGCAACACGCAAGACTTTGTTGCGGGACAGATGATTACGACACCGATGCTCATAGAATTGAGTAAGGATGAGCGCAACGTGTATTTCAATCTTGTGCAGAGTAGCAATGTGGTGGCAGGCAAAGATGCCATTGAGGCTTCTTACAATAAGAACTTCATGAATCCACGTCTTAAAGGATTCAAGATAGCAGCACGCAATGGTGGCAACGTCATCATAGACGTGACGTCATTCTTCGGCACCAATGAGTCGTGCATATCTCCACTAAAACAGGACTCGCCTCTCGGCAAACTCTTCGGCGCTGGCAATGCCATAAAAGGCACATTCGCTGCTGATGCTTCAGGTATAGACACTGCGAAGGTATTTCCTGGCAACATCGAGATAGAGAGCACACTGACATTTAATACCACAGGTATCATCAAGAATCCATATTCTGTAAAGGTACACCGCTCTTTCTTCGTATTGCCTGACGATCCCATGCCAATGAGATATCAAGACAACAGGGTGGGATACTTCTATAGCGACAAGAATATCTTCAGTTCGGACAAGGACAAGATAGATAATCGCACATTCATACACCGCTGGCGCCTGGAACCCAAACCTGAGGATGTGGAGAAATATAATAAGGGAGAATTGGTGGAACCGATGAAGCCCATCGTCTTCTATGTGGACTCGGCATTCCCAGAAAAGTGGCGTAATACCATTAAGCAGGGCATAGAGGATTGGAACCAGGCTTTCGAGGGTGCAGGATTTAAGAATGCCATACAGGCAAAGGACTATCCTAAGGACGACCCATCATTTGACCCTGACGACATGCGTTACAGTTGCTTCAAGTATGCGTTGACCTCCACTGCCAACGCTATGGGACCAAGTTATGTGGATCCCCGCACTGGAGAGATTCTCACGGCTGACGTCATCTGGTATCACAATATCGTGTCATTGCTACACAACTGGCGCTTCGTGCAGACGGCGGCTGTCGACAAGCGTGTGCGCAAGTCGGTGTTTGATGATGACGTGATGTGCGAGTCTATGCGCTATGCGGCTGCACACGAGATAGGTCACACATTAGGATTGATGCACAATATGGGTGCAAGTTATGCCTTCCCCGTAGACTCGCTACGCGATGCAAAGTTTACTCAGCAGTATGGCACTACGCCGAGCATCATGGACTATGCCCGCAACAACTATGTGGCACAACCTGGCGACTATGAGAAGGGAGTGAAACTCACCCCTCCAATATTGGGCGTCTATGACAAGTATGCCATCAACTGGGGCTACCGCCTTATACCAGATGCCACTACTCCTGAGGAAGAAAAGCCTACGCTCGACAAGTGGATAGCAGAGAAGGCTAACGATAAGAAATATCAGTTTGGTGCCCAGCAAGTATTGGGTACTGTTGACCCTACCGACCTCACGGAAGACCTTGGCGACGACCACATCAAGGCAAGCGACTATGGCATTGCCAACATGAAGATATTGATGAATAATCTCGAGGCGTGGACCATGGAGAAGGGCGAGCGCTATGACGACACGGAGAAGATATATCGCGAGGTAACGAGCCAGTATTCACGCTATCTCAATCATGTAGTACCATACGTAGGTGGCATCGAATATCAAGAGGTGCGACAGGGTGATGGCCAGAAGGCTAGCAAGAACTACATAGGCAAGCAACGTCAGAAGGAAGCCGTAGACTGGTTGCTTAAGCAGATACGTACCTATGACGCATGGTTGACACCAAAACCGCTATTGGCAAAACTCGAACTCAGTCTGGATGTCAACAATGGCATACGCAAGCGTATCATCTCCTCACTCTTGAGTGGTACTACTCTCTACAGGATAAAGGAAGGTGGCGAAGTGGATGCGACAAACAATTATACTATAAATGACTATGCCAACTATCTGTTCCAACAGATATTCAAGGCTCCAGTAGGGGGCAAGTTGAGTAGCGCCGAACAAAATATACAGTCGTCCGCCATCGATGTGATAATATCACGCACTGGACTGAATGCCGCAGCAAAGGCCACCAAGTCATCACTCACGGATGACCAGCAGTGGAATCTCAATCTGGAGTCTCCTCTCCTCATATGCAATCATGGCTTAGATGCTGAGTGCTCATTTACCCGATACAATCTTGGTGGTAGCGCACTCGACAGTGCCGAGATGGGTGCTCTCATGCTGGGTGGTCTACAAAAGGTGCTAACCAAATATCGTGCATATAAGGCATCGACTACTGGTAGCACAAGAGATTTCTATAATTATCAGATACTCTTGATAGAAAGACTACTAAATAATAAGTAAGATACATCAATACTATATATGAACAAAAACAAGAAGGATAATGCCTACAGTCGATGGCTGAGATCATTTCTGGCGCTTGCCCTACTGCTCATAGCACAGGGCATGGTGGCACAGACCATGGTCACTGGTACTGTAGTCGATAATGGAGGTGAACCCGTGACGGGTGCACATGTGAGATGGAAAGATGCCAAGATGGGTGTCATTACTGATATAGACGGACATTTTGCCTTGCCTTACAGTAAGGGCAATCTGGTGGTGTCATTCCTTGGATATAAATCCAAAGAGGTGTCAGTAGATAAGAAAAGTAACATAGAAATAAAACTCGAAGAGGATGCACAGGGACTCGACGAACTCGTGGTGGTGGGCTACGGCTTGCAGAAGAAGTCGTCCATCACTGGCGCTGTGGAGACCATAAAGGCGGAAGACTTGCTGATGATGCCGACAGTCAATCTTGACAAGGCTCTCACCGGACAGGTGGCTGGTATGCAGGTGATGGAGTCTACTGGCGACCCGAGCACTGCCAAGGAGGCTTCCATCCACATCCGAGGTATCAACTCCTCTCCGCTATTGGTAATCGATGGCGTGCCGAGATTTGGCACGAGCACGTCTGACGGCGAGACACGTCTCTCTGACCTCAACCCTGACGACATAGAGAGCATCACCGTGCTAAAGGATGCTGCTGCCGCCGCTGTCTATGGTTCGCGTGCTGCCAACGGCGTTATACTTGTGCAGACCAAGCGTGCAGGCGACAACCAGAAGATAAGGATAAACTATCGCGGACAGTTTAATCTGCAGGAAGCAGCCAAACTGCCTGACTTCCTCAATGCCTATGAGTTTGCCCTCTTGCGCAACAAGGCTATAGAGAATAGTCCTTCATCTACGCTTACTCCTTACACTAACGAACAATTGGAGGAGATACGCACTCACTCTAATCCGAATGTGTATGGCAACACCGACCTGCTCGACTATCTTGACAAGACTGGCTACTCCACTACTCATGCCGTGTCGGCTACGGGTGGCAACTCTTTCGTGAAATACTATCTTTCCTTAGGTTATGCTGACTCAAAGGGTCTTTACAGTGGTGTGGGACGCAACCGTCTCAACTACTCCATGAAACTGGATGCCACGCTGACCAAGGGATTGGTGCTCTCCGTGGACTACACTGGCGCTAACTCTCATGCGAAGAATACCAGTTATACAACCATTGATGCTGCCTACAGTTATTCTCCACTACAAGTGTTGGAGTTTACTAATGGCAACCTTGCCAGCATCGATGGTAGCAACCCTCTCATCAATATCCGTGGACTTGGCGGATACAGAAAGGACGACTCCAAGGTCGGCACCTTGACTACCAATCTCAATTGGAACATACCTTGGGTGAAAGGTCTCAATGCCTATCTGCGTGGCACATTTGACAGCAACCACCGCATAGAGAAGGAGTTTGACAACCCCGTGACGCTCTATACCTATAATGAGCAGACGCAGGAATATGCCGTGGACAAGAATACAGTCTACCCTACCGCCAAGGTCACTCTGCAACAGACGGACCGCTTCTACAATAGCCAACTCTATGAGTTTGGAATGAACTACAACAATACTTTCGCCGAGAAGCATAATGTGGGTGCCACATGGGTGGTCAACTATCAGCGCCTCAACAATCAGTATATGACTGGCAAAAACCTCGATAAGAGTTCGGTGCCTGAGACTATGGGCGTGGCAAAGGATGCCAACCTCAATGGTGACGAATCTATCAATGAGCGCGCATCTATGATAGGCCGTGTCAACTACGGGTTTGCCAATAAGTACTTCGCGGAGTTTAGTTTCCGTATTGACGGTTCCACCAACTTTGCCCCTTCACGTCGCTGGGGTTTCTTCCCTTCGGTGTCTGCATCATGGGTAATCTCCAATGAGGAATTCTTCGCAAAGTGGCATCAGGGCGTATTGTCAAACCTTAAGTTGCGTGCTTCTACAGGATGGCTTGGCAATGACGGACTGGTGGGTGCGTACTCGTATCTGAAGAACTATACCGAGTCAAGCAACTATGGCTACAACTTTGGCAGTAGCAGTTCTACGACAGGCACGTTCCGCCCAGGATTCACCATGCTCAGTTATCCTAACACCGATTTGACTTGGGGTAAGACTCACGACTATAACGTTGGCGTGGACATGGGCCTTTGGGGCGGACGCATCGGCATCTCATTCGACTACTACATACGCTATGAGACTGACAAGATCACCTCTGCTCCTGACTACCTCTTCCCGCCATCTACAGGCGTGGACGGTGCTTACCCATCAATGAACTTCAGTAAACTGAAGGCATGGGGATGGGACTTGGCTATCACGCACAAGAATACTATCGGCAAACTGAAATATAATATCTCTCTCAACCTTGCCAAGAATGATGACAAATACGTAGACTATGGTGACGAGTCATCGCAGACACCTAATATGCGTCGCAAGGGTACGAGCAGTATGGTGTGGCAGATGTATGAGGCTGCAGGACTCTTCAAGTCACAAGAGGAGATAGACAATTGGCCTCTTGATCAGGACGGACAGGGCAATGCCACATTGGCTCCTGGCGACATCAAGTATGTGGACCAAAATGGTGACAAGGTGCTCGACTCTAATGACTATATCTATGTGAAGAACTCCTCCTACCCCGACATGGACCTTAGCCTACGCTTAGGTGTGCAGTATAAGGGCTTCTTCATCAATGCCATGTTTCAAGGCGAGGTGGGCTACAAGCAGAATATCAGCGACTACTACACGCTAGAGAATAGCACTTTGCCAAAATTCCAGCGCTATCACCTCACCGACAGTTGGAGCGAGGACAATCCAGACGCTAAATATCCACGTGTGAAGATAGCCACTGCCAATGACAATAATCGCAAGAAGTCTACATTCTGGATACAGGACTGCAACTTCATGCGACTCAAGATGCTCAACATCGGTTACGCCCTACCGAGCAATGTGGTGAAGAAACTCTCCCTGAGTTCGCTGAGCATTGCCCTACAAGCAAGCAACCTTTTCACCATCAGTGACCTGAAGAATATGGACCCTGAATCGCTGCGTGGCTACCCCATACAGCGTTCTTATGGTGTAACACTTAACCTTGGATTATGAAAATGACATTCCGACATATAACATATTCCCTTGTACTTGCCTCTGCGCTTGTCGCCACGACAAGTTGCGATAGCTTGTTCAAGGATGCACCTATCAACGAGATATCGGAGAAATCAGTGTGGAGCAATCCGCAACTCCTCGATGAATATGAAAACGCATGGTATCGCAACATGAACTGCGGTTTTAGTACTTTCGTGCCCACCATCTCTTTGGTGAAGAGCATGTCGCGTTACTACATGCCGTGGTTTGGCGACCAGTTGACTGTGGGAAAGAGTACCTACTACAACTCTGGCTATGGTGACCTACTCAAGGGCAATAGCCAAGAGTTGACTAAATGGGCAGCCAACGTGTGGAACAATTATTTCACGCAGATACAGTCCATCAATACCTTGCTGGAGAATCTCGGCAACATCTCCGATGGCGACCAAAAACAGCGCATCATCGGCGAGGCTCATTTCCTACGCGGATACTATTATTACATGCTTTGGCGCATGTTTGGAGGTGTGACCATCATAGACCACACCTATGATCCGCTTATCAATGCAGAGAAATTTCCTCGCGCCTCATATCAGGAGATGGTGGACTTCATCGTGAGCGAGGCTGACGAGGCTGCCAAACATCTACCAGTTACCCACGAGAGCACAGAGAAGGGACGCGCCACCAAGGGCGCTGCTATGATGCTAAAGGCAAAGACTTATTTCTGGGCTTCGAGTGAGGTATTCCAAAACAAGGACGCAAGTAAGACCTATCTCGGTTTCGCTGATGATCAATCGCACGCCATGCTCGAGAAAGCCAAGAAGGCATACGAGGATCTGATGTCACTCAATGCCTATTCGCTCATTCCGATAACATCTTCCACACAGGATGGCATCAAGGATGAGTATCGCAAGATATTCCTCACAAAGAATTCTCAGGAGTCTATCCTTGAGGTGCAACACTCTGATGACGGTGACTATGCCAATAAGTTTGGTCATAAACTCGACCGTGATGCTTGTTCGCCTTATTTCACTGGCACTACCCTCGCCTATCTGCCTACGCAAAATCATGTCGATGAATATGGCATGCAGGAAGGCAAAACCTATGATGCCAAGCATCCTTATGAAGGCAGGGACTATCGTTTCTATGCCAATGTGCTCTATGACGGATGCACATTCCGCAATCATGTGATGGACATCCACTACACCAATCGTGTGGCAGGCGTGGACCTGACGAAATATGGATCGTCAACATCAGCGGATTTCCTATACACTGGTTACTACATGGGCAAGTTTGTAGACGAGACGCAGACCATCGACAATAATGAGACGTATGCAAGCAAACAAAACTGCATCATCTGGCGCTACGCCGAGGCACTGCTCGACTATGCCGAGGTATGCTGGCGACTGGGCGATACTGGCACGGCGCTGACATATCTCAATAAGACTCGCGAGCGTGTGCATATGCCTCTCTTCACCCAGGTGACGGAGGAGAATATCCGCAATGAGCGCCGTGTGGAGTTGGCATTTGAGGAGACTACATACTGGGACCTCTTCCGTTGGGGCATTGCAGAGGAGAAGATGAATGGTGCCACCAATCCTATCAAGGCTATGCGTGTGGATGTCACTCAAACAAGCAAAGCCGACGGTAGCGTCACATCCACAACGAAATATACCATTAGCAATCTCAACCGCTTCCCTAAACGCGTGAGAGTGTTTGATGCCAAGCAGTATTATCTGCCCATACCATGGAGCGAGATAAAATATCATGGTATTGAGCAGAATCCAGAATGGACAGAACAATAATATTTAGACAACAATAAATTAGGAGATAATTATGAAGAAGACTTTATTATCATTATTTGTGCTACTCGCTACCACCACTGGCCTGCAGGCACAGGAGTTTAATATGTTTGACCCCGCAGACGTGGACGAAAACGGATGGCTATGGTTTGACACTCAGGAGAAGGTAGACAAGTACATTGGTCTATGCAATGAGGACGACTACAAGGTGGACCCACAGGGCAAACTCATCCAACTGGTTTACGCTGACCAAAACCCTACATATCCCGCCACTACAGTTGACCCCGAGATTGTCGGTGTAGGCACTGATGGAGAACTTGGCACAGCGGGAGCAAAGACTGGCGCTATCGTTCTGCCAGCAGCATCTGCATTTGGATCTCCAAATGGTGGCGGTTTCGTCGTACTCATGCCGTCTTGTTCTACATTCGCCATCAACGTTTCTTGTGAAAGGAGTATTTCTTGTCAAGTATTGAGTACTACTGATGAAAATACGTCATTTAGTGAATATGAAGTTAGAAGTGCATTTATATCTCCATTCAATGTCTTTGCCAGTGCAGGAATCACCACAAAGACAGGATTGGAGAGCCTCACCAATGGTTTCAATGACACGACTATCAAGTCAGATAAGCCCGTCTATGCATACTTCAGAAACCTCAACAAGTATGAGGTCTACATCCACGGCATCAAGGTGACCACTCCAAAGCAGGAGTCTGCTGGCATTAGCGACATCTCAGCACAGGAGAATGTAGCGACCGCTATCTACACCATCGATGGAGTGAAAGTGTCTAAGGACAATCTGAAGTCAGGCGTATATATCGTTCGCGACGGCAAGAATACTGCGAAATATATTGTAAAGTAATACGTGTTTAACCTTTTAAACAACAAGTTTATGAAAAAGATTTTACTTACTGTAATGTCTGCAATCAGCGTCATGGGCGCATTTGCACAGACAAAACCAGCCATCACCTTGACGGCTGACGTTGACGGAAACGAAAGAGAACTGGAAGTGGGCTTGTCCGCAGAGGGCACCATACAGGTGGACTGGGGTGATGGCAACCTCGTGACATCTGCCACTCTCCCTGTATATGATGGATGGGAAGCATCTTCCATTACTGGCACTGTAAAGGGCGAAGGCGTGGTGAAGGTGTATGGAGATAACATCATCTATTTCGGTTGTGTATCTAATATCAAAGGCGCGCAGATCTCCACGCTTGATGTGACCAATGCCACATCTCTGAAGGAACTGTATGCCAACGGCAACAAACTGGCTACTATCGACCTGACAAAGAATGCAGAGCTCACTACTGCAGATCTGCAAAACAATCAGTTGGCAAGCATCGATATTACGAAGAATACAAAACTTACCAAACTTACACTCAGCGCCAACCTTCTGTCATCCATTGATATCACCAACAATCAGGAATTGCAGACTCTATATCTCAGTGATAATAAGTTTGAGGGCACTCTCGACCTCTCCACTAATCCTGGTATAAAGTCCGTATATTGCCTCAACAATGCGCTGACATCTGTCAACATAGGCAACAATACTTCAAAGAAGCCTTACTTTAGTTTTAAGGGCAACAAACTGACAAGCTTCGATGCTTCTGGCATCGCTGACATTGCCAACTGCACTCTCTTCCTCGCCAACAACCAGATTACTGAGTTTTCCGTACCAGAAAAGGGCGTAAAGACTCTCAACTTGGCCAATAATAAGTTGACTCTTGCTACACTGCCACGATACACGTCTAAGACGTTTACCTACGCTCCTCAGGCTGACCTCGCAGTGAACGAGAGTTATAACGTGAACGATGAGATCGACCTCTCTGCACAAACTGACGCTACTATCGCTACCACTTTTGCTGTGGTAAAGGGTGACGGAAATCCTCTTGCTGAGAATACTGACTACACCGTGACTGACGGTAAGGTGAAGTTGCTTACAGCACAGGATGCTGCCTATGTGACTATGACATCGGCATACTATTCTAAGTTTACTG
>CAVABU010000057.1:0-15489 GCA_963586965.1 Gemmiger formicilis
GAGTGCCCAGTCATCGCAATTAGTATTGCCATAAGAGTCGTGTGCTCTAGCACCATCAAAACCCTCGGTCATGAGTGCTGAGTTGTGAGTAGCATCGTTGTTGCACTGACCAGCGTTGAAATTATTTACATGGGTGTACAAGTCTACCCAGCTTTTAGGAGTGCCGTCAGTGTTCTTTTCCCAATTGTAATAATCACGTACCTCCTTGATTTCAAGCTTATCAAGTTGTGAACCGTCAGTGGTCTTTGTCTGACCATTCCTGTCTGTGAAGCTATACGTATTGTGTGCAGCTGTCACATGCTGTACGAAATAGTAGGTGTAGCCTGGCCACTTTACCTTAGCACCTGGATTCTCACGTACATACTTCAAGATGCCAGCTTTTTCTTCCTCAGTAGGATACGCAGGCTTGATTTCGTCGCTCCACTGGTTGCCATTTACTTCGCAACCACGTGAGCTTGCGCTCTTGCTACCGAGATAGAGGTTGACCTCGCTTGACTTGGTAGCAGTCTCAGTAGTGGTGTCTATCGCGTCTGTGCTACATGACGCTAATCCCATGACGAGTGAGCATACTGAGAAAAGTCCTAATAGATTCTTTTTCATGTTTCTCATCGAATTTTTTATCGTTAAACTTATCTTTGAATGTTAATTGTTTGCAAAGTTATGCACTTTTTTATTTCCTGCAAAATATATAGACAATTATTTTACATCTTAAGTCAAATTATTTTTCTCTATGACGTATTTCCCTAAGTTGCTGATATGTAAATGATATTTTATGACTATATTTGCACGTAATAAAATATCATATCAGGCGAATTGAAGGTCTATTTCTACCATACTCAAGATATACAGTTTATTCTCGGGAAACTCCAGTCGGGAGAGTTTCCTCCACATTATTTATATGGTGCCACCAAGTTGGAGCCACGTCATGGTATAGGAGTGGTGTGGCATAAGTCGCGCCTCTGGTTGCCCCGATGGCAGATGATGCTGCGCAATGCATGGCAGATACTCACTTGTCGCGAGCATTTTGACGCCATCTATGCCACGCATTACCGTGGTATAGAACTCATTATCTTGCTTCGCGCCTTGTGTATCTATAGCAAGCCTATCGTCATTTGGCATCATCAGCCCATCATCACTCCTAAGGCGAAATGGAGGGAAATGCTCGGTAGACTCTTCTATCGTGGTATAGACCACATGTTTTTCTTCTCACAGAAACTCATTGACGACTCCCTCAAGTCTCGCAAGGCGCGTCCCGAACGCATATACCTTGGACATTGGGGTATGGATCCGATATCACTGCCTGATACCACGCCAAATGCCAGTCCCGTCTTTATCTCTTCTGGTAAGGAGATGCGTGATATGACGACTCTCATCAAGGCATTTAATGCTACGGGGTGCAGACTGGATCTCATCACTGATAGAAATACTTACGGTAAAGAGCTTGACAGTCTTGACATTCGCGACAACATCCATATGCAGTTTCCTCAGAAACTCATCCCGCATGAACTCTCCATGCTTGTGCATCAGGCTGACTGCGTGGTGGTGTGCTGTCAGGAGACGAAGTATACGGTGGGACTCACCACGGTCGTGGAGGCTCTTGCCTTAGGCAAACCTATCATCTGCAGTCGCAATCCGCAGATACCAATAGATGTCGATGCTGAAGGGTGTGGCATCAGCGTGCCCTACTATGATGTACAGGGGTGGATAGACGCCATCAACTACATCAAGGACCATCCGCTGGAAGCACGTGAGATGGGACGCAGAGGACTGGAGTTGGCGCGTACTACATATAATGATGCACGTTGCGCAGATGATGTGGCTGAAGTATTAAAGACATTACAAACAAGATAAAAAGGAAAAATCATGCAACAACAAGAATATTTGCACTCCTATGAGGAGAAACTCATGCAACATCTGCTACGTATGCTTACGTCAATGGGTAAACTTGGTGGCAAACTGCTTGAGTCGCAGGATATCACTGATAAATGGGAGCAGATAGCTCCATCATATGTGGCTGATGGAGTGAAGGAGATAGCCGAATATCCCACCGTGTCGCTCGGATGGGCGATGTATCTCGGTATGGCAGTGGCGCACTTTTGGGATGATGCTTGGGATATCTATGGTCAGATGCCAGACCTCTATGGATATATCCGTGACAAGCGAGGCTTTGACTATCTGGATGAGGTGGTGCGCTTTGATATACTGAAGATGCCTCAGTATGAGGCTGATGAGACTGAAAGGGTGGTGCAGAGTTGTTCGCAACAGGCTCTCGACATGATACGTCATGAGCAGGTAGATCCACAGAGTCCGCTCGCCTTTCATGTCTATGCCCGTTCCATCCAAGTGCTTTACCTTCTCGGTGCCGCTGTGGAACTCAAGCGTATGGGATACAAATTTGAAGTGGTAAACTAATTATAGGAGGTACGGCGCCCTCGCCGTACCACACAATGCTAGATAAGAATCTGATGGAGATGGTACGGCGGGGTCGCCGTAACACACAAAAATCACTATAATGATTTTTCGATCTTTGTCAGTCCTTCGTCGTTTATCTCTATCTTGTTAGCCAAGAAGAGAATATTGTCGTAAGTCAGTCGGATGGTGCGCTCCATATTGAGCAGAGTAAGGATGAGCACCACGCGGTCAGTGGATATAAAACTCTTGGCAATGTTTGGGTTTTCTTTCAGATATTTGCTTACGGCAGGCGAGAAGTCTGTGTCTACCAGACGTATGCGCATCTTATTGCGAAGCATCGCCTTGTAGTTGCCTTGCTGGTAGTTGCGGTAAGCCATCTCATGAAAGAGTGACTTCATGCCCCATTCCACTGACTCGAGAGCACCAAGCAAGCCATTGAGCGTGCGGCTTGACTGCTCGCATTCGATCCAGTCCTCCTTGCATTTGTAGCGCATGTCATGCTCCACCTCATGCCATCCTTCAGAGAATATGGTGCGTATCTGTAACTCGTAGGTGTCATCGATATACTGGGCATACTCCTCAGGCAAACAGCGACGGAAGTCCTCGACATACTGTTGTGGGATGTGCTTCGTGAGGTTGAGTCTCTGCGGGCAGAATGTGGCGAGGTCCAGTTGGTCAATGGATGTGTTTACCACGTTTTCGCTACCAAGGAATGTAGACATTGCCTCCACGTCATCCGTATAGTAGAGCACAAAGCGCAGACCTATCATGTCTTGTATCTTTGATTTGCCAGATCTGTAGCGGTCGCCCTTTATCTCCATCTTGTGACCAAGCGATTCGACAGACTTCACGCGTGAGAAGATACGAAACATCATACCACTCTTCTTTACCTGACTTGACAGTTCGTTTTCAAGTAACTTTGCTATGTCTTCCAGTACCATAATATAATGTTAGTAGTAGATCACGAAATTCCTTTCCTATAGGTCTTTGCCCATCTTCAGGATGTTTTCTCCATTGAGTCGCTGATAGCCCACCGTGTCCATGATGTCTCTCACGAGCAAGATGCCCAGTCCGCCTATCGGTCTATCCTCAAGGCTAAGCGTAGTGTCAGCGACATCAACCTGCAGAGGGTCAAACGCCTTACCGCAGTCTTTCAGAGTGAAGTCCACGTGCTTCTTGTCGTCGGTCCATCTGGCAGTGAGAGATATCTTCTTGGTCATCTCTGGTGGATATGCGTATTGTATCACGTTGACCAATGCCTCCTCGAGGGCAAGGTTGAGCGCACTATGTGTAGCTTGCGGCATGTCAAGTTCGGTGGCTACCATATCCATGAATGGAACCAACTTTGCCGATTCCTCCAATTTGTTGTATATAACCAGTTTTCTCATATTCGCTTGTTCTGCAGCATTTTCATTTACTCTAAAACACATCATTGTCAGGTCGTCGCTTTGTTCGGCGTCGCCTACAAACTCTGACAATGTCTCTGTTATCTTTCCGATGATGTCTTTCGCCTGTAGGTTGGCGCTGGCTTCAGCAGCATTCTTTGTGCGTTGCTCGCCAAAGAGTTCCTTGTTTGCGTTTTCTGCTTCAGTCAGACCATCGGTGTAAAGCAGCATGGCGCAACCCTTTGGCAGTATGGTCGTCTGATTGGTGTATTCGAAGTCGGGAGTGACACCAAGAGGCAGATTGCAGTCCACTTGCTGGAAGACAGTGCTACCATCTTTGTCGATAATCAGTGGTGCATCATGTCCTGCATTGCAGAATGTCAGTTCGCCAGTAGTGAGGTCAAGGCTTCCTGCATAGAATGTCACAAACATGTTGGTGTCATTATTCTCTGCGAGAGCATTGCTCAGTTTGCTTATGATGTTGGCAGGAGAGTCCTCCATGGTGCATGTGATGCGGAATAGGGTGCGTGTTATTGCCATCACAAGTGCTGCTGGGACACCCTTGCCAGACACATCGCCGATGGCGAATATCAGTTTTCCTGCACGCACGAAGAAGTCATAGAAGTCTCCGCCCACCTCTTTCGCTGGTGTCAGCAAGGCAAAGAGTTCGAGTTCGGCGTTGTCTGCAAAGGGCGAGAACTCCTTTGGCACAAGTTCCATCTGTATCTCGCGTGCGATAGCCAGTTCGCTTTGTATTCTCTCTTTTGCACGTGCGGTGCTTGCCACTTCTTGTATGTACTGGCTCAGCGACTCTTGCATATAGGCAAAGGCATCGTGCAGTTTGCGTATGTCGTCTTTTGTCTCCACCTTAGGCAGTTCCACATCAAAGTTGCCTTTTGCTATAAGGTAAGAGGCATCCGTGAGTTCCTTTATCGGTTTCGACATATACTTCACGAGTATCTGTATGCAGATAGATAGCAGGATAAGTCCGATGACGAGTATTGCGAAGATGGTGAATGTGGCAGAACCAAGATTGTGCATTACCGAAGAGTAGGGTGTGACACTACACACCGACCATCCTGTGCTCTCCATCGGAGCGTAGCAGAGTAGCATCCTGTGCTTGTCCAATTTCATCTTCATGGTGCCACTCTCGTCGGCTACCATCTTCTCTCCGACTTTTGCCAGGTCTTTATTGCCTATGGATTGTGCTTGATCGAAGATATTCTCCTTAAGGATAAGTTTTTTGTCGGGATGCGCTACGTATTGTCCCTGCTTTGTGATGATAAACGAGTAACTATTCTCGTAAGGTCTTACTTTGTTGAGGTCAGCGGTGAGGTCTATCAAGTCCACGTCGGCAAGTAAGACGGCATAGACATGTCCGTGTCTGTCAAGGCATGGCCACACATAGGATGTCATTCGGTCTACTTTGTTGTCGTAGTCGATGTATGGGTCGGTCCAATAGCCACGTTTCTTCTTCAGAGCCTTGTTAAACCATACCCTCTGCGTATAGTCTGCAGAGTCATTGCCTACCTGTATGCGCTCGGCGTAAGTGTTGTCTGCTTGGCGATATATGTAACTAAAAAACAGTCGTCCTTTGCTTTTATAGTAGTTTGGACGAAAGGCGATTCCAACTCCTTTTAGCAACTTATTGCTTTCGATCACATGCTTGACGATGCTCATCATGGAGTCAGGTCTGGCAATATAGTCCTCCACCTGTCCATCGGTCAGTTGCATAGCCGTTTCCACCTCAGCAAGTTCGTTGCTGATTTTCAGTATCACGTTTTGCTGCAGTGCTGACGTATACTCAATGGCTTGCTGTTCCTCTCGATTTCCGCTGTAGGTGGAGAACACCACAGCTATGCAGAGGAAGATAAAGCACGTGAGCGTCAGGATATAAAACGTGAGACGTGCGGAAAAGGAAAGGAAGATCTTTCTCACGGGCGAATATCGAATAACTTGGAGAAGCCTGTTATGGTGAAGACGTTGCGTATGTCGTCGTTGATATGCTCGACAATCAACTTGCCACCTTTTGCTGCCACTGCCTTGCGGAGTGAGAGGAACAGGCGCAGACCGCTACTACTGATGTACTCCAGATTTGTGCAGTCTATCTCGATTTCCTTGTCTGCTTTATCTTTCAGAGGCATAAACTCCTTCTCGGCAGCCACTGCGTTTACTGTATCAAGACGTCCTTCGATGGCAACGTAAATCTTGTTTTCCTCGTTTTTGATTTCTATTTTCATGACTATTATATTGTTATGTTTCGTTACTTTTTATGTATAATATGTTGTCATGCTGTCATGACTATAATGCAAAGTTATTAATTTTATATTGTCTATGCAAGTTGAAGCAAAAAAAAGTCTGATAGACGTTTTTGCCTATCAGACTTTTCTATAGTACGACGTGTAGTATTAATTTCTTTGACCTCCCACATATACCTTCTCAGACTTGGTCGTGCCATCGCTATAGGTGGTCACCTTGATGTAGATGCCTGTGGAAGGAGATGTGCACTCTATGCCTTTAAGATTGAAATAACGCACCTGCGTGGCGACTTTGTCATTTACATCAGAAGGCGTAGTGATACCTGTGTAGTAGTCGTCTATTACTGAGCCATAGACTGGAGCGAGAGTCCAACCGCCATTGGCTGTTGCCCCTGATGAAAGCAAAGACGATGTTTTCTTGTTGCGGAAGGCTATGGCATAGAAGCTATATGGAGAATCTTCGCCCGTAGCGCTAAACTTGCTCTCGATGCCGTCCTCCATGCTCCAGTCTATCTTTGCCTCGCCCACGAGATTGTAATCATTGAGTCCTGATGCTACTGTTGGCATAGAGAATGTGGTCTTGTCTGCACTGAGCACTGCATTCTCCACAAACACATACTCGTATGGTTTAGGAGTCACAAGATACACATTTTGTGCTTCTTGTGGTTGCACAAGTGCAAAGTTTGCCATATTCTCCTTGTTGGCAATATACTCATCGTCATCAGCGAATGTCATCGTGGTGGAAAGAAGGTTGAGAGTAGGATTGCCCTGCTCATCGCGTGTGAGATATCCACGAAGCGTACCGCCAGGGATGGTAGTCTTGTCATTGCTCATTGCGTCTGCCATGCCTGCTTCACCCTTGATTTGTATCCAGTTGCTTTGGTCGAAACTTGTATTTGAGAATGGGTCATCCTTAGCACCACATTCCTGTCTTGGCGTGTACTTATTGTCGTCTTTTGCGATAACCACGCTACCATCGCTGGATTTGTATACGGCTGTAAGGTCATCGGCTACGGCATATACACCGTTTTCAGTACCGCATGCTATGATGTCAGCCAGTGGCATAGTGGTAGTGATATTGTCTTCCAATACATACCAGTTTGCCACCATGTAGTTCTCGAGTTCGGTGCCAGCAGAGTCTTCCGTGCGGTGACGATACCACACCAGACAGTAGTTGTAGTTGTTGTCTTTCGGATTATATATGTTAGGCAGTTTCGCATCGATGCGGTATGTGTCATCCCAAGACTTGCTCTGTGTCCAACTGGTGGTCCATCCGCCAGTGCCGAACACGCCTCCACCCCAGGCCCATTCCTCCTTGCCGATGCCAAGTGATACCGTCACGTCGATGCTTGTAGACTCTGAGTGGTCTTCGCTTCCGCCCTTGCTATATGACAGAGATACAGTCTCGTCGGCATTCTCTTCAGGCACATCAAAGGCAGTGCTATATCTGAAATAGTCGGATTTGTCCACCTTGAAGGCACTACGCATTGCTGCCTCGTCATAGGCTCCATGCTTGTAAGACTCTACATCGCCCACGGTATGTGAGATCACGTTTGTGCCAATCTGTCGGCAAGTTGTGCCCTTCACCATCTCATTATAGTCGGTCACTGACATACCTTTTTGGAGCATGCCCGTGCTACGCACTTTGACTATCTTAAATTGTTCGCCTACCATCTCAGGTGCGGCTTCACACTTTATGACCTTGTAAGTGTACTGGTCGGCTGGCATGTAATTAAACACCACCCAATCTTCACCTGACTGTGTACCACTGCCACGACTTTCGCTTTCGCTTACAGTAGTCTTAAACAGGTTTGTCCAACTATGCACAACGGCTACATGTACGTTGACAGAGAATATTACACCAAACTTAGCCTTCACGTCTACTCCGCCGCCGACTCTCCAGGTAGTGGCATCGGAGTGGCTTGACGATGACGAAGAACTCTTGGTGAATGCCACCGAACCGTATTTGCTAGTGATGCCTTTGATGTAAGGAGGTGCCGCCAACACATATCCTATTACAGGGTTGGTGGTTATCACGTCTTTCCTCATAAGTTTGAGGAGCGCGCCCTTTCCGTCCTGCACAGTAGTAAGGGCGAGTGAGAGTGGCGAACCGCTTGTCTCAGTAATAGTATTGGAAGATGAGAAATACCATGTAGCCGACTTTAATTTCACATCGCGCCATAGGCTTCCCAATCTATACTCAGTATCTTGCCAGTCATAATCGTCGTAAAGCGTGCCTTTGTCTGATCTATCTTTAGAGTTGGCATAGTAGAAGACAAACATTTCACGACCCTTGCTTATGTTGTCTTTAGTTTTTTCTGCTACTATCTGCCCGCCCACTACACGATCAAAACCAGGATAATTGGTCTCGTGCAGATTGCGCACCTCATATAGTTGGCTGAATGCTTGATTCTTTTCATCATTCTCATACACTCTATTCAACCAATATATAAGTTGTGGATTATTGATACCGTCAATGAAAGCCGTTGCCAAGGCAGGATGTCCAAAATAGAATGGACGCTGGCGATCATATTTGCTACCAAACCAATATCCATCTTCACTATGGAGTTGGCAAAGGGTTTGCTCCTGTCGGGATAAGCTTACTGTATACCAATCGCTATTGCCCGATGCAAGGCTCTCACCGCTTATGTTAAGGCATGTAAGGGTGTGATCAAAGTAGTTGTAATAGTTTTTGCCTGTCGATTCACGGTATCTTATTTCGGTAAGCGCAACTAGCAGTTTTGCCACATTATTCTTGCCATAAGGATAGAAAACGCGTGTGGTCAACATGGCGCGACGTGTAGATTTTCCCGTACGTGCCACATCGCTACTATTTATCGAGATCGTGCGTACAGAATACTTCATCTTATCCGCCTCTGCATCATATGTAGAACCTATATAAAGTCCTATTATACTGGTGTTCTGAACATTAAAACTAGTCAATGTAGCCACCAGACAAAGATAGTCGTCGGTGCCATCAGCATTGAAGTCTGCCACGACGGCAGAAGGACTGTTGTTGGTGTTGCTAGTCAGTTTGTATGTGAAAATCTGTTCGAGCGTATTGCCATCATACACATATAGCGTATTACCTAAAAATAGGAATAAGTCATCCGTGCCATCATCGTTGTAGTCAAGCGCCTTGGCATCGATATGGCTTTGGAATACCTCGCTACGGCGAGTGTCGTTAGACACATAACCATTGAAGATATCCATGTCGGATGTCGATCTTTCGCGCAATGAGCTTATATAATTTGCATCCGTAATATTTGGAATCTGAGAGGTAGAATACCCCAATACTGCCGACTTGGCATAAACTGTCCCATCAGTAGCAGCCTTAACTATCTGGTACTGCGACCTATTGAAAAATACATTGAATACCACATCAGGTGCATTCTTCACATGGCCCGCTGTGCATACAGAATAGCCATAACCCATGTCGAGCGTATGAGTGCCTGACTTTTCAGCAGTAAACGTACTGTATTGGTTAGGGATAACCATATATTCAGTACCAGCGTTGCCCATCATAGCGTACACGTTTTCGGGGCCCACGTGCAGGAATGTACTGTCAGGGATAGGTTCTTTGCTTTCCACCTCGGTAGAGTTTACCCCAGCGAGTTCGAGGAGCGTGTTGGTAAGCCTATTCTGATTTTGTTGCAGTGTGATACTGTCTGTTTCTTGTGCCGAAACATTGCCTAACATTAATAGTAATGTAGACAATAATAGGTAAAATTTATTTCTCATGGGCGATTAAAGATGTGACTGTGACTATTAATGATACAACTATGTCTGCAAAGGTATAAACTAAATGACAAAACAGTTGCGGAAATCTATGAAAATTACACTATATGCTTAATATTTAGCAAAAACTATGTTGTTCTGCTAATTTTCGGTGGTCTTTTAAAGATCCGGATCACAGCCTATTCACCCAAATATTCGGCCTTGACGGTTTCGTACAATAAGTCTATTGTTATCTTGTAACGGCCATCGCGGCTGATACTCCAACGGGTATCATCACCACCATTGCGGAAACGGGTAGAAGTAAGAATGTCCTCACCCTCTGTAAGGGGATGTAGCTGTTTAGGTCCCCACATGAGTTGTCCTTCCAACTTGAACAATGTAGGTTCTACAAATTGCTCATTTCTACTTAACACCCCTGTCCAAGTCCATAGATAAGGGTTCTTGTCATCTTGGACAAACGCCTGCATATGCTTGTCATCCCAACCATTCTTGGTTGCACCACCACCAATAAACAATTCGTGCCAAGGTTTCACCAACTCGCCTTGCAGTGTAGACGTATTCATATCTACTGTTATGCGGTAATGGTCTTCGGCAAAAAGCACTTGCCACGCAGCAACATTAGGGTCTTTCTCCTCGCGCCACGCCATGCCGTTGTTAACCAATGCAGCATCGGCCTCAACGGGAACAAAGAATCGGGTATCTGCCGTAACTTTCTCTGAAGTTTGGATTTTCACTTCGCCAGCTTTTAGGGCAGTAACCAATTTGTAGATATTGTGGCCCACACGCTCCAGCTTTATACATCCACCCGGAACGGCATTGCCGCTAGCCCACAATGCATCGGGCGTTTGGGCTGACACCGAAAAAGACATGAGGGCAAAGACCATAACCAGTATATGTTTCATATTTTTCATTGCTCTTTTCATTTTAGGGTTACTATATACTCTTGTTTGAAGTTACAGTCTGTTACATTCACCATAAGCGTACTCTTAGACGAATCGTACGACCAAGATGTAGTTTTCTGTCCGTTAACCATAACAGACTTAGGACTCTTTGTGGCAAGGAAGATAATGCGGTAACTGCGCTTTGAAGGCATACCCTTAAACTGGCCTGTACGGGGTTTTATACTTAACATAGTAGCCGAAGACTTATACTTTAGCGTTATCTGCTGCGTAGTGTACTCGCCATTCTCATAACCATTGTCATTTCCAGCATCCTCGTAGTACGAGAGCTGTCCATCAGCACCTGGAACCACTTGAAGAACCAATGTATCTGGACAACTGTCAAGATGATAAATCTGTGGATTATTTGGAATTATAGAGCCCGCCTTATAAAAATAAGGTATATCATCGAGCGTGTATTTATTCTCCAGTGTTTGGCCACCAGCGGTCATCTTGGCAGAGGTAACATCATACCATTTGCCTTCGGGCAACCAAACCTTTCGCATGCTTACGCCATTGTCTGAACGAGTTACTACAGGCGCAACCAAAATATTGTCGCCAAACATATATTCATCCTCTATGGCATAAGCTTGATTAACCTCAGGATAATCATAGTAAAGCGGTCGGCAGATAGAAACGCCCGTATCGTAAGCTTGACGTGCTGCATTATAGATATAAGGCAAGAGTTGATAGCGTAGGTTTACCGTATTACGAAGAGAATTAAAATTGCTGTATTTCCAAATACGGCGCTCTATACCTTCATGATTTGTGGCATGAGTACGGAAAATAGGGGTAAACACACCATACTGACACCAGCGCAAGTAGAGTTCAGGGTCGTTACCATCGAATTGAAAATGTCCACCAAGATCGTGTCCCCAATAGCCAAAGCATACATTAGAGGCCGTGGCCGTAAAATAAGGTTCAAAGGCCAGTGTGCCGAATGTAGTATGGGCATCGCCAGAAAAACCTATAGGATAACGATGACAACCCAAACCTCCCCAACGGTGGAATATTACCGGACGACGGTCAAGATGGTTATTCTTCATATCATTGTAGAAAACGTGGTTGCACCAAAATGTTTCACCCAATCCATCGACATACTTGCTTGTAAAGTTCTGCTGCCAGTCAAGCCACCAAAAATCCACGCCCAGGGCTTCGTGCTTACGCAGAATATTACGAAACAGAGCACGGTAGAATGTAGAGTCAACCAGTTGCCATGGTATTACCTTAGTTTCAGGACTAAGGTGCATATCGCTTACCATGCCTGCGAATCCCTCTTCGTCATCATCCACGCCATCGGCAGGGTGCAGGTTCAAGCCAACATGTAGCTTCTTGTTATGCATGAAATCAATGAGAGCCTTAGGGTCAGGAATAACACTCTTATCCCAAGTCCATCCAGTCCAATCGGGCTTGTGCCAGTCCATATCGAAAATCATCACGTCAAGAGGTATATTATTAGCTTCCATCTCGTTGGCTATATCCATGAAGTCTTGCGATGTATAGCGCTGGTATTTACTATACCAATAACCGAAGATATATTTAGGAGGCACAGGTATTCGCCCGCCTATCTTTACATAGTCACCCAAGGCTTTTTTGTACTGGTGACCATAGCCCATAAAATACCAGTCTACGGCATTCTTATCAATAGGATTGGCCCACCAGTCTATACCATCTACCTTCTTATCGAAAGCGAAAGTATGACTATCGTCACCGCGCATAGCTTTGGGGCTCTCGTCTATAACTGCCCATCCGGCACGTGAGAGCAGTCCCGGTTCTATATCTGGACGTTTGCTATCGCCCATAGCACCATCGAGGGTACGCCCAGTACCCCTCAGATTGAGTGCATCGTCCTTAGCGGGGAACCATACTACGTTATGTCCATTTAGATTAAAGGTGATATTGAGTACATCGGTTGTCTTGTCATCGGGTTTTATCTCGCCACCCAATTTATACGTAAGCGTAAGCACCTCTGTCCGTATAGTAAGATAACCACTGTCTCGCGATGCAGTATAGACGGGCACGGGCAGATTGCGATTAACCACTCCAAAGGTGGCTCTGTCTTCAAACAGCTGACGGTCGCTATACTGGATGCGTATCATCTCTGGAGTGAGCACTGTAAACCGCGCGTTGCCAGCCTGTACAACAGCCTTTGGGCTAGCTTTTGGATTGTAGGCTTGTGCAGCACAGAACTGCACCGCACAGCTAAACAAGGCAAGTAATAGAGAGATTTTTTTCATAAGTTATTGGTTATTTCTTCTTCTGAATTTATGTGTTTTCAAGACACATAAGATTTTTAATCTATACTATTCAGCCTTAATGCTGATGGCGAAGCCTCCGCCTGCCACTTCTTTTAGTTTGAGCACCGTCTTGCTGGTCACCTTCTGCTTAGTGATGACATACGCCTGTGGGTTGGTCACATAGTTGGCGTCAGGTGCATCCTGATAGATGGTGGCGATATATTTTCTGCCCTTGTCGAGAAAGTTGAGGTTGACTGCCGATACGCGGTCGTCCTTACCTGTGACGCCACCTACAAACCAGTCATCCGTGCCCTTTGCCTTGCGGGCTGCGGTGATATATTCCATCGGTTCTGCCTCGAGATAGATAGACTTGTCCCAGTCGAGGGCCACATCCTTGATAAACTGGAATGCATCCAAATGCTTCTCATAGTTCTCGGGTAGGTCGGCAGCCATCTGTAGAGGACTATACATCGTCACATATAGCGCCAACTGTCCGCAGATGGTGGACTTCACGTGTGCGCCAGTGGCGCAATCCATCTCAAAGATGCCAGGCGTGTAATCCATAGGGCCACCTTGCAGGCGTGTGAATGGCAACATAGAGGTATGTCCCAATGGGATGCCTCTGCCAGCATGAAATTCAGTGCCACGTGCGCTCTCATTGCCGATGAGGTTTGGCCATGTGCGACAAAGACCTGTCGGGCGTACAGCCTCGTGTGCATCGACCATGATGTGATAGTCGGCGGCACGCTTCACGCAGTGCAGATAGTGATTGATCTCTATTTGGCTATAGTGGTATTCGCCTCTCGGGATGATGTCGCCCACATATCCGCTCTTCACGGCATCATAACCGTAATCCTTCATCAGTTGGTAAGCACGATCCATATATTTCTCATAGTTCATCACCGATGACGAAGTCTCGTGGTGCATGATGAGTTTCACGCCCTTGGAGTGCGCATACTCATTGAGAGCCTTGATGTCAAAGTCTGGGTAAGGCGTGATAAAGTCAAAGACATCTTCCTTCATCTTGCCACTCCAGTCTTCCCATCCTACATTCCATCCTTCCACGAGCACGCCGTCAAAACCATGCTTTGCTGCAAAGTCGATGTATTTCTTCACATTCTCATTGTTGGCTCCATGGTGGCCAGTAGGTGTAGCATGAGCATAGTCAGTCTCTCCGATAGTCACCGAGGGGAAGTCGTTGGTGTAGTGCCAACCAGATATACCCGAGATCATCTCCCACCACACGCCGACATATTTCGTGGGGTGTATCCACGACGTGTCCTTTATTTTACAGGGTTCGTTGAGATTGAGTATAAGGTTGGAAGACAGCATATCGCGTGCGTCATCCGAGATGATCATCGTGCGCCAAGGACTGTTGAGTGGAGTGTGCACATATCCCTTCATACCCTGTGCGTCGGGAGTCAGCCATGAGGTGAACACGAGACTTTTCTCGTCCAGATTGAGGTGCATGCATGGATAGTCTATCAAGGCAGCCTCGTGCAGATTGATGTAGATGCCGTCGTCAGTCTTGAGTTGCAGGGAAGTCTGCACGGCAGTGTCGGAGAATACGTGTTGTGACACATTAAAGTCTGTCGCATCCTTGAATGCGGCGCGTATTCCCGACAGGCGAGTCTTGGTGTATTCATACTCCTGGGTGTCATAGTCGCCTGGTATCCACCATGCGGTGTGGTCGCCAGTCATGGCAAACTCGGTGCGCTCCTCCTTTATTACGAAATATTCGAGTTCGCCCTTGGACGGAAACTCGTAGCGCAGTCCCACGCCATCGTCATATACGCGGAAGCGTATGTTCATGTAGCGGTTAGTGGCATCCTGGCGGAGTCTCACCAAGAGGTCATTATAGTGGTTGCGAATATCCTTGTTTTCTCCCCACACAGGACTCCATGTCTCGTCAAAGGTGGATGTCTGCTCCCCGATAACAGAGAATCCGTCGAGGAGGTCTTTTTCACCTTTGGCTAATTGGTAGCCCAGACGACTTGGGTTGATGACAGTCTTGCCTTTGTAGGCCACGGTGTAGGTCGGTACACTACCATTCAGGGTGAATTCCACCTTGATGTTGCCACTTGGAGAGGAAATCTCTCCTGCCTCGGATGTCAGTCCAAAGACCAATAGTAGGCTTGCAAGCATAAATAGTTTCTTCATAGTTAGTGTATTTTAGGATAAAGTCGTTAGTTCGCAGATGATTGCAAAGTTAGTGTTTTATATTATAAGTAGGTAATAGATTAACATTTTTCTATTAGAGAAATGCACTATTAGAGTGGTACGGCGAGGGCACCGTACCTCATAAAAGGCAAAGCGAGGACGCTTCGCCTACTAATAATAGTAGTTGCTGCGTCCTCGCTGCAACCTCGCAAGCGAGAAATGGTAATAATAGGAGGTACGGCGACCCCGCCGTACCATCTCAAGAAGCTGTAACATCAAAAGATATTAGAGAATATCTCCTTAGCGTGGTACGGCGAGGGCGCCGTACCTCCTAAGGTTGCAGCGGGGACGCTGCAACTAC
>CAVABU010000058.1:0-15488 GCA_963586965.1 Gemmiger formicilis
ATATATAATTAATTATTAAATAGTTATGTAATATATAAGAAGAGATTTTCCCTAAGTATGTCGTTATGTATACCCTTAAAAACAACTGTCACAACTGTCACAACTGTCACAAACCTCGAGTGAGATATTCTTTCCCTCTGAGCAATATTCTCTCTTTAGGCTTTAGGGGCAAAGCGAGGACGCTTCGCCTACTATGATTAGTAGTTGTAGCGTAGGAGGTACAACTGTTTGCTTGCGAATGCTACGGCGAGGGCATGAAGAAGTGAATGGGATTGTCAAAAAATAGAGGTTTGTTTCTACGAATATGCGATAATTTTTGTAGCTTTGTGCAATAAAGTTTTTTACTTATGGCACTTAATAGAGACAAGGATTTAAAATTATACTACTCCATAAAGGAGGTGGCGGCAATGTTTGATGTCAACGAGAGTGCCCTGCGCTATTGGGAGAAGGTGTTTCCGCAGATTCACCCAAAGACCAATTCGAGGGGTATACGACAATATACAAAGGAGGATATAGAGGAAATACGCTTGGTGCACAACATGGCGAAGGTGCGTGGCTTCAAACTCGATGCCGCGAAGAAGATGATTAACACCAATCGCCAGGATGTGGACAAGAATGCGCAGGTGATGGAGCTTCTAGAGGCTTCACGTGACTCGCTTGTGGCTCTGAAGAAGCAACTCGATATGCTGGTGTAATATTGAAATATGTAAATATTTAAAGATGGAAAAAAGAGGGAGGGTGAATGCCATATGATAAGCATTCACCCTCCTTCTATATGAGGTCTATCGCCCGTAATTATAGATTGCAAAGTTCTAATACCTTTTCCACAGCTGCATCAATGCCTGTGGTGTCTTTACCGCCAGCTGTAGCAAAGTGAGGTGCACCACCGCCACCACCCTTGATGAGCTTGCCAGCCTCGCGCACGAGTTTGCCTGCGTCGAGTCCCTTCTCTGCCACGAGATCCTTGCTTATCATCACTGTGATGAGCGGTTTGTCATTTGATTTGCTACCGAAGATGCATATCATCTTCTCAGGCAACATGCCTGCTATCTGGAAGGCGAGATCCTTTACCAATGAAGCATCCATGTCGGCTATGAATACGCGCTTCACCACCTTCACGCCACCTATCTCCTTAGCGTCGGATACCAGTTCGTTGCGCACCTTGGTGAGCTTTTCCTTCATATAGTCGTCTGCCTGCTTCTTCAGAGCGGCATTCTCATCAATAATCTTCTGCATGGCAGCCTTGATGTCCTTAGTATTGAACATCTCGCGGATGGAGAACAATATGTCTTCCATCGTGTGTACGCTCTGCTCTGCCACGGCGCCTGTTATCGCCTCTATACGGCGTATGCCAGCAGCTACCGAACTCTCTGACACGATGCGCAGGAAACCGAGTTCGCCTGTGGCCTTGGCGTGGCAACCACCACAAAACTCGATGGAGTCACCAAACTGCACCACGCGCACGTGGTCGCCATATTTCTCACCGAAGAGGGCGATGGCACCAAGCTTCTTTGCCTCGTTGATGTCCATGTCGCGGTGATCCTGCAGAGGTAGGTTCTGACGTATTCTATCGTTGACAATCTTCTCTACCTGACGGAGCTCCTCATGTGTCACCTTCTGGAAGTGTGAGAAGTCAAAGCGTAGATAGTCGGGAGTCACAAGCGAACCCTTCTGCTCCACATGGTCGCCGAGCACCTCTTTGAGTGCTTGGTCGAGTAGGTGAGTAGCTGTATGGTTAGCCTCGCTTGCCTTTCTCTTGTCCACATCTACGCAAGCCATGAAGTCAGCCTCGACATCCTTTGGCAGTTCCTTTACGATATGTACTGACTGGCCATTCTCGCGCTTTGTGTCAACCACCTCTATGGTCTCATTCTCGCTGACGAGCACACCCTGGTCGCCTACCTGGCCACCCATTTCGCCATAGAAAGGAGTGTTGTCAAGGACTATCTCATAGTAGGTCTGCTTCTTCTGGTTTACCTTGCGATAGCGCAGTATGTGGCACTCGTATTCGGTGTAGTCATAGCCCACGAAGGTCTGGTTGCCACTGTTGACCTCAGTCCAGTCGCCAGTCTCCACGGCAGCAGCGTTGCGTGCACGTTCCTTCTGCTTCTGCATCTCTGCATTAAACTCGTCATTATTGACGCTCACGCCATTCTCACGACAGATGAGTTCGGTCAAGTCGAGTGGGAATCCGAAGGTGTCAAATAGACGGAAAGCCTCTGCACCGCTCAGTTCGCTCTTGCCCTGCTCCTTGAGTGACTCGATGTCGCTGGTGAGAAGCGATATACCCTTATCAAGAGTGCGGAGGAATGAGTCCTCCTCTTCCTTTATCACGCGACCGATGAGTTCACGCTGTGCAGGCAGTTCGGGATAAGCTCCGCCCATCTCATCAATGAGTACAGGGAGTATCTTATACATGAAAGCCTCCTTTTGTCCAAGGAAGGTGTAGGCGTATCTCACAGCACGGCGAAGTATGCGTCGGATGACATATCCTGCCTTAGCATTGCCTGGCAACTGTCCATCAGCGATGGAGAAAGCCACAGCTCTGAGGTGATCAGCTATGACGCGCATAGCTACGTCCACTTCCTCAGTCTTACCATATTCCTTGCCTGATAGACGGCATATCTCCTTGATAAGAGGTTGGAATACGTCCGTGTCATAGTTGGATGTCTTGCCCTGGATGGCTCTTACGAGACGCTCAAATCCCATACCAGTGTCGATGACATTCATGGAGAGGTTTTCCAGAGATCCGTCAGCCTTACGGTTGAATTGCATGAACACGATGTTCCATATCTCTATCACCTGCGGATCATCCTTATTGACGAGTTCTCTTCCTGGCACCTTTGCCTTCTCCTCTGCCGAACGGCTGTCAAGGTGGATCTCAGAGCAAGGACCGCAAGGACCTGTGTCACCCATCTCCCAGAAGTTGTCGTGCTTATTGCCATTGATGATATGGTCTTCTGGCACGTGCTTCTTCCAGTAGGATGCAGCTTCATCATCGCGTCCGAGACCTTCCTCTTCAGAACCTTCGAATACTGTCACATAGAGGTCAGCAGGATTGAGCTTGAGCACTTCTACGAGATATTCCCATGCGTAGTCAATGGCGCCCTCTTTGAAGTAGTCGCCGAATGACCAGTTGCCGAGCATCTCAAACATGGTGTGGTGATATGTGTCATGTCCCACCTCTTCCAGGTCATTGTGCTTTCCGCTTACGCGCAGACATTTCTGAGAGTCTGCACGGCGACGTGGCTCTGGCGGACAAGTGCCGAGTATGATGTCCTTCCACTGGTTCATACCTGCATTGGTAAACATCAGTGTAGGGTCGTCTTTTATTACCATAGGAGCTGAAGGCACGATGGTGTGTCCTTTCTGCTCGAAAAACTTCTTGTAGGATTCGCGTATTTCGTTCGCTGTCATCATATTTGGAATTCCTTAATTGATTCTAATGCAAAGTTACTAATATTCCGTGAAAAACGGAGAGAATGACTCTCAATTATGCCCATCGCCCAGTCTGTAGCATTGTATTGCCACTTAGTCTGCTATAGGATGCGTCTTTTTCTTACAGGCTGGAGACCTCCTGTAGGTCATCGATGAGTTTGAGATTGTCCATGATGGCGTTGACCTCGTCGCGGTCATGCACTCTCAGTTCGATGGTGCCTTCGAATATGCCTTTGTCCGAACTGACTGTCACACGGCGTATGTTGATGTCCATCTTTTCTGATATCACCTCCGCCACATCATGTAGTATGCCTTTTCGGTCTATACCCTTTATCTCTATCGTGGCATCAAAGAGTATCGTGCGGTGCATCTGCCATATGGCATCCACGATGCGATTGCCGTAACTTGTCTTCAGTCTGTCTGCCACGGCGCAGTCTCTTCGGTGGATGGTTATCTCCTTGTTGTCGGTGATGAATCCTAGGATGTCGTCGCCAGGAATAGGGCAGCAACAAGTGGGATAGTTGTATGTGTTTATATTCTCGTCAGTGACAATGATGGCTTTTTTCTTATTGAAACTGCTTCCGACAATAAACTTGTCCTGCCTCTCAGTCGCATCCTTTAGTTTGTCGCTCTTGAGGAATGGGATGTATTTTCGCCATTTGCCACTCTCTTTCTTGCCATTGGCATTTTGGAGGAACTTATCATCCAGGGCTATGTGACCTTGTGCTATCTCTATGAAGAGTTCTTCGCGCTTGTTCAGCTTGTAAGCCTCGCAGAGTCTGTCGAGTAGAGAGATATTTGCTTCGAGTCCTTTCTCCTTTAGCCATTCGCCAAGCATGGTCTCGCCCTTCTTCTGCTGTTCGCGAGCTTCACGGCGCAGAGCCGTTTGTATCTTGGTCTTTGCCTTGGCAGTAGTGACAAAGTCTATCCACTCTCGGTGCACATGTTGTGATGTGGAAGTGAGAACCTCCACCTGGTCGCCACTCTGCAGGTGGTAACTCAGAGGCACCAACTTATGGTTGACCTTCGCACCTATACAGTGGGTGCCGAGGAAACTATGTATCTGGAATGCAAAGTCGAGAGCCGTGCAACCAGCAGGCATTGTCAATATCTCACCCTTTGGTGTGAATACGAATATCTCGTTGGCAAAGAGGTTGAGTTTGATAGCATCCAGGAAGTCCATGGCATCAGGTTGTGGGTCGCCAAGTATTTCCTTGATAGTGCCTATCCAGTTGTTGAGTTCATCGTCGTCATTGATGCCCTTTCCACCCTCCTTGTATTTCCAGTGAGCGGCAAATCCCTGCTCTGCCATCTCGTCCATACGGGTGGAGCGTATCTGCACCTCTATCCATCTGCCCTGCTTACTCATGAGAGTGACATGCAGAGCCTGATATCCGTTGGCTTTCGGGTGATTGAGCCAGTCGCGCAAGCGGTCGGGGTGAGCCTTATAGAGTTGGCTTATCGCCACATAGATGCGGAAGCACTCATTGATTTCATCCTCTGGGGTATCTGGTGTGTAGATGATTCTCACGGCCAGTATGTCATAGATTTCCTCAAAGGTGACATGCTTCGTCTGCATCTTATTCCAGATGGAGTAGGGGCTCTTCAGTCGTGCCTTGATGGTGTATTTCACTCTCATCTTGTCAAGCACTTCGCGTATAGGGTCAGTAAATTGGCTGAAGAGTTGGTCGCGTGACTGCTTGGTAGACTCCAGTTTTTGCTCTATGGAAGCATAAGTCTCAGGATGCTCAAACTTGAAACTGAGGTTTTCCAGTTCGGTCTTTATCTTGTTAAGTCCAAGACGATTTGCCAGTGGTGCGTATATATATAATGTCTCGCCCGCAATCTTGTACTGCTTATTGGCAGGTTGCGAACTCAGTGTGCGCATATTGTGCAATCTATCGCAGATCTTGATGAGGATGACCCTTATGTCGTCGCTCATCGTGAGCAGTAGCTTCTTGAAGTTTTCCGCTTGTGAGGAAGCATGCTCGCCGAATATGCCACCAGATATCTTGGTCAATCCATCGACAATCTGCGCTATCTTCGCACCGAAGAGGTTTTCTATGTCTTCCGTCGTGTAGTCAGTGTCTTCCACCACGTCATGGAGCAAGGCTGCGCATATGCTTGTGCTACCCAGTCCCATCTCCTCGATAGCAATCTGAGCCACTGCTATCGGGTGCATGATATAAGGTTCGCCCGAGAGGCGCTTTACTCCTTTGTGGGCTTGACGTGCAAAGTTGAAAGCCTTTGTGATAATGTCGACTTTCTTGCGGTGAGGCGATGCAAGATAGGTGTCAAGAAGATGCTTGAAGGCATCGTCCACCATCTTCTCATCGTCTTTGTTAACGTTGGTTGTGGTGTCCATTGACTTGTGACATTAAGATGTTACACTTATTTTATTTTATGCGCAGTTTCTTACCTGCTCTGATGCTACTACCCTTGATACTTGGGTTGAGTCGGCGCAGTTTAGCCACGGTGGTGCCATTGCGCTTTGCTATCTCGGATAGGGTGTCGCCTTGGCGTATGGTAGTGCTCTTGCTCTTGCCACCGCGTTTTTTGTTGCGACTCTTCTTGCTCTTGCTCTTGGAGTAAGATTTCTTTGTCTGTGCTATATATGTCTCGTCCACCTCCACAGTGTTTCGCTTATTGAGCAGTTCATCTGTGCGATAGGCGTATATGGAGTCCTGATTGTCAATGAATGCAAGGATGTCCTGTGACTTCAGACGGAGCAATGCCGGAGACGAACTACCATTGATGACGCTACGTCTATATTGAGGATTGAGAGTCTCTATCTCATTTTTGTCTATGCCGAGCACGTTTGCTATCTGGTCGAAATGCACATCACGGTTTACCATCACAGTGTCAGTGTGTGCCGGTAGAGTGGCAGACATCGGACAGATGTTGTGGTCACAGTAGTAATTCATTATGTAGTTGGCAGCGATGAATGCCGGTACATATCCTCTTGTCTCGCGTGGCAGATAAGGATAAATCTTCCAATAGTCCTTCACGCCTCCCGCTCTATGTATGGCTTTGTCCACATTAGATGGTCCGCAGTTGTAGGAAGCAATCACGAGAGACCAGTCTCCAAAGATTTTATAAAGGTCTGACAGATAGTGAGCAGCGGCGAAGGAAGCCTTCACAGGATCGCGCCTTTCGTCGACGAGAGTATTGACGTCAAGTCCGTAAGTCTTGGCTGTGCCTATCATAAACTGCCACAGTCCCGTAGCGCCCACGCGTGATACGGCTTTAGGATTGAGAGCAGACTCTATCACGGGTAAGTATTTCAGTTCGAGAGGTAGGCCGTAACTTTCCAATGCTTCTTCGAATATTGGCATATAGAAATTGGATGCTCCGAGCATGATGCTTACCGAGCGACGCAGTCTGCCAGAATAACTATCGATGAAGCGTTGCACCACTTGATTATAAGGCATCTCTATGATAGTAGGCAACTTGCGTAGTCTTTCCTCATAGACCGCTGGCTCGTAGGTAGGATTTACGTCGGAGAAGTCGCAGTCTGGTTCAAGTTTTAGATAAGTCTTTGTATTATAGAGGTGTAGTAGGCTATCCACGTCCTCTATCATGCCTTCAGGCATCTCTATTTCGTCATCATCGCCGTCATCGGCTATGCTGTCGTTGTCGTCGTCTTCCATTTCTATCACCTCGACCTCGTCGTCATCGTCGGTGTTTACATGCTGTGCGTAGGAGAATGTCGAGCACGCCAGCAGTATTGTTGTCAATAATAGTTGCGGTTTTCTCATTTGATAAATGTCTTTGATTAGAAGATCAGGCTACACTGCATGCCGAAATTGCCTTTACGCAGTGCGTTGCCACCTGTTCCATTTTCGATAAACGCCGGTTCGATACGCATACTCAGATTGTCAGTGATATCAAACTCCGACAGTGATGCATCCACGTAGGCATCGATGACGCTGAGAGCGTATACACCGAGGATGCAGAAAAAACTGAGGTCGCGATAGCGGCGAAACCTGTCCTTGCGCTTACTAAACAGGTTTTGGTAATATTCCAAGTTGCTTGAGTCTATCTTTTTGCCCAGGTGCAGGAACTGGTCATAGCTATGTGTGCTCTCGTCATCGTCGGTGAGGTCAAGATAAGCCTGTTTGTAGTCCTTGTACATCTGATTGTTCCAAGACCACGCATATGCGCATCCCACAAAACCTCCGTAGAATATAGGTAGTTTCCAGTATTTCCTATTGTATATCTGTCCTCCACCGGGAAATACCAGCGCCAGCCACATGGCTTTCTTTGGTTGTGGTCGCCACGTTGTCCAGTCACGCTTAGGTGTCACCTTTTTGCCCATCAGTATCCCTAAAGAGTCAGCCTGCACGACAGTCTCTTCTGTGATGGAGTCAGGCATCACTACCTGAGCCACACTGTCAGACTGTGCCTTGCCAGTCATAGGCACGATGCTCCATAGCAGTGCCATGATGACCAATTTATATTTGGATAATGACGTTGCCAAAAGGGTTACTGTTCTCTTGTCTTTTCGAGTATGCTAATAATCTCGTTGAGTTGTTCTTCGCTGTTGAAAGGAATGTTTATCTTACCCTTTCCGTTAGTAGCGAACTTTATCTGCACCTTCGCATTTAGATTCTTCTCTAGGTTGCGACGGTAAGGCTCGTAATGACGAATCAGCAGGTCGTTGGCATTTTTCACCGGTTTGGTGACGTTCTCGTCAGCGTCCTCATTCTTCATCTTCTGCACCAGTTCCTCCACTTTTCTCACGGAGTATCCATTCTTGAGTATCTCCTTGAAGAGCTTTACCTGCATCGAAGGACTCTCTAGTGACAATAGTGCACGAGCGTGTCCCATGTCAATCTCTTTCTTCTGCAGTGCCATCTGCACCTGAGCTGGCAGACGGAGCAGTCGGAGCATATTGGCGATAGCCGCACGGCTCTTACCTACGCGCTGCGATACCTTCTCCTGTGTCATGCCGTCAGTCTCCATGAGCTGCTGATAAGCCAGTGCCACCTCGATGGCATTGAGATCCTCACGCTGGATATTCTCTACGAGAGCCATCTCCATGATGCTTGCGTCATTGAGCGTGCGGATGTAGGCAGGGATAGACTTTAGACCTGCTAGTTGTGATGCACGCCAACGTCGTTCGCCGGCTATTATCATATAGCGCTGCTCGGATACCTGATGCAAGGTGATAGGTTGGATGATGCCAATTTCTGCAATGCTATTAGCAAGTTCCTGTAGTGCGGTCTCGTCAAAGTCACGTCGAGGTTGGTTAGGGTTAGCCTCTATCTGCTCGATGGGAACTTCATTTATCGTGCTGCTACCCTCTGTGTGTACAGACTCCGTGGATATCAGTACGTCAAGGCCTTTGCCCAAAGCATTATGCTTGGTGTTGGTGCTAAATTTCTTTTTTACCGCCATGATGTCACTTGTTCTTAGCTATTATTTCCTTTGCAAGTGACAAATGATTCTTTGCTCCTGCAGAGTTGGCGTCATACAATATCACGGGAAGTCCGTGTGAAGGACTCTCCGACAGTTTTACATTTCTCTGGATGACTGTCTTGAATACTAGTTCCTGGAAATGTCTCTTTACCTCATCATAAATCTGGTTGGCAAGTCTCAGACGACTATCATACATGGTCAGAAGGAATCCTTCAATCTCCAGACTCGGATTGAGTTTGCTCTTGATGATTTTTATGGTGTTGAGCAGTTTTGCAATACCCTCAAGAGCAAAATATTCGCACTGCACAGGCACTATCACTGAGTCTGCTGCCGTCAGCGAGTTGACTGTGATAAGGCCAAGTGATGGGCTACAGTCGATGAGGATGTAGTCATATTCGTCCTTTACGGGAGCGAGAATCTTCTTGAGCACCATCTCTCGATTGTCCAGATTGAGCATCTCTATCTCGGCGCCGACCAGATTGATGTGGCTTGGCACGATGTCCAGTCCTTCGATGTCGGTCGTGTAGATAGCTTCGTGGATGTCGATGTTGTCGATGATGCATTCATATATAGAACTCTCCACTTCATTAAGATCCACGCCAAGTCCGCTTGATGCGTTGGCCTGTGGGTCTACGTCAATGAGTAGCACAGATTTCTCCAATGTTGCTATGGATGCGGCGAGATTCATGGCTGTGGTGGTCTTGCCCACACCGCCCTTTTGGTTCGCCAATGCTATGATTTTTCCCATGATGACAAATACATTTTGTCTGCAAAGATAACAAAAAGAGGTGGAATAGAGTAGTGGCATCGTAAGATTTTAGCATAAATCATATTTTTTAACCCATTTCTTTACTTATATCCAAATACTTGCGTCTTATCCTACGGATACACTCCATTGGCGAGAAAGTGGCACGAAGACAATGGGAATAGGTTAATAAATGTGCAAAAGGCTCGTTTTCTCATGCATTTGGAGTAACTTTGCATATTATGAATCAAAATCGTCCGCTTATACTCATCAGTAATGATGACGGCTATCAAGCCAAAGGATTGAATTCTCTCGTTGAGATGGTGTCAGATATGGGTGACATCATAGTGTGCGCTCCAGACAGTACACGTTCGGGTCAGTCGCGTGCTTTCACCATGCCATTACCACTGACGCTACATCTCGTGAATGAACGTCCTGGTCTGTCCATATACCGTTGTTCGGGTACTCCCGTCGACTGTGTGAAGATGGCAATCAATCAAGTATGCCAGCGTATGCCAGACCTCATTCTTGGTGGTATCAATCATGGTGATAACTCGTCCGTTAATGCGCAGTATAGCGGTACGGTGGGAATAGCCATTGAGGGAGCCATGCGTAGCATCCCATCGATAGCCTTTTCGCTATGCGATTTTCGTCCAGATGCAGACTTCAGATCTATGCGTGACATCGTGCGCAAATACACTCGTAAGGTGCTCGATGAAGGACTTCCAAAATATACTTGCCTGAATATTAATTTCCCTCTTGTAGACGAATGCAAGGGAGAGAGCATATGTCGCATGGCATTCGGTCATTGGTGCAAGGAAGTGGTCAAGCGTGAGCATCCTGCAGGTGTAGGCAACTATTACTGGATGTCGGGATACTATCAGAATGACGAACCCGAAAGTGAAGATACAGACGCTTGGGCTTTGCAGCATGGATATGCATCGGTGACACCTCTGACCGTTGATATGACCAATCATGACTGGCTGGAAAAAATGAAGCGCGGATGAAATATTATCTCATAGCCGGCGAGGCTTCTGGTGACTTGCATGCATCAAGATTGATGCGTTCGATAAAGAAGGAAGACCCTCATGCACAGTTTCGATTCATCGGTGGTGACCTTATGGCAGCCGAGGGAGGCGAGATGGTGCGCCATTTCAAGGAGATAGCCTACATGGGTTTTGTGCCCGTGTTGATGCATTTGAAAACCATTCTTGATGCCAGTCGCGAGTGCAAGCACGACATCGTGAGATGGAATCCTGATGCAGTAATCCTTGTAGACTATGCCGGTTTTAATCTTGATATAGCGAAATTTCTTCGCAGGCATTCCGTAAAAGACAAAGACGGATTTCTTGCTCCCGCCATATATTATTACATCTCGCCAAAGATTTGGGCGTGGAAGGAAGGGCGCATAAAGAATTTCAAGCGCGATGTAGACGAGATGTTCTGCATATTCCCCTTTGAGGTGGATTTCTTTGAGGGTAAGCATAATTACAAGGTGCATTATGTCGGCAATCCTACTGCCAATGAGGTGAGCGAATTTAAGATGTCTTATAGCGAGACATCCGAACAGTTTCGCTCGCGTCACGGACTGGACAACCGTCCGATTATAGCATTGCTTGCCGGAAGCAGACGTCAGGAGATAAAGGATAACCTGCCACTTATGCTTGAGGTGGCAAAACGTGTCGATGGTTACCAGTTTGTACTCGCTTGTGCACCTTCTGTTGATGAAGAATATTATGCACAATATATTGACGGTGAACCGATAAAGAAGGTGACGGGCGAGACTTACGCTTTGCTCGCCAACTCTGCCGCGGCGCTTGTGACAAGTGGGACGGCTACATTGGAAACCTGTTGCTTTAATGTGCCACAAGTAGTGCTTTACAAGACTCCGCTTCCTCGCGTTTCGCGTTTCCTGTGGGATCATTTCTTCTCAGTGAAATATATTTCCTTGGTCAATCTTATAGCGGGGCGTGAGGTGGTGCCAGAGATGATGGCGGAGAAGTTTACTGTGGACAAGGTGCTTGCCGAACTGCGAAAGATACTCTATGGTAGCCGTGAGCGCAATGTCATGCTCTCGGGTTACTTTGACGTGCATAAACAAATAGGCGGCACCGTCGCTCCTGACAATGCCGCCCACATTATGATACGAACTCTTCTAAATCATAGTGGCCATTAATCTTTCTTCTTTTTAATTGCCCATCATTGACAGAGTGTAGATGTAGACCACTGCAGCCGGTATGGCAAGCAGTGCCGAGTCAAATCTGTCAAGCATACCGCCATGGCCTGGCAGTATGTTGCCTGAGTCCTTTATTCCCAGTGTGCGCTTGAAGAGACTCTCTACGAGGTCACCCCAAGTGCCGAAGAATACCACCACGAGTCCAAGACCTACCCATTGCAGGGCGTTAAGACCAGAAGCATTGTTGGGTTCGATATGCCATATGACTAAGGCGACGATTACCACCAGTATGCCACCGCCGATGCTACCTTCCCAACTCTTTCCTGGGCTAATGCGTGGGAATAGTTTGTGCTTGCCGAAGAGCGAACCGCTAAGGTAAGCGCCAGTGTCATTGCACCATAGGAATACGAATATCATCAGTGGCAGAAGCCAATAAAACTCACCCTTGTAGTAAGCGAGGATGTAGATGGTCGAAAGGGGTAGGGCGATGTATAGTTGTGTCATCATCGCATATGCCCAGTCATTGATGGCATCCTGTTGTTTGAGATAGAGTTCTGATATAAAGAGGTAGATGATGGTAATCAGGTAAGGGATAAATACCACTCCAGTGGTCAACCCCGAGCAGAATCCTGCCATCGCTATCGAGAGGAATACTCCAGCCGCAGAACAGATGAAGCGGTTGATGCTTACGCCCTCGCGCTCATTGACCAGTCCAGCAAACTCCCATATCGTCATGCCAGTAATCAGTGCAAATAGAAATGCTGTCGCCATCGGGCGCATGAAACTGACAATCATTATCGCTACATAGATGATGCCGGTGATGGCACGCACTATCAGGTTTTTAATCTTTGGACTCATCTTTATTGTTGTCTGTATTCGTTTGTGGGTTGTCAGTATTCTTGTCTGCCATATTGTCAGACTGGCTATTATTCTTCAGATACTCTTCCTGTGCCAGCTTCACCTCGTCAGGCATATTGTCTATGGCGAGTTGCTCGGATTTGCGCTTCTCCTCCTCCGCCTTTATGGCCTCGTTGGCTTCCATTATCTCTTCGGTGCGGCTCACCCAAGGACGCTTGCCAAATATCTTTTCCACGTCCTCTGCATAAATCACCTCACGACTGATGAGGAGTTCTGCCAATGCATTGTGTCCCTCCTTGTGTTCGGAGAGTATCTTCTTGGCACGAGCGTACTGCTCATTCACCATCTTGAGCACCTCGTCGTCCATAATCTTCGCTGTAGTCTCAGAGTAAGGACGCTGGAACTGGTAATCCTGGTTGTTGTAATAACATATGTTGGGGAGTCTGTCGCTCATACCAGCATAAGCCACCATGCCGAAGGCTGCCTTTGTGGAGCGCTCCAAGTCATTCATGGCACCTGTAGATATGTGTCCTGTGAAGAGTTCTTCTGCGGCACGTCCGCCAAGGAGTGCGCATATCTCGTCAAGCATCTGCTCCTTTGTGGTGATCTGTCGCTCCTCTGGCATATACCATGCTGCACCCAAAGCCTGTCCACGTGGCACGATGCTTACCTTTACTAATGGATTGGCAAATTCGCAGAACCATGATATGGTGGCGTGGCCTGCTTCGTGGAGAGCTATGGTGCGCTTCTCTTGCGCAGTCATCACCTTAGTTTTCTTCTCCAGTCCGCCGATGATTCTATCCACTGCATCAAGGAAATCTTGCTTGCCTACTACCTTATTATTATGACGTGCTGCGATGAGGGCAGCCTCGTTGCACACGTTGGCGATGTCAGCACCCGAGAATCCTGGAGTCTGGCGTGCCAGGTAGTCTATGTCAAGAGACTCGTCAGTCTTCAGTGGACGCAGATGCACGAGGAATATGTCCTTTCTCTCCTGCAAGTCAGGCAGGTCGACATGTATCTGTCTATCAAAACGTCCTGCACGCAGCAGAGCCTTGTCAAGCATGTCGGCGCGGTTGGTGGCAGCGAGGATTATCACTCCGCTATTGGTGCCAAATCCGTCCATCTCTGTCAGTAAGGCATTGAGCGTGTTCTCGCGCTCGTCGTTGCCACCAAGTGATGCATGGTTGGCACGTGCACGTCCCACGGCATCAATCTCATCGATGAAGATGATGCTCGGGCTCTTCTCCTTTGCCTGGCGGAATAGGTCACGCACGCGGCTTGCGCCAACGCCTACAAACATTTCTACGAAATCCGAACCGCTCATAGAGAAGAATGGTACGCCAGCCTCGCCCGCAACGGCCTTTGCCAGCAGAGTCTTGCCTGTTCCCGGAGGGCCTACGAGCAGTGCACCGCGTGGGATCTTACCACCCAGTTCGGTATATTTCCCGGGGTTTTTGAGAAAATCCACTATCTCTTGTATCTCCTGCTTTGCCCCTTCTTGTCCTGCCACATCCTTGAATGTCACACCTATCTCGGCAGCCTTCTCATACATCTTTGCCTTGCTCTTGCCTACGGAGAATATGCCACCTCCGCCACCGCCTGTTCCCATGCGGTTGAAGATGAAGAACCATGCCAAGACGAGCAATATAATAGGTCCGAAATTGAAGAGGAACGGCATGAAACTGTTGTCACTCTTATTGTTGTAACTATAGTCTACGAGATGCTTTGCCTCCACCTGTGCATTGAGGAAGTTCTCCAGTTCGTCGATACTTCCAAAGTCCACAGTGACACAAGGGTTTTGTCCCACCTGCTGGGCTGTCTGATGGAATACGTCACGGATATATTTGCCCTTGACATACATCTTCAGGTTGCCGTCACTCTTGTTTACCACCACGTGTGTGGCATATCCGTTGGCCACATACTTCTTAAATTTGGTATATGTGGTCTTCTCCTGCCCAGCACCAGAGGCAAGAGCATTGCCACCACCTGTGAAGAACAGTATGGCCAGGGCGATGATTACCAGCGTGTATATCCAGTTCATATTGAACCGGGGCATCTTGGGTTGGTTGTCGTTTTGATTCATATTAGTCTAAATCAGGTATTTCTGTTATTTTTGCGTCCTCCCACAGATGTTCGAGGTCGTAGAATTGTCTTGTCTCGGGCACGAAGATGTGCACCATCACATCAAAGAAGTCCATTGCCACCCATACTGACTCCTCGAGTCCTACGCAGTGCTCGGGCTTCTCGTGCAGTTCCTTGCGACACATCTCTGCCACTTCTCCTGCGATAGCCTCCACCTGAGTGGGCGAGTTGCCTTCACATATCACGAAGTAGTGGGCTATGGCGCCGTCAATGCCAGACATGTCGGCTACGACGATGCCGTGGCCTTTCTTCTCTTGTATACCTTTTACGATAGTGTCAACCAAATTTTTTACTTTGTCCATTTATATTATAATGTTGTGTATGATTAAGCATGTGCATGTATATGCTTTTAGGCAAATGACGTGCCAAACGCCCAAAAGCCATCATATGCAAAATTAAGGGTTTTTGTTGATAATAAGAGGGATACATTTGCAAAGAATAGTTATAGAAGATAATTTTTGTATTTTTCTCGAAAAAAAACGAGAAAACTCTTGCGCGAACGAAAAAAACACCCTACCTTTGCACTCGCAAATGAGAAATCACTTGCTCTCGGGGGAGGTGCTCCTGATGATAAGAAAGATTGGGATATGGTGTAATGGTAACACTGCAGATTCTGGTCCTGCCTTTCCTGGTTCGAGTCCGGGTATCCCAACGTAGAAAGCCGATAAGCAATAGCTTGTCGGCTTTTTGCGTTTTATTACTTTT
>CAVABU010000059.1:0-15464 GCA_963586965.1 Gemmiger formicilis
CCTCGCCGTACCATCTCAAGCAAACCATAGGAGGTACGGCGCCCTCGCCGTACCATCTCAAGCATAAATCTCAAATAAGAATAACTTCTTAGCGATGGTACAGCGAGGGCGCTGTACCTCCTATAATTACCAATATTTTCTTGCTAAGGTTGCAGCGTCCCCGCTGCAACTACTATGGTTACCAATCTGCTATCCTCGCTTCCTTTTATAGTTTTCTGATGAGAGTCAGGCCATCTCTGATGGGGAGTATCACCTTTTCCACACGATAGTCATTAGCCACGTGGTCATTAAATCGCATGATGCCACGCGTCTGATGGTCGCGTGCATAGGCAGCGTCCACCACATGCTCGTCCCATAGGGTGTTGTCTGCCAGGATAAATCCTCCTGGGCGGAGTATCTGCAGTGTCATCTCATAGACATCCACGTAGGTGCGCTTGTCGCCATCGATAAAAGCCATGTCAAATGTTATGCCGAGTTGCGTAGCATGTGTGGTGGCATCGCCGATGATGAATTCTATCTTGTCCGCCACGGGTGACTGCTCTATCCATCGTCGCGTGAAGTCTTCCTGTTCGTCATTGATCTCAAAGGTGTAGACCTTGCCTCCCTCCTCTAGACCCTCTGCCATGCAGATGGCACTGTAGCCTGCAAATGTGCCCACCTCAAGGATGTTCTTAGGGCGTATCATCTCCACGAGCATCTTGAGCAGTCGTCCCTGCAGATGTCCGCTTGCCATGCGACCGTGTAGAAGTTCGATATTGGTGGCACGATAGAGCCGATACAAATAATCGGGTTCGGCATCTATGTGCTGCAGTATGTAGTCGTCAATATTCATTACTTATCCTTGGCTATGCCTATGAGAGCCTCTATGCCGAGTCTATAACTATCGAGTCCAAATCCGCAGATGACACCTTGGCATGCGGCGGATATCATGGAGTGGTGGCGAAACTCCTCACGGCGGTGCACATTGGAGATGTGTATCTCTATGACGGGCGACTTGAGCGAACTGATGCAGTCGCGCAGTGCTATGCTTGTGTGGGTGTAGGCGCCAGCATTGAGCACGATGCCGTCAGCAGAGAAGCCCACCTGCTGCATCTTGTCGATGAGTTCACCCTCGATGTTGCTTTGGTAGTATTCTATTTCTATGTCGGGGTATCTCTCCTGCAACTTTGGTAGATATGCCTCAAGGGAACTTGTGCCGTATATGCCCGGTTCTCTTACTCCGAGGAGATTGAGGTTGGGACCGTTGATGATAATGATTTTCATAGTGTAAAAATAAAAAATGCGGACTGGGATAGCCCTATGTCCGTCGGAATTGATATATTTGTAGACAAAAGTAAGCAAAAAGATGCAAAGCGACAAAAAAAGTGACAAGAATATAGTGCAGTCTTATGTGAGGTATCTCAAACTCATACGCAACTACTCCGCCAACACCGTGGAGGCTTACCAGCATGACCTGTCTTGCCTGCTTGACTATTGTGCCAAGGAGGGCAAGAGTCCGCTGGATATGCAACTGGATGACTTGGAACATTTCGCTGCCACCATACATGAGCGTGGCATAGGTCCTGTGTCGCAGGCGCGTATCATCAGTGGCGTGCGCTCCTTTTATCGCTATCTCGCTATGGAGGGATATGTGGAGGATGACCCCTCCGAACTCCTTGAGTCTCCTGATCGTGGCGAACATCTACCAGAAGTGTTGACCACGGAAGAGGTAGACAGACTGGAAGCCTCTATAGATGTGTCAAAACCTGAGGGCCACCGCAATAGGGCCATCATAGAGGTGCTCTTCAGTTGTGGACTGCGCGTGTCAGAACTTGTCAATATGAAACTCTCCAATATCTTTCGTGACGAGATGTTTCTCCGTGTCTTTGGCAAGGGTAGCAAGGAGCGTCTTGTGCCACTCTCGCCGAGGGCACTGCAGGAGTTGGATGACTGGTTTGCCGTGCGCAGAGGCATGACCATAAAACCAGGAGAGGAAGACTATGTCTTTCTCAATCGGCGTGGTGCTCATCTCACCCGCACGATGATCTTGATAATGATAAAGCGTCAAGCGGTGGAGGCAGGCATCACAAAGACCATCTCTCCGCATACGCTCCGCCACTCCTTTGCCACCGAACTCCTAAAGGGTGGTGCTGACCTTCGCTTCATCCAAGCCATGCTCGGTCATGAGGATATCGGCACGACGGAGATATACACTCACATAGATGTCTCCACCCTCCGAGAGGAAATCCTGCTGCATCACCCGAGGAATAAGCGACATACCATTTAAAGTAAGTAGTGGCAAAGTAGGAGGTGCGGCGCCCTCGCCGTACCATCTCAAGCAAACCATAGGAGGTACGGCGCCCTCGCCGTACCACGCAAGTAAATATCTCAAATGAGAATAACTGCTTAGCGATGGTACAGCGGGGACGCAGCACCTACTAAAGGGCAAAGCGAGGACGCTTCGCCTACTATATGTATGCATTCCATAGTAGTTGCAGCGTCCTCGCTGCAACCTTCTCAAACTTAGACTTCATGTCTCATAGTAGGCAAAGCGGGTACGCTTCGCCTACTATGAATATGTCAATATGTAAAAACGAAAAGGCTGGGATGAAACTTTGTTTTGAGTAGATTAAAACTACTGTCTCAAAGTTTGGTATAGCTATCTCAAAGTTTGAGATAGTTATCTCAAAGCTCGAGATAGTTGTCTCAAAGCTTGAGATAGTGCTTTGCAGTCGGCTTTATAGTGTTTGTATGTTAGTCTAAAGGAAGATTGATGTCGCTTAGATAGAAGTTTAGCGTACGGAAAGATATAAAATAAAGGAGGTACGGCGCCCCCGTCGTACCATTCCAAGTGAGAAATCAATAATGAGAATCTCTTCTTTGAATGGTACGGCGAGGGCGCCGTACCTCCTAAGAGCAAAGCGCTTGCGCTTTGCCTACTATTTCACTGCCACCTTCTTGCCACCTGCGATGTAGATGCCAGGATGCATAGAGATGGTCTGCTGCTCACCGGCATGGAGGTTGGCCTCTGCCACCTTTTGTCCGCTGAGGTTGTAGATGTCGATGTGCTTTGCCTGTGCTGCCTTGATGATGATCACACCATCGCCACCGCCAATCATGTCGCCATTATCAGTAGTGACAGCGGAGATGTCAGTCGGGTCGCCCGTCACATAAGCCCACACGTTGTAGGCTGGCAAAGAGGCAGACTTGCCAGTTGTGCTGGTGTAGATGACGTTAGGCAGGTCAGTGTCGATGGTGTTGAGATACTTCTTGTCTTTTTCAGAATAGAGGTAAAGTTTCACCAAGATGTTATTGCCCAATATTGCTGGATCAGCCTCAATTGTCAGTTTGGTGATATTGTCATTACCATCATTTCTTACAATGCTCGTGCCACCTTGGCGTATATCCGTATCGAGAGGATTGGTAGCAATCAGGGCATACTTCACTGCACCAGGTTTGCTGGCAGAGTTTTGCAGAGAGTAGGTCACGGTCAACTTGTCGTGCTTCACCTGTGGCACAATAAAGTTGAGGATCTCATCATCATCACTAACATACATCTGCGCTTTGTCGCTGGTCTCAGTCTGGTCCACATTGGTTTCTATGCTGATAAGTTTGAGTACAGGTGTTTCAGACTCATTAATCTTGACATATTCGCTATAATACATACCCTCAGTAGCATCAAAGAGTGCTATCATCACTTCGTGATCAGAGCCTGTGCCGATGAAAGGCACAGAGACAGGCAATGGCAGATCCTTTTCCTCGCCTGCTTTGAGTGATATGAAGAGGCTTCCGATGGATTTTATCATCATCGGGACGTACTTGTCTTGTGCTGCCAGGATGAAAGTGCCATTATACTCCTCGTCCATGTTGCTCTTGACGTGGAATGTGGCTGTGTTAGGCACATCCTTATAGAAGTCTTTGTCTGCATATGTTGCAGTGACTTCTATGGCTGGCAGTTGCTCCAGCGCGGTCTCAGTGACATTCAGGATGATTGGTGTCACGTTTTCCATGCCGCACACATGCCATGATGTGCCGTTGTCAGTGCTGTAAAGAGGCAGAATCTCAATCTTTCCTACGGGCAAGACACATTTTTCGATCTTGACTGTGCAGTTTACTGACTGTAAGGTTGGCAATCCTGGCACTTGGCCCTTATCCAATATAGTGTATGTGCCGTCGCTATTCTTGTATCCGAAAGCAATTATTCCAAAGAATGTGTCCTTAGCGACATTGGTGATCGAACAGTTGATCACGCCCTGGAAAGGCTGAGAGGCATCAGCGCGCTCTGTGGTCCATTGGCTATATGCTACGTCATCATCGTCACTCTCTGGCTGGAAAGCTTTGAGGGTGATATCTGGATATTCCACTAGAGGAGTATCTACCTTGCCATTGTCAGGGGCGAGGCCGATAAACATGGCGCATTCGCGTGTGTAGCCTTCGCTATCGTCACCTGAGCCAGAGCCACCTTTCTGAGGATTCATGAGAGATATGTCGAAGTAGCCATCTTGGCTTCCATTCCATCCCCAGTTGATGTGATAGAGTCCGTTGGCATCAGCACCGTCGCATACGAATGCGTGTCCACCTCCATCAGAAGTATATCCTACGTAGTATATAGGACGCTCGGCAGCCAGTTCGGTGTCGATGATGTCTGTCCACTGCTTGAGTGTGAAGGCGTAGCGTGAGAGATACTGTATGAGGTCTTCGTCATAACCAAAATATTTGGTAAAGCACTCCGTCGTGGGGTTAGCGCCAGACTCTGTGTCGTAGTTCATCTCCATAGCACATCCGCAGCACAGCATCAGATTTGCCACGGCATTAGCCTCTTCGTCAGTGTAGGCTTTCTTTTTGTAAACGCTGAGCATGTGGTCCCAGTCAAATGTCGTGCCCGCTGGGATGGCAGGCATCTGGATCTTCTGATCTTTTGTCGTATAGGCGGGGATGGTGGCAGTAGTGGCAGCAGGATACTTGTAGTATCTCAGTATCTGAGCCATGGCTGTGGCTGCACATCCAGTGATGGTCTTTACGTCTGAGCCATCCTCACCCTTGTAGGTAGGGCAAGTGAGGTTGTAGGGAGTTTCCTGGTCATAATTGATGTTTTCTTTTCCTAAGAGCGGAGCCACCACATTTGTCTGCTTAGCCTCACGCAGAATTTTTGCCTCTGTCACGGCGCTGATAGCAGACTTGTCGCCACGCTGCACCGCCTTGACGGTGGCATCATATGCATCGAGAAAGTCTTTGAAGTTTGCTGGCATCTGACTCTCGTCGTAGGTGCCATTGGTGGAGTAGCCCACGATGTCTGGCATGACGTCGTCACCCGCCACGATGATATAGCCGCTCTCTCCTTTATTAGTAAAGACGTAGTAGGAAGAGTTGCTCGACACGGTGGTCTGTCCTTTGACCCTGGCGGCAGTGATATTGCTCTCAGTCAGAGCGACACCGAGTTTGTCGGCTTGCTGGCTTGCTATGGCTTTAGCCTGTTGCCAACTGCGCGGACCTGCCCATGCCGTGGAGGCGAGGGTGATGGATAGCGTGATGGTGAGTAGAAAGTTTTTCATCATAATGGTCTGTATATTAAATGAAATGTTTTTATCTGACTTGCAAAGTTCTATAATTTTTCTGACTATCACAAGCAATTCATACAAATAAAAAACAAAAAGGGCTGACACTCAATGTGAAGTGCCAACCCTAATATTAAAATATGAAACAAATGTCAGACTTATTTCTCGCTGAGGTCTACTGCGAAGTAAGCTTTCTTGCCTGTAGGCCACATACCCTTGATGTAGAGCACTGGCTCGCGACCTGAAGAAGCCTGCTTTACTGCTGACTGCAGATCATCGATGCTTGTGATGTCAGTCTCATTAGCCTGCATGATGATGAAGCCCTTAGAGATGCCTGCATCCTTGATTCTGCCGTTGTCCACCTTGATGACCTCAAGACCGTAGTTGATACCGAGGTTCTTCTTCTGAGTAGCGCTTATTGGGCGGAACTGGCCACCGAGGATGTCCATATCCTGAGTCTTCATCACGTTAGTGTTGCCCTGAGCATTCTTCAGAGTGACGGTCTTAGTCACGCTCTTCTTGTTGTGCAGATAAGAGATGGTCAGTTTGTCACCAGGTTTCTTGGCATAGAGTATTTCCTGGAGTTCAGACATCTTGGTCACCTTCTTGCCGTCTACGCTTGTGATGACATCGCCCTCAGCAAGACCAGCGTCATTGCCAGCGCCGTCATTGTCTACCTTAGCCACATAGATACCATCGTTGGTGCCGAGGTCTACCTCCTTGTCCTGTGCCTTCTGCATGTCGATATAGTCGTGTGCATTCTGACCCTGGATGCCAAGGAGAGCACGCTGCACGGTGCCGTAAGCCTTGAGGTCGTCCACCACCTTATTCATAATAGTGGTAGGGATGGCAAATCCATAACCGCTGTAAGAACCCGTCTGAGAGTAGAGCATAGCGTTGATACCTACTAGTTCGCCCTGCGCGTTTACAAGAGCACCTCCAGAGTTGCCTGCATTGATGGCAGCATCAGTCTGGATGAAAGACTCCACGCCATTGGCACCCAGTGAACGAGCCTTAGCGCTGACGATACCAGCGGTGACGGTAGAGTTGAGGTTGAATGGGTTACCCACAGCCAATACCCACTCGCCGACCTTCAGTTTGTCGGAGTCACCGATAGAGAGTGTAGGGAGATTCTTTCCATCGATCTTGATAAGTGCAAGGTCTGTGGTCTTGTCAGTACCGATGATGCGTGCGCTATACTCGCGGTTGTCATTGAGGGTGACTGTCAATTCGTCAGCACCTTCCACCACGTGATTGTTGGTCACGATGTAACCGTCAGAACTGATGATGACACCCGAACCGCTTGCCTCCTGCTTAGGAGTCTGGCGCTTGTATTTCTGTGTGCCACCTCTGCCGAAGAAGTCACCAAATCCGAAGAAGTCGCTAAATGGATCCTGAGCCTCTACGGTTTCTATCTTGGAGTTGCGCACATATTTGATATGAACCACTGCAGGCAGAGCCTTGTCTGCAGCATAAGTGAGGTCTACAGGTTGACCAGCGACAGCAGCGACAGTGCCCGAAGCTGCATTTACCTTCATCATTGCCCCTGCCGAGAAAGCCAGTGCGATGATGCAGAGGGCAGAGATCAGATACGTTGAATACTTTTTCATCTTGTTGTATTTTTTGATTGTTTCTTGTTATCCCATTCGCCTTGTCTTTAAGACGAAGTGTGACCGTCAGGCGACGTGTCATCTTGGGTGCAAAGATATACGCAATCCGAGTCAAAGTGTCATTCTGTCACGTATCTTTATTCCATTTTAACAGTTGTGCTTTTACGTTTAACCGCTCTTAAATGCTGATTGACGCAATTTTACATTCGTTTAATCTGCCTCCTGTATGGCTTTTTCAGTCATCCTGCATCTTTATCATCCTGTAAAACTCTTCCCTCCTATTACCTTCATTCTTGGCAAATATGCCCGTGAAGTGTGACACGGTCATCTTACCATTATTGCGCACACCTCGCATGGTCTTGCACAGGTGCTGACCTTTGAGCACGATGGCAAATCCGAGGGCCTTGCCTTCGAGCGCCTCTGAGAGCATATCCACGATGTCAATGGCCAGTTTCTCCTGCAACTGCAGGCGCGCGGCGCAGTAGCCCACCACGCGTGCCACCTTAGAGATGCCGAGGATGCGACCTTCGGGCGAAGGGATATAGGCGAAATAATACTTACCGAAGAAGGGCAGCATGTGGTGCTCACACATGGAGTAATACTCTCCGCTATCAAATACGATGTCGGAAAAGCGCTCCTCATTGGCAAATGTCGTGATGTTGGGCTTCTTGTCAGGGTCATATCCGCGGAATATCTCATCATACATGCGGAGTATGCGGTCGGGAGTGTCTACCAGCCCGTCGCGGGTAGGATTTTCCCCGATATACGTCATGAGGGTGCGTATGGCATTTACTGCCTCCTCCCTGGAAATGTTCTTGTTCATGTCATCTTATATTTAGTAGTTTGTGCGTCTGCAGGGACAGGCGCCACTCAGGATGCGCCAGGATGTAGTCCACGCACTGCTTTGTAATCTCTCGGGTTTCCTCTGCGTCGCCCGTGTCACACGGTTGCAGACTGTAGCACTGTGCATCTATGTCGAGATAGCGTGCCACGTCCACCTTGCCGTCAAATACCGCCTTCACCTCGTCGATGTGGCTCAGCACGATGTCCGCCTTAGGGCAGAAGTTGTCTTTAGGACTGCATGTCACCCAGTCGATGCATCCCTCAGGCAATGCTCGTGTGCCATTAGTCTCCACCTGGATGTCATATCCGAGGTCTTTCAGTTGTCGGCAGATGTCTTCCGTGAGTTGCAGTGAGGGTTCGCCTCCAGTAAACACGATGTGACGTCCAGGGAAATCCTTTATGCGGTCAATGACATCCTGCAGAGTCATTTCCTCGTAAGGATTGTGCTCCGTATCGCAGAAGGCGCACTTCAGATTGCATCCAGCAAAACGAATGAAGATGGACGGCACGCCAGTGAAGTGGCCTTCACCTTGCAGGGAATAAAAAATCTCGTTGATCCTCATCTCTATTAATCCTCGTCTATCTCGTAAATGGCGATATTGCCTTCCGACTCTTGCACCTTTGCTTTATAGCACTCAGGTATCTGCTCCGTGCACCATCGGGCGATATTCTCAGCCGTGGGATTGAATGGCAAGAGTTCGTTGAAGTTGCCATGGTCCAAATAACCGTGTATCTTGTCTTTGGCATGCTTGAAGTCAAAGACCATACCATCCTCATTGAGAGTCTTTGCCTTGCAGTAGACGGTGATAATCCAATTGTGTCCGTGCAGACGAGTGCACTTGCTTTCATATGAGAGGGTGAGACTGTGGCATCCCGCTATCTCCATCCTCTTTTCCACATAATACATGTCTTTTATATCTTAATGCACAAACATTTACTCTTCATACTCCGTAGGATCCTCGATGCCTGCATCACGCAGTGCTTCCTTGCGCTCCACACAGGTGCCACACTTGCCACAGTGCTTCTCTCCACCCTTGTAGCAAGAGTAAGTCTTAGCGTAATCCACGCCGAGCTCTTTTCCCCTGCGTGCTATGTCAGTCTTGGAGATGGACGTGTAGGGAGCACCGATGGTGATGCCGTCATAAGTACCATTCTTCATGGCAAGTGACATGGCATCGATAAACTCGCCACGGCAATCGGGATAGATGGCGTGGTCACCATTGTGATTGGCTATGTAGACCCTCTTCAGTCCACGACTCTCAGCCATGCCGCATGCTATGGCGAGCATTATGCCATTACGGAACGGCACCACCGTAGACTTCATATTCTCATCGGCATAGTGTCCTTCGGGTATGGCGTCCGCGCCTTCGAGCAGTGAAGACTTGAAGTATTCATGCATAAAAGTCAATGGGATGGTGATATGCTCGATGCCAAGTTGTTCGCAATGATATTTAGCAAAAGCCTCCTCGCGCTTATTGTGGTTGCTGCCATAGTCGAATGTCACAGCCAAGGCTATGTCATCCTTCTTGTCATAAAGCAAGGTGACACTGTCCATGCCACCGCTCAGTATTATCACAGAATCTTTCATGTCATTATCCTATATTTCAAGGCAAAGTTAGCAAATTTATATGAAAGAGGCCCTTATAATGGTCCTACATCACACATATTACATTTTTATTAGGGACAAAAATGATTTATATTTGGTAATTACAGGCATTTAGAGTAATTTTGCGCTCAAATTACATTTTTAGATTCACCTAACTACAGAATGAAAAGATTAATGAGTCTATGCCTCATGCTGATGCTTGTGGCAATGGCAAATGCACAATTGCTGAATCCAGTGAAGTTCAGCTCACAGTTGAAAACAGATGGTACAGCCGAGGGAGAAATCATCTTCAGCGGTAAGATTGACAAAGGATGGCACGTCTATTCTACCGACCTTGGCAACAGTGGACCTATCGAAGCATCGCTGACAGTAGAGAAAGCTGAGGGCGTGGAACTCGTAGGCAAGTTAAAACCTGTCGGCAACGAGATTTCTAAGTTTGATAATCTCTTCGGTATGAAACTGCGTTATTTCGAGAATTCGGTGCAGTTTGTACAGAAGATAAAGTTTACTAAGGCACAGTATCACATCAGTTGCTACCTCACCTATGGTGCTTGTAATGATCAGAACTGTCTGCCTCCTACTGATGTCAACCTGGACAAGAGTGGTAATAGTCCTGCTGTGGCAAAGGCTGACGCCAAGGATGCTAAAGACAAGAAGGTCGAAGCAAAGGACGCTAAGGCTGAAGAGAACGCAACCGCAGCCAATCCTGCCGAGGAGGCAAAGGACACTGTGGCAGTGACGGATACTGCATCCGTAGCAGATGCTGATAGCGTGAGCGCAGTGGCAGCATCCGACTTGTGGACACCAGTCATCGATGCACTGGGAGCACAGGACGGCACGCATGACACATCCAATTCATCGCTCATCTACATCTTCCTGATGGGTATCGTGGGCGGTTTTGTGGCTTTGCTGACACCTTGTGTATGGCCTATCATCCCGATGACAGTGAGCTTCTTCCTCAAGAGAGCGAAGGATGACCGCAAGAAAGGTATCCGCGATGCAGTGACATATGGCATCTCCATCGTAGTCATCTATGTGACATTGGGTCTTGTGATAACAGGCTTGTTTGGTGCAAGTTCGCTCAATGCATTGTCTACCAGTGCACTCTTCAACTTGTTGTTCTTTGCACTGCTCGTCGTCTTTGCAGTAAGTTTCTTTGGATGGTTTGAGATAAAACTTCCTGAGAAGTGGGGCAACGCCGTAGACAGTAAGGCAAGTTCCACCAGCGGACTGCTCTCCATATTCCTCATGGCGTTCACCCTGAGCCTCGTGAGCTTCTCATGCACAGGTCCTATCATCGGATTCCTGCTCGTGCAGGTAAGTACATCGGGCAACATCCTCGGCCCTGCTATCGGTATGACAGGTTTCGCTATCGCTTTGGCATTGCCATTCACACTGTTTGCTCTCTTTCCATCATGGCTCAAGAGCACACCTCGCTCTGGTTCGTGGATGACCACTATCAAGGTGGTGCTGGGATTTATCGAACTGGCGTTCGCTCTGAAATTCCTCTCCGTGGCAGACCTCGCTTACGGATGGCACATCATGGATAGAGAGACCTTCCTCTCGCTCTGGATAGTAATCTTCGGTATGCTCGGACTCTATCTCATCGGTATACTGAAATTCCAGGAAGACACCATCGGCGGTGAACCAAATAAGCCAATGCCTGTGCTCTGCATCATGATGGGTATGATCTCCATAGCATTCTCTATCTATATGCTTCCTGGACTTTGGGGCGCACCTTGTAAGGCAGTGAGCGCATTTGCTCCTCCGATGAATACACAGGACTTCAACCTCAACTCCAAGGAGGTGCGCGCAGCATACACCGACTATGAGGAAGGTATGAAGGCTGCTGCTGCTCAGGGTAAGCCAGCATTTATTGACTTCACTGGTTTCGGTTGTGTGAACTGTCGCAAGATGGAGGCTGCCGTATGGACAGACCCTTCAGTGGCAGATATCCTCAAGGACAAATATGTGCTGATATCTCTCTTCGTCGATGACAAGACTCCTCTGCCACAACCTATGACAGTGACAGAAAACGGCAAGGAGGTGAAACTCCGTACCGTAGGCGACAAGTGGAGTTATCTGCAGAGATATAAGTTTGGTGCTAATGCTCAGCCATTCTACGTAGCAGTCGACAATGAGGGCAAGCCTCTCAGCGGTTCGTATGCATACAAGGAGGACATCCTGGCATTCCTGAAGTTCCTCAATGATGGTCTGAGCAACTACGCACGTTAACACGTCGTCAATAATTAGGGTGGTCATATAAATTACTACCCATCGTAATTTCGTTTACATGATTCGGGTGCACTGTCAGCAGTGTGCCCGAATATACATATTTGGAAGGATGGTATTAAACTGTATTTGGATAGGATTCTTTCTCATAGCATTCTGTATAGGAATCTTTCGCCTCGTATTTCTTGGCGACACCGAAGTGTTTCCTGCCATGATGAGCTCCACCTTTGACTCCTCAAAGACAGCATTCGAGATAAGTCTCGGCCTGACTGGTGTGCTATCCTTGTGGCTCGGAGTGATGAAGATAGGCGAGAAGGGTGGCGTGGTGAATGTCATAGCACGACTGTTGTCGCCACTGTTTACAAAACTCTTTCCCGACATCCCTAAGGGACATCCTGTGACTGGAAGCATCTTTATGAACCTTGCAGCCAATATGCTCGGTCTCGACAATGCTGCCACACCACTGGGGCTAAAGGCTATGGAGCAGATGCAGGAACTCAATACCAAGAAAGACACGGCATCCAATCCGATGATAATGTTTCTGGTGCTCAATACCTCTGGACTCACCATCATCCCAGTGAGCATCATGGTATATCGTGCACAGATGGGTGCCGCCAATCCTACCGATATCTTTATCCCTATACTCCTTGCCACATTCTTCTCTACGGTGGTGGGCATAGCCGTCACAAGCATATTTCAGAAGATCAATCTCTTCAATCGCACCATACTCCTATTTCTCGGAGGCATGTGCTTGCTCGTAGCCGCCATAATATGGGGATTCGCCCAAATGGACAAGGAGACGATGAATCTCGTCAGTTCGCTGGTGGCAAACATACTGCTGATGACCATCATCGTCAGTTTTATCATCGCAGGCATGGTGAAGCATGTCAATGTGTATGACGCCTTTATCGAAGGAGCGAAGGATGGATTTAGCACAGCCGTGAGAATTATCCCCTATCTTGTAGCGATACTCGTGGGCATCGGCATATTCCGTGCTTCAGGAGCCATGGATATGCTCATCGGTGGCATCAAGTGGACGGTGGAAGCATGCGGATGCAACACGGACTTCGTGGGAGCACTGCCTACGGCGCTGATGAAACCACTCTCGGGCAGTGGAGCACGCGGCATGATGGTCGATGCCATGCAGACTTACGGCGCAGACTCCTTTGCTGGTCGACTGTCATGTATATTCCAAGGATCGACAGATACGACCTTTTATATAATAGCAGTTTACTTTGGTAGTGTCGGCATACGCTACACACGTCACACTGTGGCATGCGGACTGTTGGCTGACCTTGCTGGTATACTGGCATCAATAGCCATCTGTTATCTTTTCTTCTAAAATATTACAACACAAAGATATGTCTACAGACAATCAGAAACAGACTGCGGCAGGGAAATCACAGGCAGGTATGAAATCACTTGCCAAGGACACTGCCATATACGGACTTAGTAGCATCGTGGGCAGATTTCTCAACTATCTGCTCGTGCCTCTCTACACTCATGTCATCTCTGCTGCATCGGGTGGATATGGCGTGGTGACCAATCTCTACGCTTACACGGCGCTCATCCTCGTCATCCTCACCTTTGGCATGGAGACCACTTTCTTTCGCTTTGCCAATAAGGAAGGTGAGAAGCCCGACACGGTGTTTGCCACGACAATGGCTATTGTGGCATTCCTCAGCGTGGCATTCATAGCACTCGTCTTCGGATTTATCAATCCTATCGGCGATGCCCTAGGCTATGCCGGCCACCACTCTTATATTGAGATGATGGCTGCCGTGGTGGCACTCGACGCCATACAAGCCATACCATTCTCTTATCTTCGTTATAAGAAGCGCCCATTGAAGTTTGCTTTCCTCAAACTCCTATTCATTGGTTTGAATATCGGACTCAACCTCCTCTATTTCGTAGTCTTCGGCAAGGACGATGTGGCATACGTATTCTCGCTCAATCTGATGTGTACGGGAGTGATAACATTCTTCTTCATACCAGAGTTTATACATATCAAGTGGTCGTTTGACTTCTCTCTGATGAAGCGTATGCTCAGTTATTCTTGGCCTATACTCATCCTCGGCATCGCGGGCATTCTCAATCAGGCTTTCGACAAGATGATATTCCCCTGGGCTTACACTCACACGGGACTACACGACAGTGCAGAGGCTACTACCCAACTCGGTATCTACGGTGCTTGTGTGAAGATAGCGATGATAATGGCGATGATAACTCAGGCTTTCCGCTATGCCTACGAACCAATAGTCTTCGCAAAGAGCAAGGACAAGGACTCTAAGGCTTACTATGCTCACGCCATGAAGTTTTTCCTTATCTTCACCCTGCTGGCATTCCTCTGCGTGGTGGGCTACATGGACATACTCAAACTCATCATTGGCAAAGACTACCGCGAGGGTCTCTCCGTGGTGCCTATCGTCATGGCAGCAGAGATAATGATGGGCGTGTATTTTAACCTCTCGTTCTGGTATAAACTCATTGACAAGACCATCTGGGGAGCCTTCTTCTCCATCATCGGTTGTGCCGTGCTCATCGGTGTCAACATCATCTTCATCCCTCGATACGGCTACATGGCTTGTGCCTGGGGAGGTGTGGCAGGCTACGGCGTGGCTATGATAATGTCGTATATCATCGGTCAGATAAAGAATCCTATAGCATATCCGATGAAGAGCATGGCGGTGTATGTGCTCATGACGGCCCTGTTCTTCTTTATCATGCAGATATTGCCAGAGGAGTGGCCATCCATAGCACGACTGGCAGTCAACACGTGCTTGATAATAGCCTTCATCGGCCATGTCATCTATCACGACATGCCATTGGCTTCACTGCCTGTCATAGGAAAGTATTTCCGTAAGAATAAATAAAACAGATATATAATACTAATGAAAAAGATTTTATTGTTTTTCGTCCTGTCAGTCATGAGCCTCGGCATGGCAAAGGCTGACGAGGGTATGTGGACTCTCATGAATCTGCCTCAGGCGGTGTATGAGAAGATGAAGGAAGAGGGTTATCAACTGGCGTATGACAAACTCTATAACGACAGTGATGCCATCTATCATGCGGTGGTCAACTTTGGTGGCTATTGCTCAGGCGTGGTGGTGTCGTCAGACGGATTGGTGTTTACTAATCACCATTGCGGTTTTGAGTCCATACGTGCCAACTCCACAGTGGAGCATGACTATATGCTCAATGGTTTTTGTGCAAAGTCTTACGAGGAAGAACTGCCCAACGAGGACCTCTTCGTGTCGTTTATGATAGCACAAAAAGACATCACCGACATGGTGGAGGAATATGGTTTCCGCAATATCTCTAAGGACAAGAGGGAGGAGATCCTCAATAATATCGAAGAGATGGAAAACAAGCGCATAAAGGTCATCGACCCTACTATGCACGCCGAACTCAAACCATATTACGAAGGCAACAAGTATTATATAGACGTATATCAGGACTACAAGGACGTGCGCCTTGTATTTGCCATACCAAAGTCTATGGGAAAGTTTGGTGGTGAGACTGACAACTGGATGTGGCCTCGCCAGACTTGCGACTTCTCTGTATTCCGCATCTATGCTGACCCAAAGACTGGTGGACCTGCCACTTACAGCAAGGACAATGTGCCTTATCACCCTGCAA
>CAVABU010000060.1:0-15380 GCA_963586965.1 Gemmiger formicilis
CCGCCTTCTTTCACAATCAGAGAGCCTCAGAGTAGCAATACTTCTGAGGCCTCTTTTATTATGTAAATATTGAAATATGTAAATATTGAAATATTGTATTCATAGTAGGCGAAGCGTCCCCGCTTACGAATGGTGCAGCGAGGACGCAGTACCTACTTAAATATAAATACACAAAACTAATTAGATTTTCGATATTATGGAAAACCGCATGTCTTTACGTTTGATGATGTCATTGCTGAGCCTCACGTTTGCTGCGTTTATATTTAATACGTCGGAGTTTGTGCCCATAGGTCTTCTTACTGATATCAAGAATGACTTTGGATTGACGGAGGCTTCCGTTGGTTTGCTTATTTCTGTCTATGCATGGGCAGTGATGTTGCTGTCGTTACCACTGATGATTCTTGTGTCAAAAATGGAGATGAAACGTCTTCTGTTATGGCTATTGGGACTATTTACAGTGTTTCAGGTGATGTCATTCCTATCCACCAGTTATGCCATGCTGATGATAGCGCGACTGGGTGTTGCCTGTACACATTCTGTATTTTGGTCGATAATCTCTCCTATCGCCGTTAGACTCGTCCCCGAAAAGCATCGCTCTTTGGCTCTGAGCATGGTGGTGACTGGATCCTCGGTAGCAATGATACTTGGCATGCCGTTGGGACGCATAATAGGATTGCATGTGGGATGGAGAATGACATTCCTGTGCATAGGAATCTTCTCTGCATTTACGTTTCTCTATTCTGCATTCAGATTGCCTACAATTCCTAGTAGGGGAGGGTTTTCAGTCAAAAAACTGCCAGCGCTATTGAAACAACGTGGTATAACTGGCATGTACATCTTCACCCTGTTCATATCTACTTCCTTTTATGTGGCGTATAGCTATATTGAACCCTTCCTTAGTCAGGTGGCACGTATGAATGAGTCGACGGTCACGACGACTTTGATGTGCTATGGTGGTGCGGGATTTCTTGGTAGTATAGTGTTCTCCAAATTCTATAATCGCAATCGCAAACACTTTATCACAGCCATGGTGTTGTGCACCTCTGTATGTTTGACGTTGCTCTATCCAGTGTCGTCCAGCGTATCACTTATCATCATCGTGTGCGTGTTGTGGGGAATGGCAGCCACCGCTTACAATGTGGCTATGCAGTCGAATATAATGTATATCACCACTCCAGAGAGTACTTCCGTGGCAATGTCAATCTTCTCAGGAATATTCAATCTCGGAATAGGAAGCGGCGCTTATTTCGGCGGTGTCATATGTACCCATAGTTCTATGGGATATATCGGTTTTGCAGGCGCAATACTCGGTTTTATAGGAATGTTTTATTGGATGTTGCGTCTTGGTAGCAGAGTATGACACTTTTTTGTTATCTTTGCATCAGATAAACAGATAATAAAGATATTCATATGGAAAAACTTATTATAAACAATTACGAGCAGTTTGCCACTTATGAGGGCAAGGAGTTAGGATGCTCAGAATGGTTGACAGTAGACCAAGAGCGCATCAATATGTTTGCAGACGCCACACTCGACCATCAGTGGATACATGTGGACACCGAGCGTGCTAAGGCAGAAAGCCCATATAAGAGCACTATCGCTCATGGTTATCTCACTTTGTCATTGTTGCCATACCTTTGGGGGCAGATTATCGAGGTGAATAACATTACCATGCTGGTCAACTATGGTATGGACAAGATGCGCTTCGGTCAGCCAGTACTGACAGGTAGTAGAGTGAGACTTGTGGCAAAACTTCACGGAATACAGAATCTCCGCGGAATATGCAAGGCTGAAGTAGACATCACTATTGAGATAGAGGGTCAGCGCAAACCTGCATTGCAGGGTATTGCCACATTCCTTTATTATTTTAAGGGTTAAGTAATGTTCAAAAAATAACTTGAGCAAGTTTTATTGTATATGTCAATATCCGTTTCTTTGTCTGATCTACCCCGTCTTTTTGACGTCTTTGCGATTTCTTTTCAGTCACATAGCCCGCTATGCTCCTTCAAAGAAATCAGCAAAACCGCCTAAAAATACAGGGTGAACTTGCACAAGTTATTCTTTTCACATTACTAAGCGAAATAATATAAGAAATACTTGCAAAGTTAGAGCTTTATTAGTAACTTTGCAAAAGTTCAGAGGAATGAGAGGTCTCAAGCGAGACTTCTCATTTTGCTTTAAAATACAAAGAAATAGAAGACAACCGATTGTTTTTTTACGAAGACATGATTGACAAGAAGACCGTAATTGACATTGTGGGAGAATGGCTCAAGGATAAGGAGTATTTTCTCGTGGATGTGGAAGTGAGCGAAGACAACTGTATCGTTGTGGAGATTGACCATGCCGACGGTGTGTGGATAGAAGACTGCGCCGAGTTGAGTAGATTTATAGAGGAACATCTCAACCGTGACGATGCCGACTATGAACTCGAGGTGGGTTCTGCTGGACTGGGCCAACCATTCAAGGTGCCACAGCAGTATATCAATTTCATCGGTCAGAAGGTGGAAGTCCTCGATGCTGACGGTAAGAAGGTTATTGGCGTGCTCAAGAGTGTCGACGGTAGAGATTTTGTAGTTACTTGTAATGAGAAGGTGACCGTGGAAGGCAAGAAGCGTCCTGTGAAGATGGACGTGGACCATACCTACAATATGGATAAGGTGAAATACTGCAAATATCTCATCAGTTTCAAATAAGAATATAAAAAAAACAATATAATAATGGCAAAGAAAGCAGAAGTGACTACAAGCATGATCGACACGTTTCGTGAGTTTAACGAAACCAAGAATATCGACCGTGCTACATTGGTGAGCGTACTGGAGGAGAGTTTCCGTAATGCTCTTGCCAAGATTTTCGGAAGTGACGAGAATATTGATGTCATCGTCAATCCTGACAAAGGTGATTTTGAAATCTATAGAAACCGTATTGTGGTGCCTGACGGTGAGGTGCAGGATGACAACAAGGAGATAGCCCTCAGTGAAGCTCAGAAGATAGAGGCAGACTATGAGGTAGGTGAGGAAGTGTCAGAGTCAGTAGACTTTGCCAAGTTTGGTCGTCGTGCTATTCTCAACTTGCGTCAGACACTTGCAAGTAAGATACTCGAACTTGAGCATGACTCTCTTTACAACAAGTACAAGAACCGCGTAGGTGACATCGTTAGCTGTGAGGTGTATCAGGTGTGGAAGCGTGAGGTGCTTCTCGTAGACGATGAGAACAATGAACTTATCCTTCCTAAATCTGAGCAGATACCAAGCGACGTATATCGTAAGGGCGATACTGTGCGTGCGGTCGTGGCAAGAGTGGACAATGAGAATAATAATCCGAAGATTATCCTTTCACGTACAAGCCCACTGTTCCTTCAGAAATTGCTCGAGGCAGAAGTACCAGAGATCAACGATGGTCTTATTTCCATCAAGAAGATTGTGCGTATGCCAGGTGAGCGTGCCAAGATTGCAGTGGAAAGTTATGACGACCGCATTGATCCAGTAGGAGCATGCGTCGGCGTGCGCGGTAGCCGTGTGCATGGTATTGTGCGTGAACTCTGCAATGAAAATATCGATGTCATCAACTATACATCCAATATCAAACTGTTCATACAGCGTGCGTTGAGCCCTGCTAAGGTTAGCAGCATCAATATTGATGAAGAGAACCATAAGGCAGAAGTGTTCCTCAAGCCAGACGAGGTGAGCCTCGCTATCGGTCGCGGAGGACTTAATATCAAACTCGCTTCAATGTTGACAGAGTATACCATTGACGTATTCCGTGAGATTGATGAGGCAGACAATGAGGAGGATATATATCTTGATGAGTTCTCTGATGAGGTGGACCAGTGGGTTATCGATGCTATCAAGGGTATCGGTCTCGACACTGCCAAGCAGGTGCTCAGGGCTCCACGTGAGTTCCTTATAGAGAAGGCCGACCTCGAAGAGGAGACTGTTGACAAACTACTCGAGATTCTCAAGTCAGAATTTGAGGATTGATCTTCTGATTGCTTCCACTAAAGAAGTTGCTCCGACGTAAGAAAACAAGTTACAAAAAGTAGAAAAATCATAGATGAGCGTTAGATTAAATAAAGCATTACGTGAACTGAACATAGGCATACAGACAGCCGTAGAGTTCCTTGAAAAGAAACCTAGTCTGGGAGAGATAAAGGCGGATCTTAATTTTAAACTCAGCGATGAGCAATTCGAAGCACTCGTGTCACACTTTAAGGGTGATGCTGAGATGCGCTCGCAGGCTGAAAAACTGTTCCCGAAAAAGCAGAAGGAGCAAAAGCAAAAGAAGAAAGACAACGAACTGAGAGGTGAAGATCTTTTGGAACAACCAGAGATACCTCAGTTTAAACCTATAGGAAAGATAGACCTTGATGGCGACAATAACAAACGTGTGGAGAAGCCTGCTGAGAAACCAGCGGAAGAACCACAGGAGAAGGTTGTCGAGCCAAAGGTCGAACCAGAAGTAAAACCAGTGACTCCTGCACCAGAACCTATCAAGGCAGAACCAGAGCCAAAGCCAGAGTCGGTAGTTGTAGAAACTCCACAGCCCGAGCATAAACCTGTGGAGGAGAAAACTGAGGAAAAGCCTGTAGCGAAATCTATAGAGAAGCCGGTGGAGGCTCCTGTAGAGAAAAAGTCTGAGGAAAAGACTCCAGAGGTGGTCGCTAAACCTGCTGAAGAGCCAGCTGTGGTGAAGGCTGAAGAGCCTAAGAAGGAAGAAAAAGCACCAGAGCAGGATAAGTCCAAGAAGGGCGTGGAGATATTCCAACTCAAGAGTGACCTTAATCTTGCCAATGCTCCAAAAATGACAGTGGTGGGCAAGATTGACCTTGACGCCATCAACCAAAGCACTCGTCCGAAGAAGAAGACTAAGGAGGAGCGCAAGAAGGAGCGTGAAGAGAAAGCTGCCAACAACAATGACAATGGCGAGAAGAAGAAGCGTCTGCGCATTGGTAGAGAGCGTGTCAATATCAATGACGCAGCCAACCAGACTCCTACACGCCGTAATAATAATGGTGGAGGAAACAATCAGAACCAAAACCAGCAAGGCAACAAGAATAAGAAGAACAACAAGAAGAAGGGCAACCAGCGTCCACTCGAGGTGGATGACGAGGCTGTGGCACGTCAGGTAAAGGAGACATTGGCTCGCCTTACCAACAAGCAGACACAGAACAAGAAGGGTGCTAAATATCGCAAGGAACGTCGTGATGCTTTCGTAGAGCAGCGTGAGGCAGAACTCGCAGCTGAGAATGCAGAGAGCAAAGTACTCAAGTTGACAGAGTATGTGACTGTTTCCGAACTTGCCACCATGATGAATGTTGGTGTCAACCAGGTTATCGGCACTCTGATGTCTATCGGCGTGATGGCTTCTATCAACCAGCGCCTTGATGCTGAGACTATCAATATCGTGGCTGATGAATTTGGCTACTCTACTGAGTATGTCAGCGCTGAGGTGCAGAATGCGATTACCGAAGAGGAGGATGATGAAAACGACCTCATACCACGTGCTCCTATCGTCACTGTGATGGGACATGTAGACCATGGTAAGACATCTTTGCTTGACTATATCCGTAAGACAAACGTCATTGCTGGTGAGGCTGGTGGTATCACACAGCATATCGGTGCATACAATGTGAAGTTGGAAGACGGACGTCACATAACATTCCTTGATACTCCAGGTCACGAGGCGTTTACTGCCATGCGTGCTCGCGGTACACAGGTGACCGATATCGCCATCATCATCATCGCTGCTGATGACTCAGTGATGCCTACCACCAAGGAGGCTATTGCTCATGCACAGGCTGCAAGTGTGCCAATGGTATTCGCTATTAACAAGATAGATAAGCCAGGTGCCAACCCTGACAAGATACGTGAGGACCTCGCACAGATGAACCTCCTTGTAGAGGAGTGGGGTGGCAAGTACCAGTGTCAAGAGATCTCTGCAAAGAAGGGTATCGGTGTAAATGACCTTCTCGAAAAGGTGCTCCTTGAGGCGGAGATGCTTGACCTGAAAGCCAATCCTAATAGAAAGGCGATGGGTTCGGTTATCGAGTCTTCACTAGACAAGGGACGTGGCTATGTTTCCACTGTACTCGTTTCCAATGGTACACTGAATGTAGGTGACGTTGTAGTGGCAGGTACAAGTTATGGACGTATCAAGGCCATGTTTAATGAGCGTAACCAGAGACTTGAGAAGGTAGGTCCTTCCGAACCAGCAATAATCCTTGGTCTCAATGGTGCACCACAGGCTGGTGACTCTTTCCATATCATGGAGAATGAGCACGAGGCGCGCGATATCACCAACAAGCGACTTCAGTTGCAACGTGAGCAGAGCCTGCGTACCACCAAGACCCTCTCTCTCGAGGAAATTGCACATCGTATTGCACTTGGAGAGTTCCACGAACTCAACCTTATCGTTAAGGGTGACGTGCAGGGTTCTGTGGAAGCATTGTCAGATTCGTTTATCAAACTCTCTACAGAGAAGATACAGGTCAACGTTATTCAGAAGACAGTAGGTCAGATATCCGAAAACGATGTGATGCTTGCATCTACAGCACAAAACGGTATGATTGTCGGCTTTAATGTGCGTCCTTCTACCGCTGCCAAGAAACTTGCAGAGCAGGAAGGTGTCGAGATTAATACCTACTCCGTCATCTATGATGCCATCGATGATATCCGAGCTGCTATGGAGGGTATGCTTGACAAGATTAAGAAAGAGGTGGCTACAGGACAGGTGGAAGTCAGAGAGGTATTCAAGATTTCCAAGGTCGGCACTGTCGCAGGTGCTATCGTTACCGAAGGAAAGGTACACCGCTCAGATAAAGCCCGCCTCATACGCGATGGTATCGTAATCTTCACGGGTTCTATCAATGCCCTGAAGAGATACAAGGACGATGCAAAAGAAGTGGCTACAGGACTCGAGTGCGGTATTTCGCTCGTCAATTTCAATGACATCCAGGTGGGCGACACCATTGAGACGTTCACTGAGATAGAGGTTGAGCAGAAACTGTAATCGTACTAAATAATATAATAAAGGTAAAGCATTGCTCTTTGTCATAGGCAAAGGCAGTGCTTGTCCTTTCATAAAGAATGTGCCGTCGGCAATCTTTTTAATAGAACAAACAACGTAAAATGTCAGAAAAGAATGTATATGTGCGGCAGGTGGCAGACCGTCAATATGAATACGGCTTCACCACCGACATCCATACAGACATCATAGACAAAGGTCTTTCTGAAGATGTGGTAAGACTTATCTCCAGAAAGAAGAACGAGCCTGACTGGCTTTTGGACTTCCGTCTGAAAGCCTATCGCCATTGGCTTACCATGAAAGAACCGAAATGGGGGCATGTGAATGTGCCTCCTATTGACTATCAGTCCATCTCCTATTATGCCGACCCTATGGCAAAGAAGGACGGACCGAAGAGTGTCGAGGAGATAGATCCTGAATTAACAAAAACATTTGATAAACTCGGCATTCCTCTTGAGGAGCGCCTCGCTCTCAGCGGTACGGCGGTGGATGCCATCATGGATTCCGTTTCGGTGAAGACTACCTTCAAGGATAAACTTGCCGAAAAGGGTATCATCTTCATGTCTATCGGCGAGGCAGTGCAGACACACCCCGACCTCATACGCCAATATTTAGGTTCGGTAGTGCCATATCGTGATAATTTCTTTGCTGCCCTTAATTCGGCAGTGTTCTCTGATGGATCTTTCGTCTACATACCTAAAGGTGTGCGCTGTCCGATGGAACTCTCTAGCTATTTCCGTATCAATGCTCGCAATACAGGACAGTTTGAACGTACTCTCATCATTGCAGATGATGATGCTTATGTGTCTTACCTTGAGGGATGCACAGCTCCGATGCGCGATGAAAACCAACTGCATGCTGCCATTGTGGAGATTATCGTCATGAATCGTGCCGAGGTGAAATATTCCACAGTGCAGAACTGGTATCCGGGTGACAAAGATGGCAAGGGTGGTGTGCTCAATCTTGTGACAAAGCGTGGTGACTTGCGTGGTGACGACTCCAAACTCTCGTGGACACAGGTGGAAACGGGTTCTGCCATTACATGGAAATATCCTTCATGTGTATTGCGCGGTGACCGCTCGCAGGCAGAGTTTTATTCCGTTGCTGTCACCAACAACTATCAGGAGGCAGACACTGGCACGAAGATGATACACATGGGACGTGACACCAAGTCGACGATTATCTCCAAGGGCATCTCTGCTGGACATTCACAGAACTCATATCGTGGACTTGTGCGTGCCACATCCAAGGCAGATAATGCCCGCAACTACTCGTCGTGCGACTCGCTTCTGCTCGGTAGCACTTGTGGAGCACACACATTCCCTTATATGGATGTGCACAATGATACGGCAGTATTTGAGCATGAAGCTACTACATCCAAGATATCAGAAGACCAGTTGTTCTATTGCAACCAGCGCGGTATACCTACCGAGCAGGCAGTAGGGCTCATTGTCAATGGTTATGCGAAGGATGTACTCAATAAACTACCGATGGAGTTTGCCGTAGAGGCACAGAAGCTTCTTAGCGTGAGCCTTGAAGGTACAGTCGGATAAAATTAGACAGTTATTATGAGAAAGACATTGTTTACTCTCTTGTTGCTCCTCTCGTCTATGATTTCCATGGCGCAGGACTTCGCCCTTGGAGCAGACATCAGTTGGATAACCGAACTGGAGTCCAAAGGACAGAAATGGTATAACTGGCAAGGTGAGGAGCGTGAGTGCACCGCCCTCATGCAAGAGATGGGTATGAATGCCGTCCGTCTGCGTGTGTGGGTGAACCCTGTCAAACATGACAACTGGTGCAACAAGGAGGATGTGCTCGTCAAGGCTCTACGTGCCAAGAAGCTCGGCATGGATATCATGATAGACTTCCACTACAGTGACTGGTGGGCAGATCCTGCTAAGCAGAATATACCTCAAGCTTGGGAGAAGCATAGCTATAAGCAGATGCTCAAGGATGTGAAGAATCATACGGTAGAGGTTCTCTCTTTCCTGAAAGATAATGGTGTGACACCTAAATGGGTGCAGGTTGGCAATGAGACTTCCAATGGTATGCTGTGGTCTGTAGAAATGGATCCTGTCACAGGATGGGAGAAGAAGGACGCTAACGGCAACACTATCATTACAAAGAGTATGGGACATTGGGAACGTAATCCTAAACAGTATGCTGGATTCATCGGCGCTGGTTATGACGCAGTCAAGTCTGTCTTTCCCGAAGCCCTTGTCATCGTTCATCTTGACAATGGTTTTGACAATGATCTCTACAACAAGAACCTTGACATCATAAAGAATGGCGGAGGCAAGTGGGACATCATTGGTATGTCGCTCTATCCCTACTGGTCCATGGAGGCTGGCAAAGAACCTACTGCTCAGCGCACTATTGTAGACTGCATACGCAACATCCGCAAGGTGTCTGCTAAGTATGGATGCGACGTGATGATAGTGGAGACTGGCTATTTGGTAGACGAGCAGAATCCATGGAAGATGGTGGAAGGTCGTGAACAGTATGCCGAACTCATTCGTCGAGCAAAGACCGAAACAGATGGTAAATGTAAGGGTGTGTTCTACTGGGAACCAGAATGCCGTCCGTCACAGTATAAGCTCGGAGCCTTTACTGAGGATGGACATCCATCGGATATCATGCGCGCTTTGCTTGATGTGAACAAGTGTGACAACTATGACCGTAAACTGGTAAAGATAGAAACTACCTCTGGCGACTTTATTGTGGAACTCTATAACGAGACTCCTGGACATCGTGACAATTTCCTCCGCCTCGCTAAGAGTGGCGCTTTGGATAGCACTCTCTTTCATCGAGTAATAAAGGATTTTATGATACAGGGTGGCGACCCATCCTCTGCACATGCGCCGAAGACCTCTGCTGATAATCCTGCTGAAGAACTCGGCAATGACGAGGTGCTCACACCTGATGGTGAGAAGAGCATACCTGCTGAGATAATCTATCCGAAGGCGTTTCATAAGCGTGGAGCACTCGCTTCTGCCCGTGAGAGTGATGAGGAGAATCCTGAGAAGCGAAGTAGTGCGTCACAGTTTTATGTCGTATGGGGTAAATATCCCACCACAAGGGGAAGAAGTCCTTACGTGCCACTCCTACCTTATTATAATGATGACAATGAACCTGGCACTGCATGGCTCGATGGCGGTTACACCGTCTTTGGTGAGGTCGTAGAAGGACTTGATGTCATAGGCAAGATACAGCAAGTGGCAACAGACAAGTTGGATCGTCCTATCGAGGATGTCCGCATATTGAAGATGACAGTCCTCAATTAATATATTGAAGAATAAAACTATGTTGGAAATAAAGAATCTCCACGCCCGTATAGGCGAAAAAGAAATATTGCGTGGTATTAACCTCACTATCAAGGATGGTGAGACACATGCCATCATGGGACCTAACGGTTCCGGAAAGTCCACCCTCAGCGCAGTGCTCGTGGGTAACCCATTGTATGAGGTGACAGAAGGCGAGGCTTGGTTTAATGGTAAGAATCTCCTTGAGATGAAACCTGAAGACCGTGCCCACGAGGGATTATTCCTCTCCTTCCAGTATCCAGTGGAAATTCCTGGTGTGTCAATGAATAATTTCATGCGTGCTGCTATCAATGAGAAGCGCAAATACGAAGGTCTCGAACCGCTCAATGCTTCAGAGTTTATGAAACTTGCACGTGAGAAGCGAAAGATAGTGGAACTCGACTCTAAACTAGCTAACCGCTCCGTCAACGAAGGTTTCTCGGGTGGAGAGAAGAAACGCAATGAGATATTTCAGATGGCTATGCTCGAACCCAAACTTGCCATCCTCGATGAGACAGACTCAGGTCTGGATGTAGATGCCATGCGCATCGTGGCAGAGGGTGTCAATAAACTCATGACTCCTGAGAAATCATGCATCGTCATCACACACTATGACCGTCTGCTTGAGATGATACGCCCTCAAGTGGTGCATGTGCTCTATAAGGGTCGCATAGTGAAGACCGCTGGTCCAGAGCTCGCAGTGGAGATACAGGATCGTGGCTACGACTGGATAAAACAGGAAGTGGAGGAATAAACTGTGGGAGCAGAAAAACAATATATAGACCTATATGATTCTTGTCGGGGAATGATTTGCAGTCATTCTTCAGATGTCATGAATGCTCAGCGCGATGATGCCTACGATGCATTCCGACGTCTTGGTTTGCCCGACAGAAAGGAGGAACGGTTTAAGTACACCAATCTCCAGGAAGTGTTTGCACCAAACTATGGTGTAAACCTTAATCGCTTGGATATACCTGTTGATCCCTACGAGGCTTTCCGCTGTGATGTGCCCAACCTCAGTACGTCGCTCTATTTCATGGTCAATGACACATTCCATTCGCAGGTGTTGCCAAAGACTCAACTGCCAGAGGGCGTTATCATCACGTCTCTTGCTGAAGTGTCACGCACAAGACCTGAACTTGTGGAAAAGTATTACAACCGTTTGGCATGCAACAAGGATGCCGTTGCCAGCCTTAATACTATGCTCGCACAAGACGGCTTATTTGTCTATGTACCAAAGAATGTAAGGGTGGAGCGTCCTGTGCAGGTGATAAACATTCTCCGCTCGGATGTGGACCTCATGGTAAATCGTCGTGTACTGATAGTACTTGAAGAGAATGCCGAACTGAAACTGCTCTTCTGCGACCATGCTGCTGATGATAAGCATTTCCTTACCACACAGGTCATAGAGGCTTTTGTATCTGACAACGCTTCTCTTGATATGTATTGTCTTGAGGAAACTCATATGCATAGCAACCTTGTTAGTACAACTTACATAGAGCAGCAACGCTCTTCCCGTGTATGCCATAACTCCATAACACTGCACAACGGACTGACTCGTAATCAGCTCGACCTCATATTCCGAGGTGAAGGTGCTGAGTGCGATTGCAATGGATGTGCTATCATAGACAAGAGCCAGCATGTGGACAATAACACTCTGATTACTCATGCCGTGGGACATTGCGAGAGCCACGAACTCTATAAGTATGTGCTCAATGGTGAGTCCACGGGTGCATTTGCCGGTAGGGTGCTTGTGGAGCAGGATGCTCAGAAGACCACCTCGTCCATGACCAATCAGAATCTCTGCGCTACCAAACAAGCGCGCATGTATACCCAACCGATGCTCGAGATCTATGCCGACGATGTCAAGTGTTCACATGGTAGCACCGTAGGTCAGCTCAATGATCAGGCTCTCTTCTACATGCGCCAGCGTGGCATATCACTAGATGAGGCTAAGCTCCTTTTGCAGTTTGCTTTTGTCAATGAGGTCATAGACAATGTGAAGCTCGAACCGTTGCGTGATCGACTCCATCATCTTGTCGAACAACGTTTCCGTGGACAACTCAATAAATGCGAAGGATGTAAACTTTGTAAATAAACATTTTATATAGTGCCAATATGAAGATTTTAAAAATGATTGTCTTGTTATGCTTGCTGCCTCTGACGGCTGTGGCGCAGATACCTGTGTTTTGTGGCGAGCATAAGTATGATGGAGAGCATCAGAATGAGATCTCCGGTTATCTCCAGGCGGGCAACAACATCGTCACCGATAAGTTTATCGGCCCTTCCGCCATATATACGCATCACTTCACTGACCGCATAAGTGCGGAGGGTGGTGTGGATATCCCATTTGGTAAGGGCAAGTATGGGGTCTCTGCCAAGGGTATCTATCGTCTGCCTGTGTCATATCTCAATCTCTATTTCTCGGCAAAGTTTCTCTACAACCGTTACACGGAGTTTGTCACCAATGAGTGCAATACTAATGTGTCCTTCACATTTGAGACTCCTTATTTTGACATGACTGTAGGCGAGACTCTCATCCATTATTCACTGCTCGGCTCAGGTTATACCGAACCTCTCACTCTTACCTTCGGTATGGGAGTCAACATCCGTCCGCGCTGGAGTTCATGGAATATAGGTCTCTATGGACGCAACTATGACGACTTCTATTTTGAGAACTGGAACATCAACTGGGGTGTGCGCTGGAATGCAAGTCTCAAGAAAGACCTGAAACTCTATGGCGAACTGAATATCCGTCCAGCAGGTAGTACAAGCCAGTTGGCTTCACGTTATGAATCATCATTAAAAGTAGGACTTAAATATCTGTGGTAATGAAGAATATAAACAATATTATAGCGGGTGCGTTGGCTTTGGTAGCCACGTCTTTCTCTTCTTGTGACAAGGTTAGCCCTACTGGAGTGCTTGTAGGAGGATCTGGTGTCAACGATCGTGTGGACATGTCATACACTTACTATAAAAAATATCTTAATGACTCCATAGACATGCAGACTCCGATGAATGCAGATGGAGAATACTCATTTCTTGTAGGTTCGGATAGTCATGTGGCAACTGATACGGGCCGTATCATGGAGATGATACGCCAAGGTCTCGACCATGGTGATCTCCTGTGGGCAAGTTTGGGTGATATCGCTGATACGACTCCAGAATATTATGCCAATCTCTCAGAGGCGCTCGCTGAAGGAAAGAACGACTTCTTCCAAAAGTATTATAGGCCAAGTGAAGATTTGAATTATTTCTATGATGAGCGCTTCCCTCATGGTGATGATGATCCTGATTATGATAATCACATTTTTGACTATAGGGATGTTCAGTTTCCATTCTACTCAGTTGTGGGCAACCATGATGTGACGCGAGGCGGATGGGCATTGTTCTCTTCTGTCTTCCACTCTTCATTCTTTGAGTTCACTGTGAAGATAGGCAATACTGGTCAGAATGACCACTTCATCTTCCTTGACACTGCCAGTGGTACTTTGGGCCAGCGACAGATAGAACTCTTGAAGGAGAGTGTGCTGGATGTCAATAGCAACATGAACATACGCCACACCTTTGTGTTCTCACACACAAACCTGTTCCGTCCAAGTAGTTTCCAGTTCTCGTCTACATTTACTCGCGAAGAACTCTATTTCCTCTTGCATAAGTTTGCTGAGTGGAACACCACTATCGTGTTCTGCGGACACGTGCACAAATGGGATGACCGCGAGATGGGTGGCGTGCGCTATGTCACACTCGAGTCTATGAGCGAGCGCAATAGTCCAGACCCAGGTGACTATCTTGTGCGCATCACCTGTAAGAAGGACGGCAGTGTCAATCTCGAGCGTGTACACATGGATTATGTGAAGAAGTAGTAATCACTATGTACGATATAAATAAGGTAAGAGAGGATTTCCCTATCCTCAGCCGTGAGGTATACGACAAGCCGTTGGTATATCTTGATAATGCAGCGACCACACAGAAACCACTCTGTGTGCTCGATGCTATGCGTGAGGAATATCTCAACGTCAATGCTAACGTGCATCGTGGCGTGCACTATCTGTCGCAACAAACTACCGAACTCCATGAGGCAGCACGCGAGACAGTGCGCAGTTTTATCAATGCACGGTCCACTTCCGAGGTAGTCTTTACTCGTGGTACCACCGAAGGCCTCAATCTTGTGGCAAGCTGTTATGCAGACACATTCATGCGTGAAGGCGATGAGGTGATAGTTTCTGTCATGGAGCATCACTCCAACATCGTGCCATGGCAATTGCAAGCGCAGAAGAAGGGAATAGTCCTAAAGGTCATCCCTATGAACGATGACGGAGTGCTTGACATGGAAGCCTATCGTAATCTTTTCTCTGAGAAGACACGCATCGTCAGCATCGCCCATGTGAGCAATGTTCTTGGTACGGTCAATCCCGTAGAGGAGATGATACGCATAGCCCATTCCTATGATGTGCCTGTCATGGTGGATGGAGCGCAGAGTGTGCCACATTTCGCAGTAGATGTGCAGATACTCGACTGTGACTTCCTTGCTTTCTCTGGTCATAAGGTATATGGCCCTACTGGCATCGGTGTGCTGTATGGCAAGGAGAAGTGGCTTGAAGTCTTGCCTCCCTATATGGGTGGAGGAGAGATGATCTCAAGTGTTAGCTTCGGTAAGACACTCTTTGAGCGTCCACCATTGAAGTTTGAGGCTGGCACTCCCGATTATGTAGCTACACACGGTCTTGCCACGGCTCTCGACTACGTGTCATCACTTGGCATGGACAATATCTGCCGTCATGAGCAAGATCTCGTAAACTATGCCATGGAGCGAATTCAGACTATCCCAGGCATGCATATCTATGGTCATAGCGACCGTCATGATGCGGTGATAAGTTTCCTCGTGGCTTCGCAGACAGGCGAACTCATCCACCACATGGACATGGGTACGCTCCTCGACCGCCTTGGCATCGCAGTGCGCACTGGTCATCACTGCGCACAGCCACTTATGGATCGTTTGGGAATACTCGGTACCATCCGTGCTTCCTTTGCCCTCTACAATACTCGCGAGGA
>CAVABU010000061.1:0-14874 GCA_963586965.1 Gemmiger formicilis
GAGGTGCCTACCCGATTCGAACGGGTGTACACGGTTTTGCAGACCGTTGACTAAGCCACTCATCCAAGGCACCGTCGTTAAATGTGATGCAAAGGTACGGCTTTTATTTTACACTACCAAATCTTTGCATCACTTTTTCAATATTTCAATATTTACATACTTCAATATTTACACATTCCTCCTACCATGCAAAGATAGGATAGCCAGCCATCATGGCGTTAACCTTCTGACGCACACTCTTTATCACCTGTTCGTCTTCAGGTGCATTGAGCACGGTCTCTATAAGGTCTGCGATGGTGAGCATCATGTCTTCCTTAGCTCCGCGTGTGGTAATGGCAGCTGTACCGAGACGTATACCCGAGGTCTGGAATGCCGAACGAGAGTCGAAAGGCACCATATTCTTATTGACTGTGATGTCGGCAGCCACGAGAGCATTCTCTGCCACCTTACCCGTGAGGTCAGGATATTTTGTACGAAGGTCCACAAGCATGGAGTGATTGTCTGTGCCTCCAGACACTATATGGAAACCTCTATTGATGAGTTCACCAGCGAGTGTGGCAGCATTCTTCTTCACCTGGAGGGCATAGTCTTTCCACGATGCTTCAAGATTCTCACCAAATCCCACAGCCTTAGCTGCAATGACATGTTCGAGAGGACCACCCTGTTGACCTGGGAAGACGGCAGAATTGAGCAACATGGACATCTTCTTGAGTTCGCCCTTCTTGGTGGTGAGTCCCCAAGGATTGTCGAAGTCCTTACCCATAAGAATGATACCTCCACGTGGACCGCGCAGTGTCTTGTGTGTGGTAGAGGTGACGATGTGGGCGTATTTCACAGGATTGTCAAGCAGACCAGCTGCTATGAGTCCAGCAGGATGTGCCATGTCAACCATGAACAAAGCTCCCACCGAATCTGCTATCTGACGCATACGCTTGTAATCCCATTCACGCGAATAAGCAGAACCGCCACCGATGATGAGCTTCGGTTTGTGCTCTTGCGCGAGACGCTCCATCTCGTCATAGTCGATACGTCCAGTCTCGCGATTGAGATTGTAGCCCACAGGATGATAGAGTATGCCGGAGGTATTGACTGCCGAACCATGTGAAAGGTGGCCACCATGGTCGAGGTTGAGTCCCATGAAGGTGTCGCCAGGTTTGAGCACGGCAAGTAGCACGGCAGCATTAGCCTGGGCACCAGAGTGAGGTTGCACGTTGGCATATTCCGCACCGAAAAGCTTGCATACGCGGTCTATGGCGAGCTGCTCCACCTTGTCCACCACTTGGCATCCACCATAATAGCGCTTGCCAGGATAGCCCTCAGCATACTTATTGGTAAGGCATGATCCCATGGCTTGCATCACCTGATCAGAGACGAAATTCTCGGAAGCTATGAGTTCTATTCCACGCAGTTGGCGCTGATGTTCGTCTTCGATGAGACGGAAGATTTCATTGTCCTTTGTCATGATTTATTATATTTAGATTGTTTATGTTCGTTAATAAAGTAGTATTCTTAGGAGGTACGGCGCCCTCGCCGTACCACGCTGAGGAGAGTTTTGTGTATGATTACAATAGTTTGCTTAAGATGGTACGGCGAGGGCGCCGTACCTCCTATTGCTACAATTGCTTGCTTGAGATGGTACGGCGAGGGCGCCGTACCTCCTATTTATCACCTTGCTTTCTTGTAGAGGTCTTCAAGGCTAGGCTTGGGCACGCCTTTCGACACCAAGTCATCGAGGGACTCTCGGGCTTCTTCCTTGCGACCCATAGTCAAGAGGAGGCTGATGCGAGCTATGCGATAGTCGACATTTGTGGGGTCAAGGCGAATGGCTTGGCTGAAATCATATTCCGCTAGGTCATAGAGTCCTCTCTCCTGCTCCACTCCTGCCCTGGCTGCGAAAGCCTCGCTACGGTCGGGATGCTGTGAGCAGATGACATTGAGCTGATCAAGAGCTTCCGTGTGGCGACTGTCCTTATCATTGAGGAGAGCCAGTCCGAGTTGCGCTTCGAAATGTCCTGGCACTATGGCAAGGAGCGCCTGATAGTCACGTCGCGCGAACGCATATCTGCCCTGCTTCTCATAGACATAAGCACGAAAATAGAGGGCAGAGATGTTCTTGGGATCACGCGAGAGCACCTCATCATATTCCGCACAAGCATAGTCCCATTGCTCAAGTTGCAGGTTGAGCCCAGCCTTCACGAGACGCAAGTCTATGGACTCAGGCGTGCGTTGCAATTGGCGTGAGACCATGGTCAAACTATCGCGCAACTCCTTGCTTGTCTGAGCTTTCACACCCAGGCAAACAAGGAGTATCAATATCGTAAAGAGTGTCTTACGCATTTGCTATGTAGTTGACCAGCCATGCGCCCACTTCATGTGTGCCATACTTGGCTCCACCCTCAACCTGGATCTCAGGTGTGCGGACATTCTGGTCGAGCGAAGCATTGACAGCCTCGCGTATGAGGGCACCCTCCTTATTGAGTCCGAAGTACTCGTAAAGCATTGCCACTGAGAGTACCTGTGCCAAAGGATTGGCGATATTGAGTCCCTTACCCTGAGGCCAAGAACCGTGGATTGGTTCGAATACTGGTGTAGAGGAACCTGTGGATGCTGATGGGAGCAAGCCCATAGAACCCGTGATGCAAGAACCCTCATCGGTGAGGATGTCGCCGAAGGTATTCTCAGTCACCATGACATCAAAGAAGCGTGGATCCTGAATCATTCTCATGGCAGCATTGTCGACATACATGAAGTCTGTGGTCACGTCTGGATATTCGGTCATCATCTCCTGCGCTACCTTGCGCCAAAGACGTGATGAAGCCAGCACGTTAGCCTTGTCTACCACTGTGAGATGCTTGCGACGCTGACGTGCATACTGATAGCCTACACGGAGGATGCGCTCCACCTCAGGACGTGAGTAGTAGTTGGTGTCGAGAGCGTCCTCGGTGCCAATCTCTTCATTCATCTTTGGCTCCTGCTTCTTACCGAAATACATACCGCCAGTGAGCTCGCGGATACATACGAAGTCTGCACCCTTGACCAATTCGTCCTTCAGAGGAGACTTGTGCACAAGGCAGTCGAAAGTAGTCACAGGACGAATGTTGGCATACAGTCCGAGCTTCTTTCTCATAGCGAGCAGACCCTGCTCAGGGCGCACCTTGGCTGTAGGGTCATTATCAAACTTAGGGTCACCTACGCTGGCAAAGAGCACTGCGTCAGCCTCTTCACACACCTTAAATGTCTCTTCTGGGAAAGGATCACCCACCTCATCGATGGCATGTGCTCCGCAGAGAGCCTCTTTGTAAGACACCTCATGTCCAAACTTCTTAGCTACGGCGTCCATTACGGCTACGCCCTGCTCCATTATCTCTGGTCCGATACCGTCACCGGCCAATACTGCGATTTTCAGTTTCATATTATCTATTCTTCTATTAAGTTCAACATCTTGATAGTTGCCTTTATGGCTGCCTCCGTCTGGTCCACATCGAGTGCATGGGTGACGAAGTTGCGACCCTCAAATTCCCAGTCGATAGTGGTCTGCACCAAGGCATCAGTGCGACCGCCTGGTGGAATGGTAACATTATAGTTGCTCAACCATGGGAAATGGCGTCCAAGTTTATTCTTATAAATATGTCGGATACATCTCACGAAGGCATCATACTGACCGTCACCCGTCGCCGTCTCCTCGTATATCTCGCCATCAACCTCCAGTTGCACGCTTGCCACAGGTTTGAGTCCAAAGGCGGTGGAAACCATATAACTCTTGAGTTTCACCTTCTCGTCAATAGGATTGTGCTTGAGCACATCATTGACGATGTAAGGCAGGTCATCCTTGGTGACGAGTTCCTTCTTGTCACCCAGTTCGATGATACGAGCGGTGACTTTGCGCATGGCATCTTCTGAGAGTTGTATGCCCATCTCCTCGAGATTTCGCAGGATGTTGGCCTTGCCCGACACCTTGCCCAATGCATATTCGCGCTTACGACCGAAACGCTCAGGCACGAGTTTGTTTTGATAGAGTCCGTTCTTGTTGTCACCATCGGCATGCACGCCTGCGACCTGAGTAAACACTGAAGAACCCACAACAGGTTTGTTAGGTGGAATGGCAATTCCCGAATAACTCTCCACGAGATGGCTCACCTCATTGAGTTTCTCCTCTACGATATTCGTAGTCACATGAGTCTGATCCATGAGCATAGCCTGCACGCTTGCCAACGGAGCATTACCAGCACGCTCACCCAATCCATTCATAGACGTGTGAAGACCCTTGGCACCATGCTCCACAGCGGCAAACACATTGCTCACTGCGAGGTCATAGTCATTATGTGCATGGAAGTCGAAATGCAGGTCAGGATAACGCTCCGTCATCTGACTGAAGAACTTCGTCATGTTATACGGATTCATTATTCCCAAAGTGTCGGGAAGCATGAATCTGCGAATACCACAATCCTTCAAAGCATCCATCATATGAAACACATAGTCAGGCGAATCTATCATGCCGCTCGACCAGTCCTCCAAATAGACATTGACCGTCATGCCACGCTTCTTGGCATTCTCCACATCAGCGAGGATGTCTTTGATATGCTCCTCTGGAGTTTTCTTTAGTTGTCCCTCACAGTGCTTGAGCGAACCCTTGGTAAGCAGATTGATGACATTGCATCCTGCGCTCTGTATCCAGTCGAGCGACTTGTTGCCATCGACAAAGCCGAGCACCTCCACCCTATCGATGAAGCCACGTCTCTTTGCCCATTGGCAGATGCCCTCCACTGCTTCCTTTTCGCCTTCAGACACACGGGCAGAACCCACCTCGATGCGGTCGATATTGAGTTCCTCGATAAGAGCCCTTGCTATCTGAAGTTTCTCGTGAGGAAGGAATGACACTCCGCGAGTCTGTTCACCATCGCGGAGCGTCGTGTCCATTATTTCAATGAACTGTTGTGTCATCGTTTCTTTTCGTATGTTTCTATCTTGTCCTTATTGGAAAGGAGGAAGTCTATATCATCATAGGCATTCATCAGACAATATTTCTTATATGAATTGATTTCGAAATGTTCTGATGCGCCCGTCTTCATGTTGGTCACAGTCTGATTGGGCAGGTCTATCTGCACCTCAGTCTTAGGATCGTCTGCTATGCTATCAAAGAGTTGCTGCTGAAACTCCTTGGTCACTACGACTGGCAACACGAAGCAATTGAGCAGGTTATTCTTGTGAATATCAGCAAACGAACTTGAGATGACGACTCTGACTCCATAGCCAGCTATTGCCCATGCTGCATGTTCGCGTGACGAACCGCTACCCCAGTTTTGACCGCCTACGATAATCTCGTGCACTCCCTTGTGAGGAGCTTCAGAGAAGTCAGGTTGATTGAGCACAAATGACTCCACTGCCTTGCCCTGGGCATCATAGCGCAGGTCATGCATGAAAGCGTCACCAAAGAATTTCGGGTCGCGTGTGGTCGAAGCGAGATAGCGCGCTGGGATAATCAGGTCAGTATTGCAATTGTCTATCTGAATGGGGATGCAAGTAGACTTTATGATATCAAATTTTTCTTTTGCCATGGTCGTATCTTATAAAAGGTTGCGTGGGTCTGTTATCTTACCTGTCAGTGCGGATGCTGCCACCACGAGAGGTGAAGCCAGCACGGTGCGCGCACCTGGTCCCTGACGTCCCACGAAATTACGATTGCTTGTAGAGATGGCAAGTTTGCCTGCTGGCACCTTGTCAGGATTCATAGCCAGACATGATGAGCATGAAGGAAGACGTAACTCAAAGCCTGCCTCCTCAAGTATCTTGTCGATGCCCTCATCGATAATCTGCTGACGCACGAGCCATGAACCAGGTACGAGCCATGCCACCACGCTGTCGGCCTTCTTCTTGCCTTTCACCACTGAGGCGAAAGCACGGAAGTCTTCGATACGGCCGTTGGTACATGCACCGAGGAAACAGTAGTCTACGGGATGACCCTCAAGTTTCTCGCCAGGACTAAACTGCATATAGTCGAGCATGCCTTGGAACTGGGCACGGTCTTTCTCTGGTATGTCCTCCATATTTGGGATATTCTCATCGATGGCTATACCAGCGCCAGGATTGGTGCCGTAGGTGATGCGTGGTTTGATGTCTTCAGCCTTGAAGTACACCTCTTTGTCAAAAACTGCATCGTCATCGCTCTTGAGAGTCTTCCAGTAAGCCACGGCCTTGTCCCAGTCTTCGCCCTTAGGAGCATACTCCCTACCCTTCAGATATTCGAATGTGATGTCGTCAGGAGCGATGATACCTGCACGCGAACCCATCTCGATGGACAGGTTGGAGAGTGTCAAGCGTCCCTCCATGGAGAGATTGCGGATGGTCGATCCAGCATATTCCACCACATAGCCCGTAGCACCCGAGGTGGTCATCTTTGACATTATATATAATGCGATATCCTTAGCTGTGACGCCCTTCTGCAGTTCGCCATCGATATTAATGCGCATAGACTTCGGTTTGCCCTGGAGGATGCATTGAGACGCAAGCACCTCTGCCACCTCACTCGTACCGATACCCATTGCGAGTGCTCCCACTGCGCCATGTGTCGAAGTGTGTGAGTCACCGCACACGATGGTCATGCCAGGCAATGAAAGACCTTTCTCAGGACCTACGACGTGGATGATACCATTGTCCTTGGTGCCCATAGCGAAATGCGTGATGCCAAACTCCTTGCAGTTGGCTGCCAGAGTCTCCACCTGCTTTCTGCCGATAGGGTCATTGATCACCTCCTGCTGGTCAGAAGGAGTATTGTGGTCAGGCATGGCGAATATCTGTGCTGGACGGAAGGCTTTAATGCCTTTGTCTCTGAGCACATCAAAAGCCTGCGGACTTGTCACTTCGTGAGCATAGAGTCTGTCGATGTAAAGTTGTGTGGGACCGTCCTCGATGTTCTGTACGACATGGGAGTCCCAGATTTTGTCAAATAGTGTATTCATCATCTAAACTTGTTTATCGCATCTATATAAGCTTCCACGGAAGCCTGTACGATGTCTGTATTTGCACTAAATCCATAATATACGTGACCATCGTATTCCACGCTCTGGTGCACCTTCGCCATATCATCCGAACCTTTACTAATGGCTTGGATGGTGAATTCCTTGAGGGTCATATCCTTATGTATGACCTGCTTGAGTGCTTTGATGGCAGCATCCACAGGACCATTACCCGTAGCGCAAGCCTCAAATTTCTGACCAGAGATGTCTATGCCAATGGCTGCTATCGAGCATGCATCACCCGTACCAGAAGACACACGGAGGAAGTCGAGTTTGATATTGTTCTTTAGGGCGCGTTCGCCACCTGCGAGCACAAGCACGTCGTCGTCAGTCACCTCCTTCTTCTTGTCTGCAAGGCGGAGGAACTGCTCATATATCTTGTCGAGCTTCTCACCATCCACCTCCACGCCGTTGACATGCAGTCTATGTTTTAGAGCGGCACGTCCAGAGCGGGCTGTGAGCACGATGGCATTATCATCGATACCCACATCCTTTGGATTCATTATCTCATATGTGGAAGCATTCTTGAGCACGCCGTCCTGGTGTATGCCACTGGAGTGTGCGAATGCATTGCGTCCCACGATGGCCTTGTTGGGTTGCACGGGCATATTCATCAGACTTGAGACCATGCGACTTGTGGGATATATCTTCGTGGTATTGATGTTTGTCTCAATGCCAAGGTCTGGATGAGTCTTAAATATCATCGCCACCTCTTCGAGCGACGTGTTACCTGCGCGCTCGCCTATGCCATTGATGGTGACCTCCACCTGACGCGCACCGCCGAGCACTCCGGCTATGGTGTTGGCCGTTGCCATACCGAGGTCGTTGTGACAATGGGTAGACAAGATGGCCTTGCCTGCAGCGAAGGCATCTACGTGATCATAGAGATACTGTATCTTCTCCTGATATTCGCCAGGGATGCGAAATCCTGTGGTGTCTGGGATATTGCACACTGTGGCACCAGCCTTGGTCACGGCATCTATCACGCGTGCAAGATATTCATTATCAGTGCGTCCAGCATCTTCGGCATAAAACTCCACGTCCTCTACATATCTCTTGGCATACTTCACGGCTGCCACGGCACGCTCGATGATCTCTTCACGATTGGACTTGAATTTATACTTTATATGGCTGTCGCTCGTACCTATACCAGTGTGTATACGCTTATGCTTGGCATATTTCAAGGCTTCGGCTGCGCAGTCGATATCCTTTTCCACTGCTCGTGTGAGGGCGCAGATGACAGGCCATGTCACTGCCTTGCTTATCTCTATCACTGAATTGAAGTCGCCTGGACTTGAAATAGGGAAGCCAGCCTCGATGACATCTACACCGAGCTGTTCCAATTGCTTTGCTACTTGAATCTTCTCTACAGTATTGAGCTGGCAACCAGGCACCTGCTCGCCATCTCTAAGAGTAGTATCAAATATAAAAAGTCTATCCATTCTCTCTTGTTTGTTTCTTTCTATTCTATTTTACAACGGTCCATCATCAGACCGTAGCCATGCCTTAATTATGTTATAACAATCAGATTCTCATCTTTTTGAGTATATCTGCCATCTTTTCTCTTGTCGTGATGCGTGTGGGGACAAGTGGCAGTCGGAGGTTGTTTTCTATTAGTCCCATCTCGCTCAGTAAAGCCTTCACGCCAGCAGGATTGCCGTCGACGAAGAGAAGGCTGTAGAGTTCGGTAAACATGTGGTGTATCTTGCGTGCGGGTTCGTATTCGCCTTTAAATTCGAGGCGAATCATTCTCGACACTTGCTTTGGCAGAGCGTTGCCTATGACGGATATGGCTCCTGCGGCTCCGCTTGCCACCATGGAGAATGTCAAGGCATCGTCGCCACAAAGCACGTCGAAGCGGTCGGGCTTATTCTTGATAATCTCGTCCACCTGCTCAAGCGAACCGCTTGCCTCTTTTATGGCTACGATGTTTTCGCAGTCGCGGGCAAGGCGCACAGTGGTCTCAGGTTTGAGATTTACACCCGTTCTGCCAGGCACGTTATAGAGCACTACTGGCAATGGACTTGCTGAGGCTATAGCCTTAAAGTGCTGATATAGACCTTCTTGTGAAGGTTTATTATAATAAGGGCAAACGCTCAAGACAGCATCTATGCCCGTGAAGTCTGTAGTCTGAAGTTCCTTTATGACGTTGGCAGTATTATTGCCACCGCATCCCATCATGATGGGCACGCGTCCATTATTGACTTCTACTATAAGATTCTTGATGTTGGTCTTTTCTTCTGCCGTAAGGCAAGGTGTCTCACTTGTCGTACACAGTATGCAGAGAAAATCTGCTCCATTGTCCAACTGAAATTGCACCAAACGCTTGAGTGCCTCATAGTCCACCTCACCATCATTCTTAAATGGTGTTATCATAGCGAGGCCCAAACCTTTGAAAATATTACGCGCCATATGGGTTATCCTTTCTTTCAATTTGACCGCAAAGATACTACATTAAATTCAAATCAGAAAGAAGACGCGTGTCTTTTTTCAACAATTCAATATGATAGGGGTGTCAATCGAGGGTTTTGCATAAGATACCCAATGCTTGATGGGTTGCAGCGGGGACGCTGCAACCACTATAGCTAATAGTTATATGAAATGGGGAAAGAACATGACTTACGTCTTCGGGGAGTATGGCTCCTATGACCGCACACCAGCTGGTGTGCGCTTGCATAGCAGCTGATGTGCGACTGCATAGCACGTGCTATGCGCTCGTCGTTCACCTGCTGTGCGATTAATAATCAACAGTCTGCGCCGTACCTCCTAATATGCCACTTCTTCGAGGAAGAGTGCGTTGCCAGGCATGCTTTCGCCTGCTTGGGTGCGCTCTCGACCGGCTACGATGGCATCAAAGTCATTGATGGTGATACGTTTACGGCCTACTTCGATGAGTGTGCCCACTACTGCGCGCACCATATTGCGAAGGAAGCGGTTGGCAGAGATGACGAAATACCACGAATGGTCTGACTGCTGTATCCATCTTGCCTCGGTCACATGACAGATGGTGGTCTTCACGTCGGTGTGGCTTTTGCAGAATGCTTTGAAGTCACTCACTGCGAGAAGATGACTCGCAGCCTCATTCATGAGTTGGAAATCAAGGTCGTAGTGGAGTTCGCAAGAGTAATGTCTGAGAAATGGATCCTTGCGTGTGTGTATATAATAATGATAAGTGCGACGTGTGGCAGAAAAGCGAGCGTGCAAGTCTTCGCTCACCTCATACACGTCCTTTACGGCTATATCACGAGGCAACAAGCGATTGAGTCTATAAGCCAATTGCTTGCCGTCTATGGTGTCAGGGAAATCAAAATGTACCGCCATGTCTCGTGCATGCACACCAGCATCGGTACGCCCTGCGCCCACCACTTCCATGTCAGTACGGAGGATAGTGGTCAGAGACTTTTGCAGTTGTTCCTGCACGGAGTCGCCATTGGGCTGTATTTGCCAACCGTGATAGCGTGTGCCGTCATAAGAGAAACGGATGAAATATCTGTGCATGCCTATGAGAAAGATAAGTAAGTGGAAATAAGATTATTGCTTCTTATGTTTCTTCATATGCATCTGCATCTTGCTGAATGTCTCGCGGTGAAAATCTTCCTCTGCGCGTATCATGTCCATCACCTTGGATGCTGGCAAGACCTTTAGCATCTTCTCGTGATATGTCTGTTGCACCTTCTTGAGTTTCACCTCGTCATTGTCAAATGCTCGTATAGCCTGCGCCCACTCCTTCTCAGTCACAGGTCGCTGGCGACGTTGCTTTCTGCCGTTGTCCATGATCGTGACTTCGGCTTTGCGCTTTTGGCGAAAGAGAGGCAGGAAGACGTCACGCTCCTTCTGTGTAAGGTTCATCTTGCCAAGCACATATTGCTCAAGGCGTTGCTCAAATTTGACTGGGTCAAATCGTCTATTGCCTTTCTCTTCTGGTATATGTGCATTGATGGCGAATGACGACAGGGTCATCAGGAGTATCAGCAGATATCTTAGCATAGGACTGTGTGTGTGGGTTTAGAGTTCGGCGATATAGTTGTATATGTCGGCATTATCCATCATGATGTAGTCAGAGTCATCATCGTCGGTGGCATGCACTGCCTTCACATGTGAGGCATTGATTTTGGTCTCTTGATCAATATGACTCTTATAAATCATAGCACCAAAGATGGCTATGCACACTGAAGCGGCTGCTGCGATGGCTGAATGGAGGAACAGTCGCGGACGCTTTGTCTGCACCTTCATAGCGGGCCGTTGCTCAGGAAGTTGTGCCATGACCTCCTGTTGCATTTGCTGGAAATATCCTTCAGGCACCCTAAATGGATTTTCCTTGAAGTGTTTATTGTCGAGTATATTTCCTTTCATAATTACATTTCCTTTCATACTATATGACGATTGTCAAGTCTAAAAGTTTAATCGTGTGCATTAAAATATGCTTCTATTTTCTTCACCGCTAGGTGATAACTCGCCTTGAGTGCGCCTTCGGAAGTGCCGAGTATCTGGCTCATCTCGGAGTATTTCATCTCATCGAAGTAGCGCATATTGAATACTGCCCTCTGCACGGCTGGCAGGAGCGAGATGGCGGTCTGCAGTTGGGCTTGTGTCTCATCGCCGTCGAAATATTCGTCTGCCATGAGTCGGTTGGCCAGTTCCTGGTTTTCGTCGGCACTGATGTCGTCGGTGTGGTGCTTGCGGTGAGAGAAGTCGATGGCTTCATTGATGGCTATGCGACATAACCATGTGGAAATCTTGGACTTATTCTCAAACGAACCGATATTGAGCCATGCCTTGACAAAGGTATTCTGCAACACATCGTTGGCATCATCATGGGAAATGACGATACGTCGTATCTGCCAATATAGTCGTTCGCTATATTGTCTGACCAACAGGTCAAATCCTAGTCTGAGGGTTTTGCTGTCGGAGAGCAGTCGCAGTATTTCCTTTTCGTTTGCCATGTATGCTTTGCGTCCGAATACTACTGTTTTACATATTCCTTTAACCTCCTGGCTATCACCTCGTCATAGCCATATACGTCGGCATAGCTCTCTATCTGACCATCGGGCATGAGCCACTCGGTGAAATAGGTGATAAATATCGGCACCTGAGGTTTTACCTCCAGGCTGCGTATGAGTCGTGACTTGTCTATCTGTGGTGCATCTTCACCGTCCTCGCCATCGGTCACACGCGTCCTGACTTCCATGGAGTATTTCAGTTTGTCCATCATCGTCTCGTCCTTGTCGGCGAGTAGGAAGCAAGCCAACTCGTAGGGTTTCTCCACACGGATGCAACCATGTGATGCGCTACGGTCCATCTTGTCGAATGTGCCTCGTGAAGATGTGTCGTGAAGATAGATGGAAAAGTTGTTGTCAAATCGGAATACTATCCTACCCAGGGCATTACCCTCGCCACCTGCCTGCACCACTCGATAGTTGCCACTCTTTAGGGCGGCAGACGAGACATACTCTGGCGAGACGTGCTCTCCAGTGGACTTATCGGTGATGACATAGTTGTGACGCTCGAAATAGCCGACATCGCCAGCATGGTGAGCCATCTCGTGCTTCACTATGTTGAATGGGATTATCCAACGAGGATTGACGTCCATGCGCTTTATGCTACTATTGAGCAATGGCGTCTTGGTCTTTCTGCTTCCGCACACCGTCTTCATCCTGAGCACGTCGTTTTCGTCGACTGCCAATAGGCCGTAGGAAGGGATATTGACTGCCACATATTTCTTGCAGTCGTAGGGATATCTGCCTTGTCGCCATCGGCATCGCTCCATATTGACAAGCACCTTAAGTCGCTCTGCACCAGTGCTACCAGCCAACTTTCGTTTAAGTGCAAGATAAAGCGGATTACTAGTCTCTGCCGTGCGAAGCATCTCGGGCACGCTGTCGCAAGCGATGAGTCCCAAGAGATGTCTCACTCCCCTATTGCCGATGGTCTCGGTCTTCACATCGTAGAGTGTGCGATATCTCACGTTGAGCGTGTCGTATGGGTCGACGTCAAGTCTATTGAATACCTTGCTGGGATTTACAAATCCGAATCTCTGACCGATGACATATCTGAGATATGCCTTTGTGAGATTATAGTCCAGTCGTGCAGCAAGTTGGCTGATGTCGTCAGAGCTATCTATCGCGAGCGTCTTCATCTTCTCAAGGTCGGTCTCTATCTGATGGACGAAGAAGCGTGACTGGCGAAATCCTATCTCGTCTACGGTCTTGAGATATCTCACCAGGGTGTCTGCCTGGTGGGTGACGCCATGCCTCGTAATCCAAAGCAGAGGACTTCCCGAGAGATAGTAGGAGCGCGTGTGGCGGTCGGCTGCCATGGTGTCGCGGTCATTGCGTGCCATCTTACCTATCTGCTCGTTGACACGATATGTCTCCAAGCGATATTTCTCCACCACCAATGGTGCGTATGCCTCCAGTGTGAGATTACTGTTGGGATTAAACTGATTTTCGTGGCATGCAAATAATGTGCATACCACGAAAACGGTCATAAAAAAGCCTAATCCTTTTCTCAATGATTTAAGCTATTATCTTATTGATATCTTTCTCACGACTTTGCCTACCTTGACGATGTAGCAACCTTTGGTCAGATTGAGGTCGTAATGTCTGTCATCGCCGTCCACTCGCACGGACATGATGCACACTCCAGCGACGTTATACACTTGAAGCATCTGTCCAGAAGCGCCTGTCACTCGCAGTTGCGACTGCTCAAGGCTTATGGTGATGTCAAGGATATCGTTGTCCATATTGTCGCTAATCTCTATCATAGGCTCGGCTTTCGCCTGCAATGATGGAGCCACGGACAAGAGGGCTACCAAGGTTATCATGAGTATATTTTTCATCATATGCAATCCTTTCTTCTTCTTTATCACGTGCAAAATTATATTATAAATATCATTCACAAAGGAAACACGGGAAAAAGTCCGCCAAGTTAACATCATTTAACCGAATACACCATATTCTCATGTGTAAGAAGGGTGTTGGGGAAGACTGACTTGGCTTCTGCTAACAGTTGCTTTTCGTCTTTATATCGCTGACTGTAGTGTCCTATCAGCAAGGTACCTACTCCGGCATCCTTTGCCACTTGAGCTGCTTGCTGGGCTGTGGAGTGATAATAAAGCTCTGCCCTATCAGTGTGTTCGCTCGTGTAGGTGGCCTCGTGATAGAGTGCCGTCACGCCATGCAGTAGATTATGAAGTGTTGGCATGTAGCGCGTGTCGCTACAAAAGGCGTAGCTTCGTGTCGGGTCTGCGGGGGTGGTAAGTCTATCGTTGGCTATGACATTGCCCTCAGCATCAGTCCAGTCGAGTCCTGAGCGGATGTTGTCTATCTGACTGAATGGTATCTGATAGAAGTCTATCATGTCGCGTCGGATGTGTCGCTTGCCTGGTTTTTCACGGAAGAGGTATCCACAACAGGGCACACGATGGTCAAGTGGGATGGTGGTCACGGTCAGGCTATGGTCTTCATATATGACACTACTCTTGGTCGTGTCTACTTCATGGATAATGACCTCAAACTCAAGTCCGTGGCAGAAGAATTCCAATTGCTGAGGCAACAGCATGCTCAAGTCCTTATGGGCATAGATGTGCAGTGGTGCGGTCCTGCCGAGGAGTCCAAATGTGCTAATCATCCCCACGAGTCCCAAGCAGTGGTCGCCATGGAGATGTGAGAGGAAGACGGCACGCAGTTTCTCAAAGTGTATGCGACTGCGACGCAGTGCCAACTGGGTGCCTTCGCCACAGTCTATCATGAAGCACTTGCCCCTCATCTCCACGATCTGCGATGTGGGGTTGTGGCGCATGGTGGGAAGGGCACTTCCGCAACCGAGTATATGTACATTGAATGCTTCCATTTGATTTGTA
>CAVABU010000062.1:0-14384 GCA_963586965.1 Gemmiger formicilis
GCGAGCGCCCAAGGCATGGCTAAAGATGTCGTGGACTATGTGGACCCGTTTATAGGTACGACAAACTTCAGTGTGTGCAATCCTGGAGCTATCTGCCCGCACGGACTGATGTCGGTGGTGCCATTTAATGTGATGGGCTCTGACCTCAATGAGCAGGACAAGGATAAGAGATGGTGGTCAGCCGTCTATGAGTACAACAACAAGTATTTCACTGGTTTTGCACACGTCACGCTCAGTGGAGTGGGATGTCCCGAGATGGGCACACTCCTCGTGATGCCTACCACAGGCGAGGTCAATCCCGACTACCACACATACGGTTCGGAATACTCCAATGAGCAGGCACGCCCAGGCTATTACAGTAATGAGCTGACCAAGTATGGCATCAAGAGCGAGGTCACAGCCACGATGCGCAGTTCGATAGAGCGCTACACCTTCCCTAAGGGTAAGGGCAATCTGCTATTCAACCTTGGTAATGGACTGACCAATGAGGTCGGCGCTTCGCTGCGCAAGGTGAGCGACACCGAGTTTGAGGGCACACGTCTGCTCGGTTCGTTCTGCTATTGCCAGGAGGCAGTGTTCCCCATGTATTTCGTGGTGCGCGTCAACAAGAAGCCAGTAGCCTCAGGTATGTGGAAGAACCAGCCAGACTTTCACAATGCACAGGCACAGTGGGATGTCTATCAAGGCAAATACAAACTCTATCCCGAGTATGGTCGCGACATGGCAGGCAATGACATCGGTTACTATATGACCTACGACTGCCAGGAGGGCGAACAGGTGGAAGTGCAGGTCGGCGTGAGCTTCGTGTCCATAGCCAATGCACGCGAGAATCTCAATGCCGAACAGCAAGGTTTTGACTTTGACAAGACCATGGCGCTTGCCTCACGAGAATGGGCTAACACTCTCAACCGCATCACTGTGGAGGGCGGTAGCGAAGCACAGCGCAAGGTGTTCTACACAGCACTCTATCACTCGCAGATACACCCTACAGTGCTGCAGGATGTCAACGGCGAATATCCTCTCATGGAGAGCAGTGCCAACGGCAAGACTACTGCCAATCGCTACACCGTGTTCTCCCTGTGGGATACCTACCGCAACCTGTCACAATTTGAGACTCTCGTCTATCCCGACCGTCAGGTGGACATGATAAACTCCATGATAGATATGTATCGTGAGTGGGGATGGATGCCAAAGTGGGAACTCTTCGGACGAGAGACATGGACCATGGAGGGCGACCCAGCCATACCTTACATAGCCGATGCCTATATGCGTGGCTTGCGTGGATTTGATATAGAGACAGCCTACAAGGCATTTCGCACCTCGGCGACATTGCCAGGCAAGGACAATAAGATGCGTCCCGACATTGACCCATATATAGAAAAAGGTTATGTGCCTCTGGGGTATTTTGCAGCCGACATGTCGGGTGACAACTCCGTGTCACACGCTTTGGAATATTATTTGGCAGACAATGCACTGTCAATACTCGCTGGTGAACTTGGTCATAAGGAGGATGCCAAACTATTCCGTCAGCGTAGTCTCGGTTATAAAAACTATTACTCTAAGGAGAGCGGTACGCTGCGTCCTATAACCATCGATGGCAAGTTTCTTACGCCCTTTGACCCCGAGGCAGGAGCCAACTTTGAGAATTGTCCAGGATTTCATGAGGGTAGTGCATGGAACTATACCTTCTATGCTCCGCATGATGTGTTAGGACTCGCCAAACTGATGGGCGGTCAGCGCAAGTTTGTCGATAAACTGCAGATGGTGTTTGACAAAGGACTCTATGATCCAGCCAACGAACCCGACATAGCCTACCCTTACCTATTCTCTTATTTCAAGGGTGACGAGTGGCGCACACAGAAGACCGTGCGTGAACTGCTGGACAAGTATTACACCGACAAACCAGATGGCATACCAGGCAATGAGGACACAGGCACCATGTCAGCATGGGCGCTATTCTCCATGATAGGTATCTATCCAGACAATCCTGGTTCGCCATATTACACTCTCACTACGCCAGTCTTTGACAAGGTGACGATACATCTCGATCCGAAGTATTATCCACAAGGCGACCTGACCATAGAGGCAAAGCGCACGTCGCCCTCGCAGATGTATATCAAGAATGTCACTGTGGGAGGCAAGAAGGTGAATGGTTATCGCATCTCACACAAGCAGTTGGTGGAAGGCAAGACTCTGCAGTTTGAGTTGAAATAATATTGAAATATGTAAATATTGAAATATGGAAAGATGCTAACTATAGGAGGCGAAGCGTCCTCGCTTTGCCCCTACTGCGGGCTGTAAGCCCAATTACTAATAGCCCAGGGCTATTAGTAGTTGCCCCTTCGGGGCGTCACCTATTTAGATATTTCCTAAAAGGTTGCAGCGGGGACGCTGCAACTACTATTAAGTGAGGGCGCCGTACCTCCTAAAAGGTTGCAGCGGGGACGCTGCAACTACTATTAAGCGTCCCCGCCGTACCTCCTATATTTAGAATGTTACAGTTTGGGCAATGCCCGCTTTCACCTTTATTTTTTTATCAATGCCATTGCCACGCAAGGTGACAGTGCCACTCTTCTTTGGCAAGATGGAGACACTCTGCACCTTGCCATCATGCCATGTCATGTTGAGGCGATAGCCACCACGGGCACAGATGCCATCGACACTGCCGTCAGGCCATGCAGTAGGTAGGGCAGGGAGCAACTCTATTATCCCCTGGTCACTCTGCACCAGCATCTCGCACACACCAGCGGTGCCACCGAAGTTGCCGTCAATCTGGAATGGCGGATGAGCATCAAAGAGGTTGGGATATGTGCCACCACCACCCCAGGTGCCGTTGCCTTGGCGTCTGTCTGCACCCTCATAGTCGTCAGGACTGATGTAGGTGAGCAACTTCTGAAACATGTGGTAAGCCTTATCCTTACGATGCAGACGCGCCCATAGATTTATCCTCCATCCCGTGCTCCATCCCGTAGTGGCGTCACCCTTTATGTCGAGAGTAGTGGCAGCAGCATTGCGGAGCACAGAGTCAGTGAGATGATGACCAGGATAGAGACCGATGAGGTGAGACTGATGGCGGTGGTGCCAGTCATCGTCAGCCCAGTCGTGATACCACTCCTGCAGGTTGCCACGCGAACCGACAGTGTAAGGATGCAGACGTGCAAGAGCATTGCTCATCTGCTTCTTTAGATCCTTATCCTTGCCAAGGATGTCGGTAGCCTTGATGGTGTTGATAAATAGTTCGCGTATGATAGCGAGATCAGCCGTGCCACCATAGAGTGTGCCACCGCAGAAGCCAGTGTCCGTCAAGTAGTCAGCTTCAGGTGATGTGGAAGGAGCGGTGAAGAGTTCACCTGGCTTTTTAGGATTCTCCGTGAGCCAGTCGAGGCAAAATTCTGCTGCGCCCTTCATCAGAGGGTAGGCAGTGTTAGATAGATAATCATTATCAGCACTAAACTGGTAATGCTCCCAAAGCGTATTCACGAGCCATGCGCCAGCCATATTCCAGTTGGCCCAGTGAGGATTGCCCTCGCCTCTGCCACAAGGATTTGCCATTGCCCATATGTCACTGTTGTGGCATGCACACCATCCGCGATTGATGCCATAGTAATTCTTAGCCACATTGCTACCGTTGAGAGAAAGGTTCTTGAGGAAGGCATCCATAGGTGATACCATCTTGCCCAATCCTGTCACCTCAGCGTGCCAGTAGTTTTCCTCCAGATTGATGTTGGTGGTGTATCCGCTCTGCCAAGGAGAGTGCAGAGCAGGAGCCCACAGACCTTGCAAGTTTGCTGGTACGCCATCCGTGCGTGAACAACTGATGAGCAAGTATCTGCCAAACTGAGTATAGAGCGTCTCCAAGTAGGGATTGTTGCCACCCTGGTCAGTATAGTCCATGAGTTGCTTGTCGGTGGGTCGTGTCGTGTCATATTTGCTGCCACCGAGGTGGAGAGAGAAGGTACCGAAGAGTGACTGGTAGTCGGCAATGTGTCGGCTACGCATCTCGTCATAAGATAGATTTTGCAGGTGCCACAGATCATTCTCTGCATTGTCGAGGTAAGGTGCTCCTTGTGTCACGGGATGCTTGTCATAACCATTAAAGCTGGTCTCGTTTACATAGTAGACGATGACTTCCGTAGCATCGCTGACGGTGAGAGTGGTGTCGTTGGCAGTAACTTTGCCGTCAGAGGTCTGTGCTTGTAGCATCGAACAATAATGGATGGTGTTCATCTCATCGCCCACGGCATGACCCGTCAGAGTGAGTTGCGTGCCACTGGCTTTCACTTTGTGCTGGGTGAGAGCAGTGAGCGATACCTTAAATGATAGTGCACCCTTCTTGTTAGCCGTTATCTTCATGGCAAGCACTTTGTCGGGGTTAGACACGAAGTATTCGCGATTGATGGTCACGCCATTGCGAGTATAGCGGTCGCTACAGATGGCATTGTCGATGTCGAGTTCACGATAGTAGCCAGTGGCAGGCGAGTTGTCGGTGTCGATGATATGAATGATACCCAGCGGTTGAAATTCTGCCTGGTCAGGACCCTGCAGATGTTTCTGCATCTCGTTAGCCTCCTCATATTTCTCTTGATAGAGAGTCTCCCTTATCTTCTCCACCCATGGTGATTGTCCTTTGCCAAGATTAGGGTCTTTAGGCATGCCAGTCCACAGAGTGATGTCATTGGTCTTAATGACATTGTCTATTGCCCCGCCATAGACCAATGCTCCCATCTTGCCATTACCCAGGGGCAGGGATTCTTCGAAATAGTCAGCAGGACGGTCATACCACAACTTTAGTGGCAACTTCCCATCAGCCGTAGCCATTGTCGTGCTGGCGACAATGATGAGCAGTGACAGCAGAAATGATTTCTTGTAGTTCATAGTAGTTATATGTTTGAGGTTTTGTCGTTGACGGGCAATATACCCTTCTTGTGCAAAGTTATCTATAAATGCTGATAAATAGTTTTTAAAATGCATAAAAGTGATGAGATTAACTAAATTGTCAGATTATAATGGTATTATATGTTATAAAATGCAGTGTAGAATGATATCTTTGTGTCAAAATGTTTGGCTGTATAAGATAAAATGTGTAAAATTGCAAATCCAAAAGTGGAAATAGACGTTGTTATGAAACGATGAGGGATTATTTAAGACAAAGAGAGATATAAATGATAGTTTAATTTTAATTTTAAGGATGATGAAAAATTTTGTATTGAGGTTAACAATGTTGATGTTGTTATTTGTGAGTGGCAATGTAACTTATGCAGATGACACGCAGTGTGTGCCAAAATGTCAAGTCGTTTTTAAGTCGAATGTTGAGGTTGTCAGTGGGCGTTCATATACTGGGCGTGCAGTTGCTTGGATATATTATAAGAATGGGCTGACTGCTAAGAGACCGTTTGATATTATTATAGATTATGGGCTTTGCCATAAGCATATAGTGTCGACTGACTTTGGATCTGCAGATTATGATTCATCATGTCAATATCTTATAGATGATGACATAGCAAAGTTTTATGCTGCGGAATTATTTGGGAGTGAGAATGTAAAGACGATAGTCATAGAAATGAATATAAAGAAATGGAATTAAGGTTTTTATTTTTGTTACTTTTTACAGCGTTTGTTGCTCCATTCAACCTAACGTTTGGACAAAAAAATATAGATGAGAGCGTATTAATCGTCGAATATCAGACATTACAACTATGTCAATCAAACTGGCCACATCCTTCAGATGAGGTGAATAGACTTTTGTGTATTGGAGAAAAGTGCTCCATGTTACAGTCAATTTTACCTTTGCACAGACCAAACAGACCTTATACTATAGATGAGTCAGCGAGGGAATACTCCAATTGTCATGACAATGATATTTTGCAAGGCTATCCTGAGGGACAAATGACTTGCAAGAAAAGAGTGTCCTCAGAGGGGTACTACTACACAGAACCATTGCCTGCATTTGATTGGCAGATGCTTGATGGAGATACGGTGGTGTGTGGTTACGAATGTCAGAAGGCATCTACCGTCTTCCGTGGTAGAACTTGGACAGTATGGTATACGATGGAATTGCCGTATTCTTATGGCCCTTGGAAACTTGGTGGATTGCCCGGCCTTATATTGAAAGCTTTAGATGACAAGAATCAATATTCTTATGAAGCTATCGAAATAAAAAAGGGTGATGGTAAGAAAATAAAATTGAGTACGGCTGGATACAAGAAAAGCTCGGCGGAGGATGTGTATAAAGAGATTGTTCGTCAAGCTAAGAATCCTACGCAATACGAAATAAATTTGGGACATGGTTATGAGCCATACGAAATGGATGGAATAAAGCATGAATTCCACTTGGATCCATGGACACCATATCCATTGGAATATTTTGATGTAAAAGTGGAATGAGGCAGATAGTCGCAATTGTTTTATTTATATTGGTTAGTCTGAAACTGTCTGCTCAAACATCATTCACGGGAATGGTAGTCAGCAATGAAGGTAAGTCTCTGGCTTCTGTTTCCGTTGTGATTCTTGATGCAAAAGGTAAGGTCGTATGTTTCGGCAAGACTGATAAACAGGGGCATTTTGCAGTAAAGGTGCCAGATGGCAAGGACGTAGCACATGTGTCGTTTGCTTGTGTCGGATTTGCTAAGAAGAGTATTCCTACTGGTAACTTCAAGCAAGGAATGAAAGTGTCCATGGATGAAAAGGTGCAGCAAATAAGGGAGGTGAAGGTGACTCCTAAGCAGTTTCGCATACAAGGCGATACCATCGTATACTCCGTATTGGGGCTTCGGCAAAAACAGGACAGGACGATAGAGGACGTCATATTGCGAATACCCGGCATAACGGTGGGAGTGAATGGCATTATCTCATATCAGGGTATGCCTATTAATAGGTTTTATGTAGATGGAAAGAATACAATGGGTGGAAATTATTCTCTCCTAAGCAAGAATCTTTCTGCAAACAAGGTGGACAGTATCGAGCTGCTACGCAACCATCAGCCGATAAAGTCCCTGAGGGGCAATACTTCCAGTGAGTCTGCGGCAATAAATATTGTCATGAATGAGGAAGCTAAGAATGTCTGGACTGGTTCTGCCGAAATTGGAAGTGGAACGACACTGCAGAATTCCATGAAATGGCTACGTAAAGCAAAACTCGTGGAAATGTACCTAAATCGTGAGATACAACTGCTTGCCGTCTATAAACATAATAATGTGGCAGAGAATGTCGCGAATGAATTGAGTGGAGGCACATTTCAACTGACAGATGTGGGACTATTACAAAATATAGAATCTGTAGGTGAGGGACGCCGAGGATTTAATGATAGCCATCTTTTGGCTCTTACTGCCTTTAAATCCTTTGATGACAGTAACGACTTGCGTGCTCAAATCACAGGATTTATGGATAGGTCTACATCTAACAACTATAGTGAGCGCTCTTATTTGGACGATGTGAGTAATTCCACTGTCACAGAAAGGCGAGAGGCGATTGCCTATAAAAACGAATGGAATGCAAATGTTGACTATACACTCAATTCGGCCAAACTTTACCTCAGTGAGAAATTAAATGGAGTGATGGTGTTGGATCATTCAAACTCCATCTCTATGCTTAATGGCAGAACGCTTAATGAGAATGTCCGTCCACATAAGCGTGGCTTTTCTAATTCTTTCTCTGTAGACTCCAGGGTGAAAAGTAACTCGTCATTTTCTGCATATTCGGAAATGAGTTATACATATCTCCCTGGCACATTGCTACTTTATAATGGAAACGAAGAGCAACTCAATATCAACTCATTTACGATGATTAATGAGGTGAAGATGAATACCTACTTAGGTCATGGCTTTAGATTAAATACGTCATTGACTCACAACCTTGATTTCAAACGAGAGTATGTCGCCTATAATGATACCATGCAATGGCTACGTTATAAGAAGAATAATGTAGATGCATGTGCGAATCTGAGCTATCATAGAGGAAATGTAGAGGCATTCCTTAACAATAAACTGTCATGGATATATGCATCGTATGATATGGATAAGGATGTCAGACTGCAATATACTCCATCTGCCACTTTTAGTTGGCGTATAACTTCCTACGGTACACTGCGTGCTAACTATTCACATGGATTTAGTGAGACAGGTTTCTATACTATCAACCCTCTGCGCATATACACCTCTTATAATTCGGCATCATCGGGAACAGGTACATTCGATTATTCGCCGAGTGACAATATGTCGGTGGCTTACAATTACACGCTGCCAGGCAATGGACTTTCTTATGGTTGTCGTTATTCCTATACGCATGTGCTTTTCAATCATCTATATGAGAGCACTCTCAGTGATGGTGTTTATGTGCGCGAGAATGTAGAGGGGAATAATAAGTCTACCAGCCAGTCTGTGTCAGGTAATGTAAATTATTCATGTAGGGCAATGCAGACCAAACTGAGTTTGTATACATCTTACAATATCTCAGATTTTGACGTTATGAGAAGCGGTGTCAAGACCCCAAGTGGCAATAGGTCTCTGATTGTTAGTTTCTCTGCCAGTATGCGACCTTTTAAATGGTTTTATTTTGAAGAAACCTCTTCATATATGCAGAGTCGCCAACGTCAAGTGGTGTCAGGTCTGAAGAATCGTACTTACAGAAATTTCGGCCATATGCTTAATCTATATTTCCAGCCAGGCAGTTGGCAACTGAAGATGACTAATGATTGTAGCCACAGTCGTGACGGATCGATAAGTTTTAATATATACTCGGAGGCGCAGTTGTCATACAAAACAAAGATGTATGAACTTCTGCTCACTTGCAAAAACCTTTGGGGAGAGGATAAACGTGAATACAAGAGTTTTTCGTCCCTTGGCAGTTCTTACTCGGTTACAGAATATAGACCGCGAGAGGTGTTATTATCAGCAATATTCTCCTTGTGACCTTTAAATCTATGTGACACTAAATGCTATGAAATGTGATGCATATGCCATGTAATAACGACGTATATTGTATAGATTGTCAAATATAATTACGTTTCGTCTGCATATTAAAATAAATATTATACCTTTGCGGTCAATATGTAAAGATACAGTGCTGTTTTCTTTATAAAATGTATAAATTAATTAATTAATTGGGATGATTATGAGAGAGATTGTTTTTAGAATTACACTTTTGCTTGTGTTGGTTGTATTTGCAGGGGATATCAGGGCTGACGGAACTGATAAAAGTGCTCCTTCTGTTGAGGTTATAACAAATAATATTGATATAGAACCTGGATATGATTATTATGAAAGGGGCAGTTTGACAATTATATCCGACGGCAAGGCATATAGTGTTAGTTGTTGTAGTAGATGCAAAACTGAGTAAGAAATGAAAAGAATAGTCCTGTATTTATTCCTTATCGCGACAATTACTTGTTCGGCTGCAGATGTTGAGCGATTGACGGTGGAATATCAATTGCTCAGTTTGGATAGAGCTGATGCTGAAAGTCCATTTGAGCAGTTTATGATGTTGTCGATAGGAGAAAACATGTCCAAATTTTATTGGGTACCAAGTTTGAGTGTGCGCCAACGTAATATTAGAGTTTTCCGAGGAATTGATACCTATACAGTTTATAAGAACTATCCCTCAAAGGATAAACTGACATTTTGGGGCGAAATATGTAAGATACCATATGTGTATGAAGAGCCATTGCCTGAGTTTGATTGGAATATAGAAGATGGTGACACTGTGGTTTGCGGTTATAATTGCCAGAAAGCTCAGACTACTTTTCGTGGTAGGACATGGATAGTATGGTTTACTCTTGATTTACCATATTCGGAAGGGCCTTGGAAGTTGTGTGGTCTGCCTGGATTGATACTTAAGGCTTACGACACTGAAGAGTGTTTTTCTTTTACTGCAATAGAAGTGAAGAAGGGAGAATCGGCTGAAATATCTGTGGATATTAAGAAATGTAAGAAAAGTTCTCCTCAAGCATTTGAGAAGGAAATGAAAGCTTTGGCGAAAGACCCCACTCAATATAATTTGGACATAGGTAAGGGATGGACTGACCCTAATGCTTTGATAACTAATGGCGTGCCGAAGAAATTTCATATAGATCCGTGGGTGCCGAATCTTATTGAATATTTTGAAGATAGTAAATGAGACGCATTATATCGTTATTTATATTGTTTGCTATAGTTTTGTGCGTAAATGCACAAAACTATAGTGGCCATGTTACTGATGCCAGTGGTAAACCATTGGAGTCAGTATCCGTGATGTTGCTTGATGGTAAAGGTAAGATTGTGAAGTTTGGCAAGACTGATACCAAAGGTGCATTCTCCATAAAACTTCCCGAAGGAAAAACAGCCACGCAAATTTCTTTGGTTTGTGTCGGTTATGCACGCAAGAGTTTGTCACTGTCTAAGTATAAGGATGGGAGCACGTTGGCTTTGGCAGAGAAAGTGGAGGAAATAAAAGAAGTGAGAGTGTCGCCTGAGAAGTATCGTATTCAAGGTGACACTTTGTTTTACTCGGTTCTTGGTTTGCAAGAGAAACAAGACCGGTCAATCGCTGATGTCATAGCCCGTATCCCTGGTATCACGGTGTCAGCCACAGGTAGAATAAGTTATCAAGGTACGCCTATCAATAAATTTTATGTTGATGGTAAGGATATGATGGGTGATGACTATCATCTGATTAGTACTAATCTGTCTGCAAATAAGGTGGACAGTGTGCAACTGATGCGTAACCACCAACCAGTGAAATCCTTGCAAGGAAAGTCATTCAGTGATAAGGCTGCCATCAATCTTGTGCTCAAGGAGGGTTCTAAAAATGTCTGGTCTGGTACGGCAGAGGTGGGTAGTGGAATGTATCTTCAGAAACCTTACAACTGGACACACCGCGCCCGATTAGTGGAAATGTTTCTTGGAGGCAAAGCCCAAGTGCTTGCCATGTATAAGCACAACAATGTGGGCGAAGATGTCATGGGTGAAGTGTCTGCTATTAGCGATTACTCTGACACGGGTCTGCTTAACAATATTAGTGGTGTTGGTACAGGTAGGATGGGATTTAATAATACACATATGGCGGTTGCCAATGTGTATAAGAGCATTAAAGAAGACCAGCATATAAGATTGCAGGTGAGTGGCATTTATGACAAGTCTACATCTTCTGATTATTCAGAACGTACCTACCTTGACATAGGTGACAATGCTACCATTACGCAGAAACGTGAATCTTACTCGTATAAGAGTGGCTTGAAGGCTAACCTGGAATATGGAGTCAACACCAAGAAATGGTTTATTAATGAGACTATCAATGGTGTGATGGATTTTGATCATTCCAATTCGTTGACCACTCTTAATGGTAAAGAGTTGTTGGAGAATGTAAAACCTCATAAGCGTGCCATTTCCAATAGTTTCAGTCTTACATCGGCATCAAGGAAGTCCTTTTTCATCAGTGTGAGGAGTAATAGTAGCTATACGTATGCTCCTGGTACGTTGCTATTATATAACGGAACGGAAGAAACTGCGAACATCAACTCTTGGTATATGCAAAATGGTATTACAACGAGTGCTGACATTGCAGGAGGTCTGCGCTATAATGTGGAGTTGAGTCATACCATGGATTACAAACGTGAATTTGTGCAATATAACGACACAATAGATAGAGCGAGATTTGATAAAAACAAAGTGGACTTGAAAACGTCCTTGTCATATACTTTTTCCTCGTTGAGGATGTCGTTGAGCAATATGCTCTCATGGTATAGCACCTCCATAGGTATAGACAAGGACAGCCGATGGATAGACAACCCATCATTTAGTCTTTATTGGGATGTAGATCGATTCACGCATATGAATGTCTCATATGGGCATAGTTTCAATCAATCAGGTTTCTATGTAGTCAATCCAGTCAGATTATACACATCTTATAATATGGCAACGTCAGGTACAGGTCAACTTGATAATAATTCGAGTGATAATGTGCGGGTGTCGTGGAATTCTGATATGCCAGGCACTGGCTTCTCCTATGGCCTTTTCTATGGTTATGCGACGAGACATCTCAGTAGTCTTTACGAAAGTCACCTCGACAATGGCGTCTATGTGCGTGAAGCTGTAAATAAGAAAAGTAGTACCAATAATCATAATCTATCAGCCAATGTAGGATATATCTTCAGTTGGATGCATACCCGACTGAAGTTCTCACCAAGTTACAATGTTTCCAATTTTGACGTGATACGTGGAGGTGTGGCTATGCATAGTGGTAATAGGTCTATGAATGCGAGATTCTCAGTGGAAATGCGCCCATGCAAGTGGTTCTTCTTTGAGGAAAGTTCGTCTTATAACCAAAGTTGGCAAAAGTCAGTGGTGCAGGGACAGAAGAATCCTACGTACAGAAATTTCCATCATTCGCTTAATCTCTTCTTTCAACCTGGCAGTTGGCAGCTGAAGGTTTCCAATGAATGTAGCCATAGTAATGACGGATCAGTAAACTTTAATTTATACTCAGACGCACAACTCTCTTACAAGACAAAAGTCTATGAACTACTGTTGACGTGCAAGAATCTATGGGGAGAGAATAAAAGAGAATATAAGAGTTTTACTTCGCTCGGAGGTTCTTACTCTATCACAGAATATAGACCGAGAGAGGTACTGCTTTCGGTCGTATTGTCTTTATAGATTGTTTGTAAAAAGGCTTATGTGGTTATAAATATTGCGAAATATCAAGTTTAGACATGTGTATTAATAAAATATGAGGTTGCATATCTTATAAAATGAAATATGCGATGTACCTTTGTTGGTGAAATATTGTTATACATTATTGTTTAATTTTAAAAAGGCGTTATTATGAAGAATTTATTATTAAAGATGTTTCTTTTATTGACAATGCTTGTAGGAGTGAGCACTCAAGCTAGGTCTGGTTCTACATTAGCCATTAGTACAAATATTCCTACTGGTGTGGATTTATATTGTTCAGGAGAATATTATGGTGTAGTGACGTTAGATAATGGATCAGACGTTATTTATCACGGCTCGTTTACACTTACTGTGAATGGGGAGCATGTTACTGTGACGATGAGTGATTTACCCAATGCCCTTACTTATGATAACCATGATTGGAAGATGGGATTGCTGGATAAGTTGAGAGAGTTGTTTCCTACTGCAAAAAAGTTTTCTGCAGAACTAACGTCTAACTATAAAGATGAGTCGAAGAAATGATACGCATGTATATAAAACTGTTGTTGGTATCAGTGCTTTATAGTGTTGGTTCCTTTGCTCAAACAAATCCTGAGGTGCTGAGTGTCGATTATTTGATTATGAGTAAAAAAGATAATAATGCCAAAAAACTCTATCCAAGTTGCATGATTTTGTCTATAGGAAAAGAGTTCTCGAAATTTCATTGGGCACCATTGCCAGAATATAGAAAGTATAATCCGAGTATATCAGGATATGACGTATATACTGTGTATAAAGGTTATCCTGATAAGACACAACTTACATTTTGTGGAGAAGTGGTGAAAATCCCATATGTTTATTCTGAACCATTGCCAGATTTTGGATGGGAAATGCTTGAAGGTGACACTATAGTTTGTGGCTATAATTGTCAGAAGGCCACTACCACGTTTCGAGGACTGACTTGGACTGTGTGGTTTACTCTTGACTTACCCTATTCGGATGGACCATGGAAACTTTGCGGTCTGCCAGGTCTGATATTGAGGGCGTATGACTCTAAATGCAACTATTTCTTTACAGCCATAGAAGTGAAGAAGGGTGATGATAAAGAAGTGACTACGAATCTGAAGCATACCAAGAAAAGCTCTCCCGAAAAATACGCAAAGGAGATGATTGCCTATGGCAAAAATCCTGATCAGTATATGGAAGATCATGGCAGAAAGCGAGATATCATCGAATATGATGAGAATGGAAACCTTCTCGAAACACATACCAAACCTTGGATTCCCAATCTCTTGGAAACCTTTGACGAATAGAAATGGTTCGCATATATAGGTGCTTCGCTAAAGGTTATTCCTATTATGTGTATTTTTGCCTCCCTAACCATTTATTGAGGCGGCGAAGGAGGGATTTCTTGATGATGGAGAAATTGCCGTAGCGCAGGTTGAGCAGTAGTTCCTCAATGGAATATTGCACCTTGCGCCATGGGTGTCCCCAAGCATTGCGCAGGTAGACGGCATCCTTGAATGGAGCGTACTCTTTTACTTCTTGTGGATGAATGAGGGGGAAAGATATCTCATGACGTGGCATGACGAACTGCCTACGCAGTCGTAGTGGCATGGTCTTGAGTGAACCCTGGAAATGTGTGGAGTCGTCAGTGACACCACGATTGTTTATCATATTAAGCGACGGCATGATGGCGATGCCGTCATGGAGAAGCATCGATGACCAGAAGATGCTCTCGTAGTAAGCCTTGCCACTTGC
>CAVABU010000063.1:0-14167 GCA_963586965.1 Gemmiger formicilis
GATTATTTTTGAAAATATATCGTTTTTTGTTGCAGAGTTGATTCAGGTCAAGGGGTGTTCATGGATACACATTATATTATATAAGGAGGTACGGCGAGGCGCCGTACCTCCTACTCTACCATTGCTTGTTTGAGATGGTACGGCGAGGCGCCGTACCTCCTACTCTACCATTGCTTGCTTGAGATGGTACGGCGAGGGCGCCGAACCTACTACTCTACCATTGCTTGCTTGAGATGGTACGGCGAGGGCGCCGTACCTCCTATTTTTACCATTCGCATTAGTTGTTTTTTATGCTTAGCTAAGAAATCACTTCCCATCCATCTATCGTCCCGGTCTTCGAAGAGAAGTTGCAGCCTATCTGATAAATGGTTCTATTATCCGAGGCATACTCCCTTGCATATCCCATTCGTTCGATTTGGTCAAGAGCCTCTTGTGCCGAACCGTCACGCTTGAACTCGAAGATATAGACTTGTCTGCCGTTATACCAAGTGGCAGACTGGAAAAGCCCGATTTATGACAAATTCGTGGGAAATTCACGGCAATTCATGTTCAAAAGGAATAAAAAGAGTTATCTTTGCGGTGTAAAAAAACTTTTAAGCCGGGTTCTGAAGAATGGAAATCAATCATAACAAGAACGTCGTCACGGAAAAGTGGCTTGACGGAATTTCATACGAAATAGCATTTTGGAACAATGTGTACAGGTGGACGCATACGTTCCTAGGAATGATGGGTTGGGCCAACTACGGTTCAAGGATTGAACTGGAGGGGTTCGACGCCAACGGCTTCCTGTTGAAGCAAAAGCAACCGAAAGTTTACGACGTGGGGTGCGGAATGAGCTACGCCACCGGCGACAAAATGGAGAAAGACGGCAAACTCATGCAGCTGGACATACATTATGTGGACCCGTTGGCCTTTCATTTCAACCATATCCTGAAGAAAACCAAGAGGAACTTGCCGCGGATTGAGTTCGGCATGGCGGAATACCTTTCCTCGTTTATTCCCGGACAGGACGCCTCGCTGATAACGATACAGAACGCCCTCGACCATTCTTCCGCCCCGATAAAGGGCATCGTGGAAGCGTTGCTCTCGCTGTGCGAGGGTGGCGTGCTGTATCTAAACCATCACCCCAATGAGGCGGAGATGGAGAAATACAAGGGGTTCCATCAGTATAATGTGGATGAGAGAGAGGGCGAACTGTTTATCTGGAACAAGCAGGAGACCTTTAATGTCACCCGGCTGCTCGACGGTTTCGCCTCTATCGAGACAAAGAGAATGGACAACGGACATATCATCGCCGTCATCAGCAGGGGTTTAGGGCAGGACAGGCTTCCCGCCACGTTACAGGCTTATGTGGATGACAAAAAAGACAAGGGGGAACTTTGCCGGATTCTCCTGCAATTCCAATATAGCAACACTTCCTTGCTTAAAGCCGTGAGAAAGAGCGTCAGCTTTTGGATATTCAACACAGTACAGTTCTTCGCGCAGATGCTTCCATGGGAACTAAAAATGAAAGTGAAGCGTTTGATAAAGCAAGCTTAGGGCAAATCCGCCTTTTGGGAATACCGGACTGCCACTAAAAATTGGAACTTCCGATTATATATCCTATCTTTGCATTAACAGGAAACAGAATATCATTATGCCAGAATTAAGCCGCTTCTTCGGAATTATCATCGAGATGTTTGGCGACGACCATAATCCGCCCCACTTCCATGTGAGATACTGAGACTATGAAGCTATCATCACCATTCAAGACGGTATAGTGAAAGGAGAACTGCCCAAGAAGGTTCTGAAGGATGCCTTCAAATGGATGGACTTGCACCAAGAAGAGTTGGAGATGAACTAGAAGAGACTTCAGGAAGGCAAGGAAATCATTAAAATCAAACCTCTCATTTAGGAACATTATGACTGACACAGATTTGATTAGAGTAGTGGACGTGGATTACGTGAAAGACTACACAATAGACTTGACGTTCAGCAACGGGGAGACAAGACGAGTAGATTTTCTCCCCCTGCTGAAAGGAAACAAACGTGAAGAACTGAAAGACATCAGCAATTTCATACAGTTCGGACTTAACCACTGGACCCTGGAATGGTACAACGGCATCGACTTCGCCCCGGATTTTCTGTACAGGCAGGGAAAGGAAATGGCTTTGGAACCCTCCGATGCTGATTATATGAAATAAAAGCCGTAATTTGGCCCACGAATATACCTAAAAAGAAAAGTGACAATGAACAGGTAATCATTTATCATCGCGGGCACCATGGCTCTAGCAGCCGGCAACGTTGCCGCCGACGAGGGGATATGGACGCTCTACAACCTGCCACAGGCAATGTATGAATAGATGCAGAGCTACGGCTTCAACCGCCACTACGAGTGGTTGAATTCACGCTATGGTTACTATAATTTCTTCATTAAATATTTCCATATTTCAGAGAAGATATCTGCGTTGGCTGGAGAAGATATCTTCATCGGCTGGAGAAGATATCTTCGTTGGCCAGAGAAGATAACTAAAAAGCGAGGACACCATACCTCTTATATAAAAAATATCTGATTCGGCATACACAATTAGGGCTGACACTCGTCACGAGGTGCCAGCCCTAATTGTTATTTTACGGTTGCTAAATGCTATTATTCAAAGGTGAATGTGGGGAAGTGACTCTTGTCATATATACATCCGCCATAATTATAATATACATAGGCAAACTGCGTATCAGGCTTTTTAGTGGCTATACCTATGTCAGTAATCTTAGTGCCATTATAGGTCACATTGGTGCAGTTAATCTTTAGACCGCTAAACTGCTTGGTGGCGTTGGCAGCTTCTGCCGAGGCGCTGGTGTAGTCTTGGAACAAGATGAAACCTGCATAATCTCCGCCAGTCCATGTGGTATCTGCATACTTGTAGTTGCAGTTCTTGATGTTTGCAGTGAAAGTATTGGCATTAAACTTGTTGCTTATACGCAGTGGATTTGAGGTGTTTGACAACTCAAATTGGCAGTCCTCAATGTTGATTACACCTCCGTCAGGCAAACCGAAGACAAGGATGCTGTTGTTGGTGAGTTTAGGGCCAAACTTACAGTTCTTCACCGTGATGTCGCTGGTGACGGGATTGCTACCCAAGTTTATCTCTATGGCGTTGTAGCCACTGGTAGTACCAGTAAAGTCAACATTATCAATAACGATCTTACCTGGGGTATTGATGCTTATGCGCGCATTACCGCAAGTTGCTTTGGGGAATTCCCCGCTAACCTTTACGTTCTCCAGGGTGACGCCGTCTGAGGATGTAAGGTTAAGTCCTGAAGCATCCACAGTACCATTCTTGATGGTAATGCTTTTTGCGTTAATAGAGGTAATCTTTTTGGCATCTGTAGTATTTGTAAGCGACTCATTGTTAAGGTCTACAGTAAGGTTCATTGCTGTCATTTCAGTTGTCGATGTAGTGCTTAGCAATGAGCTTAATGCATCCTTTCCTGTAACAGTCTTATCAGAAATGTTGCCAGTATAGGAACTAAGACTTAGACTGAAGTTTACCCAGTCACTACGCTCGATGGTATTGCTTTTGCTATTAGTGACACTCTTCAGTACATTATCGCCGTTCATGGCAGCAAGCGTCATAGATGAATAAGTGCCTGTAGGTACTGGCAGATAGAAGTACATCAAGCCAGACGCAGTGGTCTTGGTGAAGGTAAACGTCACGCTCTTCACGCCATCATCGGTAGTTTTTACTTCAGGATTTGTGCCAGACTTATCTACTACAAAGTCACCGCTTATAGCCTTGTCGGTAGTCACTACAAACTTGTTGGCTCCTGCTGGCATCACTATCTCAAACGCCATCACACCACCCACATGTCTGAAGTTGAGCGCCGTCTGTCCTTTAGAGAATGTTGCCACCATAGGGTCGTCAACTTTTGAGCTTTGTGCTCTTGTTGCGGGATAGTTTACTGTAAGTGTACTGTTGGTATAACTCTTTGCAGCTGACACAGGGAATACTGCCACGTCTTGCAATATGTCAGATACGTCTTCGTAGGTAGCAGAGGCTGTACCTGCTCCGGACTTGAATGTCAGAGTCTTTAAGCTCGATCCGTTCCATGCGCAGACGTCATCACCTGTGGACCATACGAATGATCCGTTACCTGCATTATAGGAGCGAGAGCCGTCAGCGGAGTTCTCCACTGTGGCAGTATATGTCTTGGCACCACCTTCTTTGGTGGACTCTATTTCCTGGCTACAGCTACTTGCCAAGATGCCAGCAACTGCGCACACGGAAACAACTAAAATCTGTTTTTTCATATTTCTTGCTTTTATTTTATTCGTTAGTTACTTTCCAGTCCTGGTCGCCCTCTTTCTCTTTGTAGTTCTCAGCACCAGTGCCACCACTTTGACACAGCATAGACACAGAAGACATCTGAATGCAGTTGACAACTGGCTTCACATAAGATTTGTTTGTTGTTTTCTTTTCCATAACGTTTAATGATATTATAAATTCTTGTCTTTTCATCCCACCAATTACACAAACCACTTGGTAATCAAATCGGCGCAAAGTTATGAAAAAGTATTAAATTACCCCCCTAACAGTTAAATGAGGTTAATGTGATAATGTTCTTGACAAGACATATAGCCAAAATATGGGAATACGGAATTAAAATCATGTATTGATTGTATTTTCAAAGAAAAGTAGTACATTTGCAGTTGTAGGAAATAAAGAGTAACGAGATATGGCTAAACAGGTGAATTGTTATCCCGTAGGAGTGCAAACTTTCGAGAAGATTCGAGAGGGAGATTATCTCTATGTAGATAAGACGAAATACATCGTAGATTTCAGACAAAAGAAAATGTCATATGTTTTTCTGAGTCGTCCCAGACGATTCGGCAAGTCACTCTTTGCCTCTACTCTCCAAGCTTATTTCGAGGGACGCAAGGAACTCTTCGATGGCTTGGCCATAGCTGACTACGAGAAGGATGGGTGAAGCATCCTGTACTACATTTCGACATGAGCGGTGCCAAGCACTTTGATGCGGAGTCATTGAAGCACTATCTTGACTTCACACTTTTGCCATATGAGAAATTGTACGGAAAGGATGAGAACGCAATTTATCCCAACGAGCGATTGATAGGTCTTGTGGAACGTGCATACAAGCAGACGGGACAGAGAGTTGTGATCATCATAGATGAATATGATGCTCCATTGCTCGACGTGGTGCATGAGAAGGATAACTTGAAAGACCTGCGTCTTATCATGCAAAACTTCTATAGTCCCATCAAGAAACTCGATCCATACTTAGAGTTCACATTCATCACGGGTATCACCAAGTTCTCACAACTGAGCATCTTCAGCGAACTGAACAACCTCGACAATATCAGTATGTTTGACCAATATTCCGCTATCTGCGGCATCAGTATCACTGAACTTACCACGGTAATGAAGCCAGATGTGGAGGCTCTCGGTGAAGCTCTCGGTATGACTTATGAGGAATGTTTGGAAGAATTGAGAAGTTACTATGACGGTTATCATTTCAGCAAAAAATCTGAGGATGTGTTTAATCCATTCAGTTTGGTAAAAGCTCTCAATGCTCGAGACATTTCTCATTATTGGTTTGGCTCAGGCACACCCAGTTTTCTTATCAATGTCTTAAAGCATTACCATGTCAACGTATTGGATATTGAGAAGAAAGGTTGTGACGTGGATGACTTCGATGTGTCGCCTGAGCAGATGACCACCGCCCTGCCATTGCTTTACCAAAGCGGTTATCTCACCATCAAGAAGTATAATCCGATATTGCAGCGCTACACTCTGGAATATCCCAATAAGGAAGTGAAGATTGGCATGCTCAAGAGTCTTGCGCCCAACTATCTCTCGCCTGTAGCGTTGGATAACAACAGCTTGGTGGGTGACTTCCTTGAGAAACTCTATGATGATGACTTAGAGGGAGCAATGGTGCGCTTGAAGGCTTACCTTGCCAGCATCTCCAATAGATTGTCCAATAAGAACGAGCGTGACTTTCAAACCGTATTCTATCTCATCTTCAATCTGATGGGGGCTTATATGAGAGTAGAGGAAAATAGTGCCATCGGTCGTGCAGATGCCGTAGTGTACATGCCTGATGCCGTGTATGTATTCGAACTAAAATATGACGGTTCGGCAGAGGAAGCCATCCAGCAGATAGACGACAAGGGATATCTGATACCATATTCAGCCGATGGCAAGCGACTCTACAAGATTGGTGTCAACTACGATAGCCAGCAGCGCACCATTGACGATTGGATTATAAAGGAAGGATAAAATAGTAAAAGTAAAGGGAGATACGCATAAGTCGCATCTCCCTTTACTTTTGCTATTGCTTGCCTGAGATGGTACGGCGAGGTCGCCGTACCTCTTTATATTACATGATGCCTATCCAGCGGAGGATGTCATTGAGATTGGCAACGACCATCAATAGCAAGAGGATGGCGAAACCTACATACTCAGCATAAATCATGAAGTTGTCTGATGGTTTGCGACGTGTGATCATCTCATAGAGGAGGAAGATCACGTGGCCACCATCAAGTGCTGGTATAGGCAAGATATTCATGAAGGCGAGGATGATGGACAGGAAGGCGGTCATGAGCCAGAAGATGTGCCAATCCCAAACTGCAGGGAACAGGCTGCCAATAGTGCCAAATCCTCCGAGACTCTTCGCTCCGTCAGAAGAGAACAGATACTTCAAGTCACCCACATATCCACCAAGGACATTGAGACCATACTTGATACCTGCTGGAAAACTCTCAAAGAATCCGTAGTCCACCTTGGTCTCCTTGTAGTAGTTGAAGATGGTGGTCATAGCCACTCCAAACTTCATCTCTGGTGTGAGTACCACGGTGGCAGTGTCAGCCGTAGCGTTTCCTTTATGCAAGAATACCACCTGTGCGGTGCGCATAGCCAAAGAGTCTTGGCTTGACTTAGCATCTACAAGTCCCTCGGCACGCTGAGCGAGGCGATCATTGAGTTCATTCCATGAGTCCACAGCCTTGCCATCAAGCGAGAGGATACGGTCGCCCTTGAGCATTCCCGCCTTTGCAGCAGGGCTGTCAGCCATCACGCTGTCTACATCAGCAGGCACAAGAGGACGCACAAAGGAAGGCACAGTCTTGAGCATATGGAGCAAGTCCATATCGCCAGGCAGTGCTACTGTGACGAGATTGCCATTACGCAGTACGCGGCACTCTTTTGCCTCAGCTATGTCGCGATAGAGGTCAGCATCAAACTGCTTGAAGTCTTCCTTCTCTGTGCCAAGCATGATGTCGCCGTCATGAAATCCGAGAGCCTTCGCCTCAGTATTAAACTTCATGCCATAGGTCATATCCTTAGTGGCTACATAAGAGTCACCCCATGTGAAGAGCACCATGGCATAGATAAAGAGAGCCAAGACGAAGTTGACGAGCACGCCACCAATCATGATAAGCAGACGCTGCCAAGTAGGTTTGGAGCGGAACTCCCACGGTTGGGCAGGAGCCTTGAGTTTCTCAGCATCATGCTGCGTCTCGTCTATCATACCCTCTATTTGGCAATAGCCACCGAGAGGTATCCAGCCGATGCCATATTCCGTCTCACCTATCTTTTTCTTCCACAATGAGAATTTCCAGTCGAAGAACACATAGAACTTGTTTACCCTTACACCGAAGAGTTTGGAGAAGAAGAAGTGTCCTCCTTCATGCAGAAGCACGAGCAAACTGATCGCAAGGATAAACTGCAGTGCCTTGATTAAAAATACTTCCATATGATATTTTTACGTTATTATCCTTTATATATAGAATAGTGTTTGAATGTTATTTGAATAGCGTTTTATAGCATCTCCGAGGCTATCCTACGTGCCTCTGCATCTGACGCGAAATAGTCATCGAGTGTAGGCGTCTGGATGAATGTGGCCTTCTCCATGGTCTTGCCTATGATTTCGCCCATCTGCAGGAAGGAGCAGCGTCCCTCGCGGAATGCGAGGTTGACCACCTCATTGGCAGCATTCATGACGCAAGGAGTGTTGCCTCCTCTCTTGATGGCTTCATAAGCCATGGCAAGACACTTAAACTTGTTCATGTCTGGTTCGAAGAACTCTAGCGGTTGCTTGAAGAGGTCAAGACGTGGAGCATCGAGTGTGAGTCGCTCGGGGAAAGAGAAAGCATACTGTATGGGCAGACGCATATCGGGCACACCCAACTGTGCCTTTACTCCACCATCACGAAACTGCACTGCTGAGTGCACGATGCTCTGTGGGTGCACAAGCACCTGTATCTTATCTGCATCAACACCGAAAAGCCACTTTGCCTCTATCACCTCAAAACCTTTGTTCATCATAGAAGCAGAGTCAATGGTAATCTTCGCTCCCATATCCCATGTGGGATGCTTCAGCGCATCAGCCGCCGTCATCGTGGACATCTCGTCAAGCGAGAACTTGCGGAATGGACCGCCTGAGGCCGTGAGGAGTATCTTCTCTATCTCATTACAGTCCTCACCCACCAAGCTTTGGAATATGGCACTATGCTCAGAGTCTACTGGGAGGATGGGTGCATGATACTGCATAGCAAGGTCGTAGATGAGTTCGCCCGCCACCACAAGAGTCTCCTTATTGGCAAGGCATATCTTCTTGCCCGCCTTTATGGCATGCACAGTAGGGCGCAGTCCCGCAAATCCCACCATAGCTGTGAGCACCATGTCCACTGGTTCGGCCTCCACCACTTGGCAAAGGGCTTCTCTACCGGCATACACATTGATATCCTTCTCATCAGCAAGCAAGGTGCACAGGGCATCATACTTGCTGTCATCAGCTATCACGACACAGGCAGGATGAAACTTCTTTGCCTGTGCGGCGAGCATCTCCACACGGGTGTTTGCCGTCAGGCAATACACCTCATAGCGGTCACTATGATGCTCTATGACATCCAGAGCCTGCGTGCCGATAGAACCCGTAGAACCGAGGATGCATATCTGTTTTTTCTTTGTTTCGTTGTTGTCCATCACAAATCGAGTAATCCCTCAGGGATCTTCATTACTATCTTTCTTGCATCAGTGTCTATCTCCTCTATCCACTCCTCAGCCACAGGGATGAGAGTCCCGTCTTCGAGTTCAAAGAGGATATTTGATGTAGAATCGTCTACCGATGCTATTATACCTATTATATTGTGTGTGGAGGCATCTTCTATACTGTAGCCCACAGTGCGCGCTGGAGGCATAGCACCCTCGTCGCCGTCTGCATGCTCGCGTAGGAAGTACACCTCCGTGCCAGTGAGTTCGGCAGCAGCCTCTTGAGTATCAATATCCTCAAACTTGACCAAAGCCACCTCGTCAGAACGGAAGCGATACTCCTCCATAAAGAAAGGCACGAGTATGCCGTCAATCTTTAAAATAAGAAAGTCTGCGTCTACAGTATCAAATATGTCATCATCAAAGCGGAAAGACACCTCGCCCTTCACGCCGTGTGGTTTGCCGATGATGCCTATCTTATAAACCTTCTCCTCTGCTATCATTTCTCACGCGTTATGTGTGCCCCGAGAGCATTGAGACGTTTTTCTATGTCCTCATAGCCACGGTCTATCTGTGATATGTTGGCTATACGCGATGTGCCGTCTGCCGATAGTGCTGCTATGAGCAGAGCTATACCTGCACGGATGTCAGGACTTGTCATTCTGCCCGCACGCAGACATATCTGACGGTCGTGACCGATGACAACAGCGCGGTGAGGATCGCAAAGGATGATGTTGGCACGCATGTCGATAAGTTTGTCGACAAAGAACAGTCGGCTCTCAAACATCTTTTGGTGCACCAACACCGATCCCTTAGCCTGTGTTGCCACCACAAGGAGCACGGAGATAAGGTCAGGAGTCAGTCCTGGCCATGGAGCATCTGCCAGCGTCATGATGGTGCCATCAATGAATGACTCCACCTCATAATGTTCCTGACGTGGGATGTAGAGGTCATCGCCCTCCTCCACTATCTTTATGCCGAGACGACGGAAGGCATCGGGGATGATACCGAGGTGACGCAATGACACATCATGTATGCGGATACCATCACCTACCATCGCTGCCATACCGATGAACGATCCCACCTCTATCATATCAGGCAACACCCTATGAGTGGCGCCATGGAGTTTCTTGACACCCACGATGGTGATAAGATTGGATGCTATACCGCTAATATTCGCGCCCATAGCATTTAGCAGGTGGCACAGTTGTTGTATATATGGTTCGCAGGCAGCATTATATATAGTGGTGACACCCTCTGCGAGCACTGCAGCCATGATGATATTGGCAGTACCAGTAACAGAAGCCTCATCAAGAAGCATATACGTACCCGTAAGTTTTTCAGCCTCTATGGCGTAGGTATTGTTTTCCTCATTGTGCGCCAAGCGTGCTCCCAAATTCTTAAAACCAAGGAAATGCGTATCCAGTCTACGACGTCCTATCTTGTCACCACCTGGTTTTGCCACCGTGGCTTTACCAAAGCGACCGAGCAATGGGCCTATCATCAGCACGCTGCCACGTAGCGAAGCGCACTTCTTGACAAACTCCGCGCTTTCGAGGTAAGCCAAGTCAAGACTGTCTGCCTGGAATGAATAGTCATTGCGAGAGTGACGCGTCACCTTCACGCCGATATCCTTCAGTAGTTTTATCAGATTGTTGATATCGAGGATGTCGGGCACATTCGTGATTCTCACCTCATCATCCGTGAGCAATGCTGCACATATCACCTCCAGGGCTTCATTCTTGGCACCCTGAGGAGTGATGTCACCTTTGAGCGGATGTCCGCCCTCTATTACGAATGTACTCATGCGTTACTGTCGGTTACGTTTCTTTCTATTGTCGGTTGGCATACGGTTGGGTTGTACGTTGCCAAACTTAAATGTCGAAGGGTCCACCTGTATCTTGCCTTCGGTATAATATGCGAGGTCATCTGCCACCTTTCTATCATCGACAGTGCCACGGCTATATTCCAGCAGGCAAGCCTTCATGTGCTGTGCGGCCATCTGCACGAGTTTGTCACGCTCGTCACCTGCAGGCATAGTCTTCAACTTATCAAAGATTTCGTCCATCATGGCACCATAGTGACGCACACGGATATTCTTCTTCGGATAAGCCATAGATGCGGGTTTGGTCATGACGTCCTTCGCCTTTTCTATGTCAAAGGGATAATCCACATCGAGTTTAAAGTCAGACATTATCGCCAGATGGTCCCAATATTTGCTCACATCATTGCCTCCCACATTGGAAAACATCCTCTGCATCGTCGTGATGATGCTCTCGGCACAACGCTGGCGCTCGCCACGATCTTTGATGGTCATGGCATAATCCACCATCTTCTGTATCTCGCGTCCATACTCAGGCAACGGGAGTTGCTGACGCTGGGTGTTGTAGTCTAAACCTTGCATGTTCATAATGTCTATAATAACTGCTTGGGCATAGTGGCATGAAACTCTTTCAGATAGAAAGGAGTACTGTAAGCCACATCCTCGAATTTTCCTTCATTGTATGAACGTTCTGCCAACGTGTGCATATTCTTTGCCAAGGGTTGGATGCCGTCTATGAAATGTGCATTGGGATGAGTGATGGTATCTTTGCACTTTTCGGCTCCATTGCCAAAGAAATAGACGGGGTGGCTATCGAGAAACTCCTTATAGGTGTCAGCCTCCACGATGTCGGCACCTACTGGGCGCACCTCCTTGAGGGCACGGTCATAGACGGCAGCATAGACCTCCATCCTGCGGGCATCTATCATCGGACACAATAGTGCATCCTCTTCTATTTCCTTACCGAGAAGCACTGGCACGCAGAGTGTCTTAAGTGTAGGCACGGAGATGAGTTTCGCATCCCTACCATAGCATACGCCCTTGGCTGTAGACAAACCAATGCGCAGTCCAGTATATGACCCTGGTCCCCAACTCACTGCCACAGCATCAAGATGAAGATGGGCATCTGAAATAAAGTCCAAAGCCTTTTCGACAAACACTCCAAGTGACACGGAATGGTTGGGACCGCTATGGTCTTCCTCATTCCACACTACATGAAACTCGTCGCTGACTGCCACTGAGCATACGTCAGTACTTGTTTCGATATTTAGAATACACGACATCGCTATATTATTATTCTTTAATTAATTTGCAAATTTACGCTTTTTCCCCGCAAAATGATTACTTTTGCAGAAAAATTAACAAGGGTGATATGATATTGTCTATGACAGGCTATGGGAAGACCATAGCCGAATACAATGGAAAGAAAATCAACATTGAGATAAAGTCTCTCAACTCCAAGTCTCTCGACCTAAGCACACGCATAGCGCCTCTCTATAGAGAGAAGGAGATGGAAATCAGACAAAAAATACAGAAACGCCTCACTCGAGGCAAGGTAGAATTCTCTCTTTGGGTGGAGAAGGATGAGTCGTTGACGGCGTCTCCTATCAATGCCGAACTGGTGCGCTACTATTACGACCAGATAAATCGCATCGCTCATGAGCAGGACATATCGCTTGAGCTCAATTGGAACACGCTTCTCCGTATGCCTGATGTGTTGTCTAAGACCGAAAGCGAGAGTCTCTCTGATGAGGAGTGGACAGTGGTAAATCAGGGCGTGGACGATGCCATCGAAGCTCTCTATAACTTCCGCAAGCAGGAAGGTGCTGCACTAGAGAAGAAATTCCATGAGAAGATAGACAACATCGAAGCCCTCATGAAGTCCATCGAACCATTCGAGAAGGGACGCGTAGAGAAGATTCGCCAGCGCTTGGAGGACAACCTGTCGGCTATCAAGAATGTGGATTATGACAAGAATCGTTTGGAGCAGGAATTGATATTCTATATCGAAAAGCTTGATATCTCTGAGGAGAAGCAGCGTCTGAGCAATCACCTGAAGTATTTCCGCGACACTATGAATGAGAGTGAGGGTGGACAGGGCAAGAAGCTCGGTTTCATCGCACAGGAGATGGGACGAGAGATCAATACCACTGGATCAAAGTCTAATCAGGCTGAGATGCAGAACATAGTGGTGAAGATGAAGGACGAATTGGAACAGATAAAGGAACAGGTACTCAACGCATTGTAATGAAAAAGGGCAAACTATTGATATTCTGTGCACCTTCCGGCTCGGGCAAGAGCACACTGGTGCAGTGGTTGATAAACGAGCATCCAGAACTCAACCTACGTTTCTCCATCAGTTGCACCACGCGCCAACCACGTGGTACTGAGCAAAATGGCGTAGAGTATTTCTTTATCACTCCCGACGAATTCCGTCAGAAAATAGCAGAGGATGCTTTCGTAGAGTACGAGGAGGTCTACACGGACAAGCTTTATGGCACACTCAAGAGTCAAGTGCAAACACAGATAGAGCGTGGTGAGAATGTCATGTTTGACATCGACGTGAAGGGTGGATGCAATATCAAGCGTCAATATGGTGATGAGGCATTGAGCTTGTTTATCCAACCGCCTTCTATCACAGAACTCCGTCGCCGACTTACGGGACGTGGCACAGACTCGGCAGAGATGGTGGAGCAACGCTTGGCAAAGGCTGAATATGAGATGTCTTTCGCACCGCAGTTTGATCGCATCATCATCAATGATGACTTAGACAAAGCCAAGGATGATGTGTACTCCGTCATAAAGGAGTTTCTTGACAAGGCATAATAGCTGACACAACCATACGGCACGATGCAGATAGGAATATTAGGAGGCTCGTTTAATCCCATCCACAATGGTCACCTGGCGATAGCGAGAAAGATTGTCAGCAGTGGCGAGGTGGATGAGGTGTGGCTCATGGTGAGCCCGCTCAATCCTTTCAAGGTGCACGTAGACCTATTGGATGACAATCTGCGCCTCTATATGACGCGCCGCGCAGTGGAGCATGAAGCAGGCATCGTCTGCTCGGATTATGAGTTTGGCCTTCCTAAACCGTCTTATACTTGGCATACCCTTCAAGCATTAAAGAAGGATTTCCCCGAGCACACTTTCTCTCTTATCATAGGCGCAGACAACTGGTGCAAATTTGACGGTTGGCGCAATCATGAAGAGATAATTAGTAATCATCGCATCTTGGTGTATCCCCGTACAGGGTTTCCCATTGACAGAGATACTCTTCCCGAAGGTGTTACATTTATAGACATGGACACCATAGACGTGAGTTCCACGGACATACGACGCATGGTGAGCCACGGCG
>CAVABU010000064.1:0-14083 GCA_963586965.1 Gemmiger formicilis
ACATCTCTTACAAAGAGAAGTTTATTCTTTATCCAGCATCTTTTGACGATAGCGACTTAAGAATGAGATGATTTGCTTTGTCTACTGCTACCGTGTTGAGCGAGGCAAGATAGATGCGGGTGGTAGATTCAGAATTGTGCCCCATACCCTCACTGATGATGGATATGGGGATGTTTTTGCTCCATGCAATGCTTGCCCAGGCATGACGTGCCACATACATCGTCAGTGGGATAGATAGTCCCAATCTTCGGCCGATGGTTTTCAAGGCATGATTAACATTGTGCGCCGTGTTGATATATTGCCGTCTCTCACCCACTCCACTTGCTAGTTTGATTATTGGCAATAGGTAAATGGAGTTCGCTGTGTCATACTTGTCGGCAATATCTTTCATACATCTCTCCCACTTGATGAAGAGTTGTTGACCAGTCTTGCGCCTGCGATAGGACAGCATATCGCCCTGTAGATTTTTCTTGCGCAGAAATGCCATATCCACAAACGACATGCCTCGAGTGTAGAAACTAAAAAGAAACATATCTCGGGCAAAGTCAAGCGATGGACTCTTGGTCAAGTCCATATCCTTGATTCTCAGGATGATTTTCAGTGGTACTGCCCGTTTGATAGTCTTGCTAATGCCAGTATATACCCGTTTGAATGGATACCGCTGGATGGTGAGATCATGCTCCACAGCATTGTTGTAGACTGCACGTAGGTTGCGCATGTAGAAAGAGATGCTGTTAGCACTTACGCTCGTGCTTTCCAGATACGACTCATATGCCTGGATGATGTCGGAGTCTATGTCTTCAAACGGAATGTCGACATCACGGTCAATGTCATTGGTGCGAGAGATTAAAAAACGTCGGAAACTATTCATTGCCGACGTGTAGGTTTCTGATGTGCGAATTCTGCCCAGTTGCTTCTTCCTCTGAATTATCGTTGCCATAAAGTCGAGGAAGCGTGGAGACTCAATTGATGTTTGATCTTTTTTCATTTCCATATTATATAATAAGGTGTTAATAAAACGACTTTTATTAGCACAACGATTATGGACGATGTGATATTGACCGCCCATATAATTTTATGAGAAATGAAAAAGTCAAAGGAGGTACGGTGCCATCGCCATACCTCCTACTTTGCTTGGTTGCAGCGGGGACGCTGCAACTACTATAAATCTACAAATTACTTTGCGAGTTTCTTGAGTACTGCTTCAAGTGCAGTCCAGTGCTCTTCCGTCATGTCATTAGGAGTGAAGATGCTTATGCCATTGGCGCCAGCCTGCATGGATGACTCCACAGCCTCGGCGATCTCTGATGGCAACAGACCTGAGTTTTCTGGATCTATCACCTTATCCTTGTTTTTCCAGTCATGGCAGATGAAGATGCCACTATATAATAATGTGTCATGACCTTTTATGGCATCAGCCTCTTCCTTGGTTACCTTGCCAACCCATGTGGCTGGTTCCATGTAGAAGTCGTTATAGTTCATTGGGAACACGGCATCGAGTTTCCAGTTGTTCCACTGCTGGCGCACCATCCACTCAGCATAACTCTTAGGACCAGGGAATACGTCGGCACTGATCTTCTTGCCCTTGGCATGCACAGCGTCACAGATATGATTGACCAGAGATGTCACGGCATCACAACGGAATTGTGCCCACTCCTTAATCTTTGAAGGGTCGCACACCCTGGTGATATCTATGCCACTCTGCTTCTTGAAAGCCTCCACGCAGTCATTGCAATAGCAGTAGTCAGCCTTGGCATACTCGCCATTCATGTTAAGTCCATATTTATCCCATAAGCCACGAGCCAAGATGACATCCGCATAGCGAATGTAGTCAAGTTGTACATAGTCCACCTCAGGGATAGATGCTATCTCCTCAAACTTCTCCGTGAGATAATTTTTCACATCCTCATTGCGTGGGTCGAGAGTAGTATAGTAGGACACGTAAGCCTGATCGTCATAGGCAGACTGTCCGAGACGATTTACCGTGTACCAACTCTTCGGTTTGCCACCCTGCAACATCGTAGGCACCCAAGCATGATATTCCAATCCTACCTTCTTCGCTACCTTAGATGCCATACGGATCTTGTCCATATCCATACCAGCATTGATGCACACGCCAGTGACGCCATGCTTCTTCCAAGCCTTAAAATCAGCAGTAAGAGATTTCTCCGTGGTGTTGTCACCAAAGCCAGCCCAAGCATAGACGGGCACGCTTTGGCTCTTTGCACTTGCGCACAGCGTGGTCAGCACAAGTGCCAATGTCATTAATATTTTCTTCATATTGTATTTGGTTTTTATTTATGCTGTCAAAGATACGAAAAACATTCGATATGAAAGCAAACACTGTCGACATAATTTTCAATGATGATTAAAATGGTAAATTATAGTTATGTGAAATGTGGAGAGAATATGACTTAGACCATTGAGGAGTATAGCTCCTATGACCGCACATCAGCTGGTTTGCGCTTGCATAGCAGCTGGTGTGCGACTGTCTGGCAAGTGCTGTGCAAGCGTAGTGCAGCTGCTGTGCAACGACAAAACAATAGTCTGAGTAAATATTGCTATTCATAGTAGGCGAAGCGTCCCCGCTTTGCCCTTTTTGAGGTACGGTGCCTCGCTGTACCTCCCATGGCTCACGCCCATGATTGGTTGCAGCGAGGACGCAACAACTACTATAATATGTCAACCTCGCTAATTATTAAATCAGAAACTTTAGTAAAATACCATCTTTAAATTTTAAAACTGTTATGAATTGTTTTTTTTCGTATTACCGAGGTTTTATTCGGGAATTTTCTATAAATTTGCATTGTAAAATCGGAATGATACATTTCTAATAAAGAATAAAAGATATGGCAACAAAAATCAATGATTACGATTTCGCCGGCAAAAAGGCAATCGTGCGTGTAGACTTCAATGTACCTATTCAGGACGGCAAGATTACAGATGACACTCGTATCCGTGGTGCTCTTCCTACTCTCAAATTGATCCTTGAGAAGGGTGGCGCTCTGATAATCATGTCACACATGGGTAAGCCAAAAGGCAAGGTAAAGGCTGAGCTCTCACTGTCACAGATAGTAGACGCAGTGAGCGAGAAGCTCGGTGTGCCAGTGAAGTTTGCTCCTGACTGCCAGAAGGCTGACGCTGAGGTGGCTGCTCTCAAGCCAGGCGAAGTGCTCCTGCTCGAGAATCTCCGCTTCTATCCAGAAGAGGAAGGCAAGCCAGTAGGCATCGACAAGGAAGACCCAGCATACGAGGATGCTAAGAAGGCTATGAAGGCTTCTCAGAAGGAGTTTGCCAAGAAGCTCGCTTCTTACGCTGACTGCTGGGTGATGGATGCATTCGGTACCGCACACCGTAAGCACGGATCTACAGCCGTTATCGCTGACTACTTCAAGCCAGAAGACCGCATGCTCGGACTCCTCATGGAGAAAGAGGTAGCTGCCGTTGACGCAGTGCTCGGCAATATCAAGCGTCCATTCGTTGCTATCATGGGTGGTTCGAAGGTATCATCTAAGATTGGTATCATCGAGAATCTGCTCGGCAAGGTAGACAAGCTCATCCTCTGTGGTGGTATGACCTACACATTCTCAAAGGCTCACGGCGGTAAGATCGGTGACTCTATCGTAGAGCTCGACAAGCTCGATGTAGCTCTCGGCGTAGAGGAGTTGGCAAAGAAGAACAATGTGGAACTTGTGCTCGGCACAGACTCAGTATGTGGTGACAAGTTCTCTAACGATGCTAACCGCGCCGTATATCCTTCTAACGACATACCTGACGGATGGGAAGGCATGGACGCAGGTCCTGACACACAGAAGGCTTTCGTAGAGGCTATCAAGGGTGCAAAGACTATCCTTTGGAATGGTCCTGCAGGCGTATTCGAGTTTGACAACTTCACAGCTGGTTCACGTGCTATTGGCGATGCTATCGCTGAGGCTACTGCAGAAGGCGCATTCTCACTCATCGGTGGTGGTGACTCTGTGGCTTGTGTCAACAAGTTTGGCCTCGCTGACAAGGTGTCTTACATCTCTACTGGTGGTGGTGCTCTTCTCGAGGCTATCGAGGGCAAGACTCTCCCAGGCGTAGCAGCAGTATTGGGCTAATATCTACATTATCATATTATTTAAGGAAGGCTGGAGCTTGAAGCTTCAGCCTTTTTACATTACTTGTATGCAAATTCGTGTGTACGACATTTTTTTGTTAACTTTGTTCTGCTGAACAGACACAAAGTAATATTTCCCTGTCAAACATATATATGATATACCCCGACAATTTCGAAAATAAGATAGGATTTACTGATATACGAACCATGCTGCGCGAAGCCTGCATGTCTACACTCGGAGAAGAGAAAGTGGACGACATGCAGATGATGGACGATGCCACGGAGATAAAGGAAAAACTCGATAGAGTGCGCGAACTACAAACACTGCTCTCTGAACAAGAGGATTTCCCATTGAGCTATTTCTTCGACATGAGGCAAAGTGTCAGCCGATTGCGATTGGAGCACACGCATCTGGAAGAGGCTGAACTCTTTGACCTCGGTCGATCATTGGCTACCATAGATCAGATAAAGCGGTTGCTCGTGCCCGAAATCTTTACTTTGGGTGACGAGTCCAAATATCCTCATCTGCAGATACTTGCCGAAGAGGTGAGCACCTTTCCTCATCTTGTGGATAGCATCAGTCGTATGCTTGACAAGACAGGCAAACTGCGTGACACTGCCTCGCCACAGTTGGCTGAGATAAGGCGCAATCTGCGACAGGCTGAGAACACCGTGTCGCACACTCTCAACAGTATCCTTCGACAGGCTCAACAGGACGGACTCGTCGACAAGGACGCCAGTCCCGCCATGCGCGATGGTAGACTCGTCATACCCGTTTCACCAGCGCTGAAAAGGAAGATTCCTGGCATCGTGCACGACGAGAGTGCTACGGGCAAGACCTCATTCGTGGAACCTACACAGGTGGTGGAAGCCAACAATAGAATCAGAGAACTGAAATCTGCTGAGAAGAAGGAGACCATCAGGATATTGACCGAGTTTGCCAAGGTCATACGACCCGACGTGCGCTATATCGTGGCTTCCTATTCCCTACTCGCCCACATCGATTTCCTTAGGGCAAAGATTATGGTGGCTGACAAAATAGGTGCCATAGTGCCACAGATATCTGACGATGCGATGATGGATATGGTGGAGGCTCGACACCCATTGCTACAACTCTCGCTACAAAAACATGGCAAGAAAATCGTACCCCTCGACATCACGCTCAAACCAGATGGACGCCTACTGATAATATCAGGACCTAATGCCGGAGGAAAGTCTGTGTGTCTGAAGACCACTGGTCTACTGCAGTATATGCTCCAATGCGGACTGCCCATACCTGTGAAGGAGAACTCCACGTGCGGAGTATTTCGCGACATATTGATAGACATAGGCGACGAACAGAGCATCGAGGACGACCTGTCCACCTACTCTTCTCACCTGCGCAATATGAAGGTGATGATAAAGACTGCCTCGGAGAAATCGCTATTGCTCATAGATGAGTTTGGCACTGGCACCGAACCGCAGATAGGTGGCGCCATAGCCGAAGCCGTGCTCAAGCAGTTTTGGGAAAAGGGCACCTTTGCCGTCATCACTACGCACTATCAGAACTTGAAACACTTCGCAGATGCGCACAAGGGTGCTGTCAATGGTGCCATGCTCTATGACAGGCACGAGATGAAGGCGTTGTTTCAATTGCAGATAGGACGTCCCGGTTCGTCATTCGCCATAGAGATAGCTCGCAAGATCGGACTTCCCGAGGATGTCATCGAGGATGCTTCACGCATAGTGGGACAAGAGTATATCCAGTCGGACAAATATCTGCAAGATATCGTGCGTGACAAACGCTACTGGGAGTCCAAGCGACAGACCATACACCAGCGCGAAAAGGATATGCAGCGCACCATAGAGCGATATGAGACCAATATCACCGACATAGACCAGGAGCGCAAGGCTATACTTCGCAGAGCAAAGGTGCAGGCTGAGGAACTCCTCAAGGAGAGCAACCGACGCATAGAGAATGCTATCCGTGAAATACGCGAGCAACAGGCTGAGAAGGAGGCTACTAAGAAGATACGCGAGGAACTCAATGCATTCCGTGCTGAGGTGAGCGAGATAGACACCAAGGTGGAGGATGACAAGATAGCAAAGAAGATCGAACAGATAAAATCTCGCAAGGAACGACACGAAAAGCGTAAGGCGGAGAAGGAAAACCGCAATGCAGACAAGAATAAGTCGGTGGCGATGTCTTCCACATCAGTTTCTGCTGCATCTAAGAAGGAAACTTTTGCCGTGGGCGACACAGTGAGAATAAAGGGACTCACTTCCACGGGCAAGATAGAGAGTCTGAATGCTGACATGGCAACGGTCATCTTCGGCGACATGCGTACCAAGATGCGGACATCAAGACTCGAGAAGGCTTCAGCTGCTATGACCACGCCAACGACACCCGCACAAAAGCATGCGGACCTAAATACTGTCAGTGTGTCACGCACTACACGCAATACGATAGACGACCGCCGATCACAATTTAGGCAGGAACTGGATGTGCGCGGTATGCGTGGCGATGAGGCTCTCAATGCGGTGATGTATTTCATCGACGATGCCATACTCGTAGGCGTGCAGCAGGTGAGGATCTTGCATGGCAAAGGCAATGGCATATTACGCCAACTCATACGACAATATTTGGGTACGGTGCCAAACGTCACGTCCTATCACGATGAGCACGTGCAGTTTGGTGGTGCGGGCATCACAGTGGTGGAGTTTTAGCCGTATAATCGGTGACAAGGCCAAAAGCGTGAACTTTTATAAGCTGTTCTTCGTTTGTTAGAAAATAATTAGTACTTTTGCATGTCATAACATATGATAATGTGACATAACAACATAAGGATAAGAAATCTTATACAATGCTTACACTTAAATTGATCAATGAGGAGACCGAGCGCGTGATTGCCGGTCTGGAGAAAAAACATTTCGAAGGCGCAAGAGAAGCCATCGAGAAGGTGCAGAATATCGACCGTCAGCGCAGAGAGGCTCAGCAGGCTCTCGACAACAATAAGCAAGAGGCTAACCAACTGTCAAAGCAGATTGGCATGCTGATGAAGGACGGCAAGAAGGATGAGGCTGAAGCCGTAAAGGCAAAAGTGGCTGAACTGAAGGATGCTGCTAAGGCTCTGCAGGAGAAGCAGGACAATGCTGAGAAGGATCTCACCACTCTGCTTTGTCAGATACCAAATATCCCTTATGACGAGGTGCCTCAAGGCGCACACGCTGAGGACAACTGGGTGGTGAAGTCTAACCTCAAGGAGTGTGTCATCGGTGAAGACACTGTGGGCAACTGGACTTGCAATCCTGAAAACAAGGATGCAAAGGTGCCTCACTGGGAACTGGCAAAGAAATATAACCTCATAGACTTTGACCTCGGTGTGAAGATTACAGGTGCAGGTTTCCCTGTATATATCGGCAAGGGTGCTCAGCTCCAGCGCGCACTTATCAACTTCTTCCTCGCTGAAGCAAGCAAGGCTGGATACACAGAGATTATGCCACCGACAGTGGTAAACGCTGCTTCTGGTTACGGCACAGGACAGTTGCCTGACAAGGAGGGCCAGATGTATCACTGTGAGGTGGATGACCTTTATCTCATCCCTACTGCAGAGGTGCCAGTGACAAATATCTATCGTGACGTGATCCTCGACGAGAAGGACCTACCAATAAAGAATTGTGCTTACACTCAGTGTTTCCGTCGTGAAGCAGGAAGCTATGGCAAGGACGTGCGCGGACTCAATCGTCTGCACGAATTCTCTAAGATAGAGATAGTTAGAATAGACACTCCAGAGCATTCTGCAGAGAGCCACAAGGAAATGCTTGACCACGTGGAAGGTCTCTTGAAGAAGCTAGAATTGCCTTACAGAATCCTGCGCTTGTGCGGTGGCGATCAGAGTTTTACCAGCGCCATCTGTTATGACTTTGAAGTTTACTCTGAGGCACAGCAGCGTTGGCTTGAGGTGTCATCAGTATCCAATTTCGATACATACCAGGCTAACCGTCTGCACTGTCGCTACAGAAAGTCAGGGGACAAGAAAATCGAACTCTGCCACACGCTTAACGGATCTGCACTGGCTCTGCCTCGCATCGTGGCATCTATCCTCGAAGACTACCAGACTCCAGAAGGCATCCGCGTGCCAAAGGCGCTCGTGCCATACATGGGATGTGACATTATAAAATAGTGTCACTCCCTACCCCCCCCCCACATTAAACTAACAACCAATACCTTTACATCAGAAACCTAACATTATGAACAAGATAGTCAAGAAGGAGCAATTCTCCGAAAAAGTATTCAGACTGATAGTGGAAGCGCCACTTATAGCAAAAAGCCGCAAGGCTGGACATTTCGTTATCGTGCGTGTGGGCACAGAAGGTGAACGAATACCTCTGACTATCGCGGATTCTGATGTAGAGAAGGGCACCATCACACTGGTGGTGCAGACGGTGGGTTATTCGACGACTAAACTTTGTAGTCTGAGCGAGGGCGACTATATCACAGACGTGGTGGGTCCTCTTGGTCAGGCTACAAAAATAGCTAATTACGGCACGGTGCTCTGTGCTGGTGGTGGCGTGGGCGTAGCTCCTATGTTGCCAATAATAAAGGCTCTAAAGAAGGCTGGCAACAGAGTGGTGTCGGTGCTTGCAGGTAGAACTAAGGAACTGATAATACTTGAGGAAGAGGTGCGCAAGCACTCGGACGAGGTGATTATCATGACTGACGATGGTAGTTATGGTCAGAAAGGTGTGGTCACCGTGGGTATGGAAGAGGTCATACAACGTGAGAAGGTAGACAAATGCTTTGCCATTGGCCCTGCCATCATGATGAAGTTTTGTTGTCTGCTGACCAAGAAATATGACATCCCTACTGACGTTTCGCTCAACACCATCATGGTGGACGGCACTGGCATGTGCGGTGCATGTCGCATCACTGTGGGAGGCAAGACGAGATTTGTCTGCGTGGATGGCCCCGAGTTTGATGGTCATGAGGTAGACTTTGACGAGATGTTTAAGCGTATGGGCGCATTCAAAGCAGAGGAACTTGAGGAGATGAAGAAACTCCAAGAGCATGTCTGCGCATCTTGCGAGAATGTCGAAAAGAAAGTTTCCTGCGTGGAGGATGCCTCCGATATGACCACCGACACCCCACTCCACATCCTTCTTGACCGTGATGCCGAATGGCGCACCAATCTTAGAGGTGCTATGAAACCGAAGGAGCGCACTCAGATTGAGCGTTGCAAGATGGGAGAACTTGATCCAGTGTATCGTGCCACGACACGTCTGGAGGAAGTGAATACGGGACTTACCATTGAGCAGGCTCTGACCGAGTCAAAGCGTTGCCTCGACTGCAAGAACCCTACATGTATGGAGGGTTGCCCTGTGTCAATAAACATACCTTCGTTTATCAAGAACATAGAGTGCGGACAATTTCTTGAGGCTGCCCGCGTGCTGAAGCATACCAGCGCATTGCCTGCCGTTTGCGGTCGCGTCTGTCCACAGGAGAAGCAGTGCGAAAGCAAGTGTATGCACCTGAAGATGGGTCATCAGGCTGTGGCAATTGGCAATCTCGAACGCTTCGCTGCCGACTATGAGCGCAACTCAGGCAAGATGGCTCTGCCTGAATGTGCACCTGCCAATGGCATAAAGATAGCCATCGTGGGTTCTGGCCCAGCTGGACTTTCATGTGCTGGCGACTTAGCCAAGGCTGGTTTCAGCGTGACTGTCTTTGAAGCTCTGCATGAAATAGGTGGCGTATTGAAATATGGTATACCTGAATTCCGTCTGCCTAACGCTATCGTAGATGTAGAAATAGAAAACCTCAGAAAAATAGGTGTCACCTTCGTGAAAGACTGCATCGTGGGCAAGACCATCACCATACAGGAACTTGAAGAGCAAGGCTACAAGGCCATATTCGTGGCATCAGGTGCAGGTCTACCAAACTTCATGAATATACCAGGTGAGAACTCCGTTGGCATCATGTCATCAAATGAATATCTCACTCGTGTGAATCTCATGGATGCAAGCAATCCTGCGAGCGACACTCCTATCACGAAGGCAAAGTCAGTGATGGTGGTCGGTGGAGGAAATACTGCCATGGACTCATGCCGCACGGCAAAAAGACTTGGTGCAGAACGCGTGTTCATAGCTTATAGACGTTCGGAGGCTGAGATGCCCGCACGTCTTGAGGAGGTGAAGCATGCCAAGGAGGAAGGAATAGAATTCCTGACTCTGCATAATCCTATAGAATACGTAGCAGATGAGAAAGGCGTGTTGAAGGCTGTAAAACTGCAGGTTATGCAACTTGGTGAACCTGATGCTTCAGGACGCAGAAGTCCTATTCCTGTGGAAGGAGAGATAGAGACGATAGAGATAGACCAGGCCATCGTGGCTGTGGGTGTTTCCCCTAACCCACTCGTGCCACGTAGCGTGGAAGGACTGGAACTGGGTAGAAAGAACACCATAGCAGTAAATGACATGATGCAGTCGTCTATCCCAACGATATTTGCAGGAGGTGACATCGTGAGAGGTGGAGCCACAGTGATACTCGCTATGGGTGACGGACGAAAGGCTGCAGCTTCCATTATCAAGATGTTTACAGCATCCTAATATTAAACATATTATATGAAAAGAATTTGTTTCCTTATATTGCTCTCGGCTCTTTGCCTCGGCACAGTCAATGCTCAAAAACGCAAGACTAAGGCCAAGGCTAAAGTCACTGTGGTGGAGAAAACGGCTGAGGAGAAACTCTTTGACGAACTCTTGCCATCCACGGCCAAGGTGATGTTTATCGATAGCGTGGTCGTAGACAAGAATTCGTTTCTCAAGAGTATGTCCTTGCCAGAAAGTCTTGGCAAGGAAGCCTCGGAGAACGGGAAGGAGAGCTATACTAACGAATTTGGTAATACCACCATCTTTGCCTCGGGCGACACCATTTCGGGACGACACATGTATATCTCGCATAAATATGGAAACAAATGGGAGGATGCTCGACAGATAAGCGAGATAGATAATCTCAATCCCGATTATCCGTTTCTGATGTCTGATGGAGTAACTCTCTATTTCTCAGCCGAAGGTGAAGGTACTGTAGGCGGACGTGACATCTTTTACACCACGTATGATGCCGACAATGCACGCTTCTATGAAGCTACAAACTTGGGACTGCCTTACAATTCTCCAGCCAATGAATATATGTTGGCTATAAGCGATATAGACAATATCGGATGGCTCGTATCGGATAGGTATCAGCCGGAAGGGAAAGTTTGTATCTACACGTTTGAGTACACTCCGCAGCGAAATACATTTGTTGAGGGAACTGAGAAAGATAAACTGAAAAGGTATGCCTTGATATCTGACATCAAGAGCACATGGTCTTTTGGAGATCGCGACGCGGCTCTTGCAAGATACAAGTCCATGATGAAAAAGGTGGGCAAGAATGATAGTGGCAGTATGGAGTTTGTCATAAATGACCAGACGACATATACCAAATTGTCTGACTTCAAGAGCATCAAGGCTAAGCAAATGTATCAGTTGATGGATAAAGAAAAGGCTCAACTTTCTGTCACTCGTGACTTGCTTGACGACGCACGCAGAATCTATTCTGATGCTTCGAAATCTAAACGTCACGACTTAGGTCGCAAGATTGTGGCTATGGAGGAGGAAATCGATGCCCTCGAGAAGTCAATACACGAAAAAGAAAAGAATATTAGAAAAATAGAAAACCAATAAAATTTTATTACTATTATGAAACATTTCCCAGAATCAGAACTGCCTATCAACGCTGACGGCAGTGCTTTTCATCTTCATATCAAACCAGAACAACTGGCAGACAAGGTGATACTCGTCGGCGACCCTGGCAGAGTGGATACTGTGGCAGCTCACTTCGAGAAAAGAGAATGCGAAGTGTCAAGCCGCGAATTTCACACCGTGACAGGCTATTACAATGGTAAGCGCGTGACCGTGCTTTCCACAGGTATTGGTTGTGATAATATAGATATCGTAGTCAACGAATTGGATGCTTTAGCAAACATAGACTTTGCCACACGCACAGAGAAACCTGAGCATAAGACTCTTACTCTCATTAGAATAGGAACATGTGGTGGACTCCAACCGGAAACTCCTATAGGCACGTTTGTGGCTTCAGTGAAATCCATTGGTTTTGACGGACTTCTCAACTATTATGCTGGTCGTGATGAAGTGTGCGACCTCGATATGGAAGAGGCTTTTGTGAAACATATGGATTGGTCACCAAAGAAAGGTGCTCCATATGTGGCTACGGCAGATGCAGACCTCATCGATAGAATAGCTGATGATGACATGGTGCGTGGCATAACCATCGCTTGTGGTGGATTTTACGGTCCACAAGGCAGACAGATACGTATAGCTACCGTAGACCCTGACCAAAATAAGAAGGTAGAGGCTTTCCGCTATGTGACTCGTGAGACTACTCCTGCAGTCAAGGCTGGTACAGAACTGAAGATTTGCAACTTTGAGATGGAGTCATCAGCGCTTGCAGGATTGTCATCGCTATTGGGACATCACGCTATGACTTGTTGTATGGTGATAGCCAACCGCTATGCACAAGAGATGAACACTGAATACAAGTCTTCGATAGACGAACTGATAAAATTGGTACTTGACAGAATTTAATATATCATAATGACGACTATATGTGCACCGGCAACGGCAACAGGTGGAGCAATTGCTGTAATTAGAATTAGCGGAGAAAAGACTTTTGATGTCCTATCTAAGGTCTTCACTAAAGATTTAAAAGATGCCAAAGGCTACACGGTGCACTACGGAAATATCATAAACGGTGACGAGACTATCGATGAAGTTCTCGTCACCGTCTTTCGTGCACCCCATTCTTATACGGGTGAGGACTCGGCGGAGATATCCTGCCACGCTTCTGCATATATAGTTCGTGAAATACTTCATGTGCTTATAGCAAATGGAGCTATGGCTGCCGAACCTGGAGAATTCACCATGCGTGCCTTCATGAACGGCAAGTTGGATCTCAGTCAGGCTGAAGCCGTGGCAGACCTTATTGCTTCTTCCAATAAGGCTTCGCACGATATCGCTATAAGCCAATTGCGTGGAGGCTTTTCTTCAGAATTGTCACTCTTGAGAGAACAACTCTTGACACTTACATCTCTGCTCGAACTCGAACTTGACTTCTCTGATCATGAAGAATTGGAGTTTGCCGATAGGAGTGAACTGCACGACCTCGCTCTCAAGATAGATGAGCGCATCACCTCACTTGCCAAATCTTTCGAACTTGGCAAGGCTATAAAGGAAGGCATCCCTGTGGCTATTGTGGGAAAGACTAATGTCGGCAAGAGTACTCTGCTCAACTGCCTCTTGCATGAAGATAAGGCGATAGTGAGTAATATCCATGGCACCACACGTGATGTTATTGAAGATACCACCATTATCAAAGGTTGCACCTTCCGTTTCATCGATACTGCAGGCATCAGAAATACAACTGATGAAGTAGAGAAACTGGGCATAGAGAAGACTTACACGAAATTGCATGAAGCACGCATAGTATTGTGGGTAGTAGACAGTGAACCTATAGAAGAAGAATCACGTAAAATGCGCAATCTATGTGAAGGTAAGTCTCTTATAATTGTAAGAAATAAAATAGATATCTCGCAGTCCGTTTGTGTCAATCATGATGCAAATAGCCACGTCGTAAATATATCAGCTAAAGAAGGTACGGGAATAGACAATCTAGAGAAAGAAATCTTCCATGCCGCAGATATACCCGAGATACATCAAGGCGACATCATCGTCACCAATGCCCGTCACTATAGTATCCTTTGCCGTGCTCACAAAGAAATCCAGCAAGTGATTAGCGCCATAGAGTCAGGCATCAGTGGTGACCTCATAGCAGAAGACCTCCGTCCCCTACTCCACACCCTCTCCTCCATCACCGGTGGTGAGATTTCGACCCCAGAGACCCTCTCAAATATCTTTAAGCACTTTTGCGTGGGCAAATAAATGTTT
>CAVABU010000065.1:0-1074 GCA_963586965.1 Gemmiger formicilis
GAGGTTTTATAGCTCGCTTGAAAATGTTTTATACTCATGAACCTCATATTAATTGCCCGATTGCGCTCATATTACATATGAATATTTTACCTTTGTATAAGATAAGCTGCACCTCAGCAATAAATCTAAACTTGTTTAGCTTATATTGCCTTCGGTTTGCATTATCTTTGCAAAGGACAATCAAAACAATCTATATATATAATATGTATAAATCACTATTCCTCTCGCTTGCCATGTCACTGTCGATGGCAGCTCCTGCTGTGGCGCAGACTGTGGCAAACATGAATGACCTGAAGGCGGAACAGAAGTCTATGGCTGTGAAACTCCGACTTACGGGCAAGTTGACCACCACACGCAATTCCGACTTCCGCCAGTTGCGTGATCTCTGCTTTCAACTCCGTGACGTGGACCTCAGCACAGCTACTTGTGACACTGTGCCCGCAAATGCTTTCCACTCACGACACAAACTGCAGAGCATCCTCTTGCCTGAGAATGCCACGTATATAGGCAGTCAGGCTTTCTTCGCTTGTGACAATCTCTCTGCTATCACCATCCCATCATCAGTGAAGGCTATCGGCGATGCCGCATTCTCTGGTTGCAAGTCGCTCAAGAGCATAACCCTTGAGGGTAATACCGAGATAGGCGAGTATGCCTTCGCACGCTTGTCGGGACTCACCACCGTGACTGTCAATAGCAAGACACCACCGCGTGCGGCAGCGTCAGCATTTGATGGCATAGACCGCAGCAAGGTGCGACTCATCGTGCCAAAAGGTGCAGAAAAGGCTTACCGCAAGGCAGAGGGCTGGCGACTATTCTTTGCTGATGCTCCAAAGGGTGCAGAGATATGCAGTCCGTTGGAATGTCTCACCCCAGCTCCTGCATCAATCAATGTCAATGCCAAAGCCACTCCGCTGCAGGTCACTGCACAGTGGGATATAGCTTGTGATGAGCAGTGCGATGGCAACATCCGCAATCAGGCACAGCGCATACTCCACGAGCGTCTTGGCAATGACGCAGATGTGAGATATGTCAAAGGCAAGAAGAGCACCGTGACACTCAATCTCTCCATAGATA
>CAVABU010000065.1:1424-6340 GCA_963586965.1 Gemmiger formicilis
GCCGAGGCTTCATCCCGCTGGGGACAAGATGACATGATGTTTCCCATCAAGGGCTACTACACACAGGAGCAGATGCGCGAACTGGTGAAGTATGCCGCACAGTATTATGTGGACATCGTGCCCGAGATAGAGATGCCAGGTCATGAGGTGGCAGCCATCAGCGTCTTCCCCGAGTTGACTTGCCATCAGCGTCAAGTGCCGATACGCACCACCTGTGGCGTGTCTAATGAGTTGCTTTGCCCAGGCAATGAGTTTACTTATGAATTCCTCGGCAATGTATTCAAGGAACTTGCAGACATCTTCCCATCGCCCTACATCCACCTCGGTGGCGACGAGGCAGGCAATCCGCCTCTCGACTGCTGGACAGACTGTCCGAAGTGTCAGAAACTCAAGCAACAGCTTGGCATCACCACCACCGACCGCTCAGAGAACTGGCGTCTGCAGGGTTACCTCTTTGACCGCATGATAGACACACTGCGCACCAAGTATGGCAAGACCCCGATGTTTTGGTATGAGTCAGACTTTAAGAAGATCCAACCAGGATGCGTCACCTTCGCTTGGCGCTCAGGTCAGACTAAGGAAGCCCTCGATGCAGCCGTGTCAAACAATGCCCGCATCATGCTCTGCCCAGGTGAGCACTGCTATTTCGACTATCCGATGGCAAAGGGCGATATGCCTGAGGTCAACTGGGGTATGCCTACCACCACGCTGAAGCAAGCCTATGACCTCGACCCTGCATGGGGCATGGGCGAAGACTTTGAGAAGAATAATCTCTTCGGTGTGGCTGGCACGCTATGGAGCGAATGCATCAACACGCCCGAGCGCATCTTCTATCAGGCTTATCCGCGCGCTATCGCCCTCTCAGAGGCAGGATGGAGCAAGGCTGAGAATAAGTCGTGGAGTGGATTTCTCACTCGCCTGCATCCAGCACTCAAGGACATGATGCGTCGAGGCATCACACACTCCATGCGACTGGAGAAATAAATATTGACGGCACATACTCATAAACAAAACAAGGAGGCAACGCATCACTGCGCTGCCTCCTCTCAATCTAACAACATCTGCCGATGGGCAGAATCTATGGAATTTACATCTTACTTTACTATAACCTTTCTCGTAGCACCGTCAGAATAGCGGAGGATATACACCTTGCCCTTCTCCACGGTATTAACCCTTGCGCCACCGAGAGTATAGATGTCTGTGCAAGTAGCGCCGTCAGCCTTCTGCCATACACTGTCAATACCATCTACAATGGCACAGCTCACAGTAAGAGTAGCATCCATATCATAGCGGATGGCAAGTTTGTTGGACACGATGACATCTTTGATCACGATGTTGCCACCCTCGAATTCGTCATTTGCCTTGATGTTGAGTCCTATGAGGTTGCCCTCATTGCCGTCGAAGTCATCACCTGTGAGGGCCGAGATCACGAGCATATACTCATTGGTGGTGCCTGGGATGAGATTTATCGTAGCCACATGATTGTCAGAGAGGCGATCAGTGTAGGTCACATTCTCACCATCTGCGTCAGTGTTAAACTCGATGCCCTCTGGCAGAGTGATCTTCGCTTGCAGAGAGCTGAGCGTCACGGTGTTGCTGAGTGACAAGTAGATGGTGGAAGTGTCACCACTCTTGAGAGCCACGTCCTTGACATCCACGTCCATAGTGCCGACATAGAGTCCAGCTTTCACCTGAAACTCGCTCATGTCGATGCGCACTGGAGTGTCCACTGTGGCGTCGCTACCGATAATCTCAGTCACCTGGATGTTGCCACCAGCAAATGACTCGTCAGCCTTCACCTTCATGGTGAGGATGGCACCGCTATTGCCCTTGATGGCAGACGATGCAGTGGAGGCAGATGTGGAGAGTACACCAAATCGGTAAGTGCCGTCATCCTGCTCAGCGCCTATTATAGAGTGGCTACTACGGGTGATGCGCGCGGTCACCTTGCTGAGGCTGCCGTCCACATAGGACAGACCTTCAGGAAATGCTATGTCAAACTGCAATGACGAGATGTTGTCCTCATTGGTGAGCACCACCTCAAGCGTCTTCTCTTCACCAGGAATGATCTGGAAGTTGGCGATAGATAGCTTATTGTCGCCAGCCGTAGCCGTGAGGCAACAGAGCAGAGCCAAAGCCAGAGTATTGAATATTCTTTTCATGATAATTGTCTTTTTTTAGATTGTGAAACACATTGAAGTAAAAAGGGAAACACCAGCTATGGTGTGAAAAAGGCATTTGGGAGTATTACGCCATGCCAGTGTTTCCCGACCATTAAGTCATTACTTCTTTACTACCTTCTTAGCTTCGCCGTTTTCGCCAACGATGATGTTGATGCCCTTCTTCACGGTCTTCATGATCTGACCGCCGATAGAGTAGACGCGTTCCTTAGTCGTGGCAGCATTGATAGAGTCGATGCCCGTGGCACTTGCTCCGTCGATATCGCTGAGCGTGTAGGCTCTGCCCTGAGCGTCAGCAAAGATAGCGTTGGTGAGCTGGATGTTGCCGTCGGTGACACTGCTTCCTACCTCCACATTGAGCGTCACGAGGTCGCCAGCGTTGCCATTAAACTCATTGTTGTCGATGGTAGCCACCAGCACGCGATAGAGTCCGTCGCCAATCTCATTGACAAAGATGTCGTGGCCATTGCTACGGTCAGAGAGTTCCTGACTTGCGATGCTCATGCCATCAGGCAACTGGATGTCAAACTGTCCTGCAGTGAATGCGGTGCTATTGTTGAGGTTGACAGCCACCTTCACAGTCTTGCCAAATACTGACACCTCCTCAGCCTGCTTGGTCATGGTGATCTCATTCTCACCAGCCACAGCCTTCACCCTTGCACGGATGCGACCAGAGGTGTTGGTGCCGAAGATCAAGTTGGACACTGCATTGAGGTCGCCCACGGTGAACTGGCCGTCCTGGTCGATGTCGGCAGCATAGCGCTGAGCCTCAGAGACATCCTCGAAGTCCTTATTGTTGAGGATAAAGTCGCGCACAGTGGAGTAGTCATTGACAGTCACCTGCTTGTCATTGTCGGCGTCACCGACGATGTAAGACATAGTCTCAGCATCCGACTTCAGTTGTGCGATCTCCTCCTTCAGTTCGGCGATGCGCTCCACCACTGCAGGATAAGCCTCTGACAGGTAGTCGACTTCGACAGACATAGGATTGCCTTCCTCGTCTAAGTACTCGATGCCATAGATGTCAGCATATACCTTATACCCACCATATGTATTGCTGTTGTAATCTCCTGCTGCATCGATAGCTTTAGTAAGACGATTGTATTCCGTTAGCAGTTTTGCCTCTCTGTCAGCACCATAATCGCTTGTTGCAATTGTTGTCCACACTTCGTCTTCCAGTTCATTGCCAATGACGAGGATAGTATTAGCCGTCTCATTATAAGAAGCAATTGCGTCTATTTCGGCAAGGTCATTCTTTAGAGTGTTAATGTTGTCTGTGAAGACTTCCACTGTGTTTACAAGTAATACGTGCTCATAATCCTTGTCAATATTCTTCTTCTCTTCATTGATGTCTACAGTCAATAATTCAAGACGCTCTTTTGCGTAAGGACTTTGATACTGGAATGCAGAGATCTTCTCTGTGGTGGTAGTCAGCAGAGCCTCGAGCTTCTCCATCTCAGTGTCAAGAGTAGCCTTAGCCGCGTCATTCTTCACGTGCTTGTCGTAGAGTCTGCACAGGACATTGTTCTCGTCAAGTTCTTCCTCCACAATCTTATTCAGTTTGGCAAGGTCATTCATGAGACCTTCCTCATGGAATAGGATAGTGCTCTTCTTAGCCTCGAAGTCGCTCTGGATAGAGGAGAGGATCTCGCGTATCCAAGTAGTGCTAACACCAAAGTCAGCCTTCATGGCTTCATTATAGTTAGCCATTTTCTCTATCTGCTTGATGCTCTCGTCAGTCTTCTCTATCTCAGCATTGACAGCCGCGATGGCATCAGCAGTGCGAGTGTTGTCATAGAGAGAGTTGAGCTTATTGAGCGTTTCAGCAAACTTTGCCTCCCAAGCCACCAGTTCGGTGAGAGCCTCTTGGAATGTCAGTTTGTCATTATTCCATCTATACTCGATGCTTGCCTGTGCAGTCTCAGTACTTGCCTGGCCATTGGTAAACAATGTGTTGTAGAGATCCTGTATCTGCTCGTCATAGCCAGCCACCTTGTCGAGGTCGATCTTTGCCACCTGATTATACTCCTCCTTGATTTCGTCAAACTTACCCAAGTGGAATACCTCAATCTCATCATCGATGGCATATTTCTGGATTATCTCAATAGTCGTAGGCCACTTTGCTTCGTAATTCTTGATAGACTGTTCGTTAGCGACACAACTGCCAGTAGCATACCATTCTTCGGCATTGATCTTATACATATCGATTATCTCCTGCTGATATTCCACCAATGCGCACACCTGGCCATCCTGGTGTCCTACAGTGAGCTGCTTGATGTCAGCGGCGACCTTTTCGAGGTCACTCTGTGCAGTGTCGAGGAAATGAGTGATATACTTGTAAGCCTCGATATTTGCCTCATTCTTCTTAGCCTTTTCGACAGCCTCCTCGTAAGCCCAAGAGTGCTTATCCATTGTGCCCTCACAGAAATAAAAATTGTATGCACCCTGGATATATTCTACAGACTCTGAAGTTTGGTCGTAGATTTCTTTGACAATATCGTCAAAATTCTCCTTAAACTCATCAATCTCTACGAGATATTTCTCTCTGTCACTCTCAGTGAGAGTCAGTTCCTTGATCTCCTTAGTCTCAGAAGCATAGACGGTATTGATAACGTCGGAGAGATATGCCACCTCGGCATCACAAGCCTTCACCATGTCAGCAGCGAGCATGCTGTCGAGATTCTTGTCGAGAGTCTCTGCCCATGTGTCCACATGCACGGCATAGAGAGGATCCAC
>CAVABU010000065.1:6617-11332 GCA_963586965.1 Gemmiger formicilis
TCGTCACCATAGGTGGCATTGGCGTAAGATGTGTACTCCTTGTTCTCACTGCTGCGCAGCTGGCGGATCTTGTCAGCGTAAGCATAGATGTCTTCGTGAGTAGGGAGGAGATTTTCGATGGCAGTCTTAGAAGCCTCGTTCTTGATGCCAGCAAACTGATTGAGCACATCCACGGCATTACTAAACTTAGTGTTGGTGGTGGTCACGGCAGCGATGAATGCGTCATGCTGAGCCTTGTTGGTGGTAGCCACATTAGCGTCATAGTTGTCCTTAGACTGCTGTGCTATGCTGATGATGGTGGCAGATATCTCTTGTATCTTTGCCTCTATCTCTTCATCCTGAACCACGGACTGTCCCTTGCCGAAAGCAGTAGCGATGTCCTTGTTGATAGCGGTGATATTCTCGCGCTCGTTAGCAAGTTGTGACAGATAGTCCTTAGCAGAGTCAGAGAGGTCGCCACTGGAGATGGCGTCATATGTGCTCTGCCATGTGGCAAGCAGGTCAGCGGCTTTAGCCACCTGATTATTATGAGCCACCTCGTTAGGAGCGATAGCATTGGAGAGATCACTGCCCTTCTTGTTGATGTCCTCTATCTTAGCAATCAACTCTTCCTGCACGTCCTTTGCCTTGATGTCAGCGTAAGCCTTTTCTGCATCATCCAATACGGCAGACAAACTTGTAGTGAGTTTGTCGAATTCGTTGCTATAGTACTTCTCAGCTTCACCAGTAGCGGGGTGCTCTGGGTCGTTGATTTTGGTTGAGTAATCTGCAAGGGCGGCATTCACAGTGTTATACTTTGTGCAGATGGCATCATAAGCAGCCTTGTTTTCCTTGGCGGCGGTAGCCTGTGCATTGAGTTCCTCCACCTCAGGGTTGACATTCTTGGTCAAGTTATCATTGATATTGGTGAGAGTCTCCACAGCCTTGGCAGCAGCATTGACCTTGTCAGCACTGTCGTCTGCTACAGCATCATAGTCAGCCTTAGCCTTGTCGTATTCAGTCGAGATGTCATCGACGATCTGTTGTATCTCGGCCTTCTTTGTGCTGATAGCGTCAGCTTGATTGCCATACACTTCTTCTGTGACAGTGATGCCGTCAAGTGCCTTCTTATTGCTTTCAATCAATTCCTGAGCCTTAGCAAGATAGATCTCGGCAGTAGCCTTGGCATTGTTGAGGTCATATGCCTTCTTGTTGTCAGCGTAACTTTCGGTCAGAGACTGTACGTCAGCTGACACACCCATAGCAGCTGCTTCCTTTATGGCCTCGAAATGCTTTTGGTCAGCCTTCTTCTTGGCATCATCAAGCTTCTTAGTGATAGTCTCTACCTCCTTGACGCGCTCATCATAAGCAGTCTGATAAGACTTGCCATTGCTTGTGCCGTCGATGGTCACCTTCGGGTCATCCTTCATGGCATCAGCCATCTTAGCCAAGAGTGCGTTTTGGTCACTGACAGTCTTCTGGATAGCCTCGTATGCTTGCAGTGCGTCATCGGTGTCAATCTCATAGCCTGCTCGGTCATCTTCAATGGCTTCAAGTTGTTTTTGGAATTTATCATTGTTGGCTACAACTGTCTTTCCCGTATAAGCGGTTTCGATGGCTTTTGTCAGAGCGTCAATGTCATCTTGTATGCCCTTCTGAGTTGCGGTGAAGTAGTCAGCAGGAATGTATTCGCCATCCTCGGAAGCCTTCTTTGCCTCGGCTACAGTTTTATCAAGATTTTCCTGAGCATCAGCTACACCATTTATCCAACTCTTGTAAGTGTCATAGTTCTTGACAATGAAGTCGTAATTATGCCCCTTGCCGTCGCTGATATCAATTGTAGCATTTTCTATTGTAGTTGTGACGACAGTATAAGTAGCGATAGTGTGAGCTTTATACTGACTCTCTATTTCTGCAGAGAGATCATCAATCATCTTTTGCACTTTAGCGATGTCAGCGTCACACTCTGTGAGGTCACGATTGACCATCTTTTCCTTGATGATGTCAAGTGCAGCCTGACATATATTGACTCTGTTAATGGCATGGGTATTAGCCGATTCCTGCTTATTCTTAGCTGAGACCTTATTGCCTACCAATGTACTAATCTCACCAGCAGCATCATTGATGGCGCTGATACGATCATTGGCATTTTCTGCTGCCGTGCCAGCCTTATAGTCCTTCTCGTCTTCATTCTTGGCAGAGGTGATGATGCGATACTGCTCATTGAGGTCAGCGATAACCTCTTCCTGCCAATCCTTGTAGTTGTCAGAAGGCAGTGCGTCGAGAGCTTTTGCCAGTTGGGCGTCATATTTCGCCTTGGCATCATTGTAAGCTTCTACAACCTTTTGGTGTGCATCCTCATTGTTAGTCAGAGCATCCTCGAGCTCTTTCAGAGATTGCTCGTCTTTGAGTATCTCATTGACCTTACTTGTGGCAGTCTTGATCTTACCCTCGATGTCTGTCTGGTCATTCACGATGTCCTGCTTTGAGAGGTCATAGCCATTGATTGTCTCGAGAATGTCAGGGATGTTGAGCGCATTGAGAGCATTTACCTTGCCAGGGCCAGCCTGTGGATAATCAGCCTTGCCAGCAATAGCAAGCTTCTCATCGAGCAGAGTCTTCAGAGTGTTATACTGGTTGGTGAGTTCACTCTTTGCCGTGTAAGGTTTCTGCGCAGTGATGGCAGCACTCTCAGCGTCAGCGATACGCATATTGAAGTCGTTGACCTGGTCAGTGGTAATCTCCAAGACTTCGTCATCATTATAGATGTCATTCATCTCCTTGGCGATGTTACTCAACTTGAGCAGATACGTGTCAGCCACGTCCGTGCAACCGTTTACGGTGGCGGTAGCGGCATTGAGCGACTTGCGTATCTCGTCGATAGTAGCTTTCTTCTGGCTGATAGCATCAGCTTTCTCTTGCTCAGTCATCACGGTGGTCTGTGCCTGGACAGTGCCTCCGACGGTTGCTAATGCAACGAGTGATAGTGTAAGTTTGTTCATAAATTTAAGATTTTAAGGGTTAATATATATGTTGATATTAAGGTTATAAATCGCATTGTTGCGGATTTGCGGTGGCAAAATTATCTTTATAGGTCCTCGTAAATGATTTTTCCTACCCTGAAAAATGCTGATTTATGCTTATTTTTACGTTTTGTCACCTAAAAAATGCTTAAAAACCTTAATACCCCCCCTTGTTGGTTTAATATGTGCAAAAAAATATATCTTTGCATTAATCTAAACAACCAATATGAAAGGATTAAGCAATCTGACTGTAAGCCTGATTCACAAGATAGAACATCATCTCTGCCCACATTACTGTGGAGTGGTGGACAGGCGCCGTGTCCTCGCGTACATATTTATTACTATAATAGAGTGTCTGGTGATACCCTATCACTTCATCCTATTTCTGCTCTATTGGGAACCGAAGGGATTTTGCGTGTCATGTCTCAACCTTATCTGCTTTGTCGTCATACAGTTGATGATATGGCATAAGAATACTACGCTCAAGAATGGACTCTCGGCATTGTTTGTGATGATGACGATAAAACTTGCCATTGACAATGTTTTTTGCACACTGTATGGTGTCCTGGAGGATAATATCACCGTGGCGGGCAATATATATGTGACCTTTGTCCTTGCCATAGCGGCGCTGAGTATGCGACTAAACTTTGCCGCCAAAGCCATCTCGCTCATGCTTGTGCCGATGGTGACATTTCATCTCTATATGCAAGAGTCATATCTCAGAGTGCTCTCCATAAAACCCATACTCGTGGGTGCCGTGATGCTCTATTATGTGTATTGCTATAATCTCAGTCGTATAACGAAAGGTCTCAGACAACCACGCGAGGTGTCGCAGGAGGAGATGCGGGCACTTGAAATGCTTGCTAATCTTAAGGACATGACAAGTGAAAAGGCATTGAGCCTATTGGAGCGTCTTAGTCCCGAACAGCGTCAACAGATAGTGCACAATGCCAAGAATAGACTGCGCAAGGAAGAACTTGACAATCTGGCATGGGACATGATATGTGCGGAGTTGACGGCAAGCGAGAAGGAGATATGCAGACTTATCCTCGAAGGTCATACCCTCAAGGAGATCTGTGCCACACTCAATAAGACAGAGTCGAATATCACCAGCCAGCGCAGTCACATCCGCAAAAAACTAAAAATGGAGCGCACTGACGACCTCCGCCGTACGCTCGAAATAAGAATGTCGGAGATACGCAATGCTATCTAATCCAATAATGCTACGACCGAAGGCGTGAGTAGGGCAGTGAGGATGCCATTAAGCGTGAGTCCCAAACTGGCATAAGCACCCACAAACTCATCATGCTCCATGGCTACTGATGTGCCGAGGGCATGAGATGCAGCACCCATAGAGAGACCCTTAGCCATAGGATTGTTGATATGTCCCACAGACATAATCTTAAATCCTGCTATGGCACCTATCAGTCCTGTGATCACCACCACGGCAGCTGTCAGAGATGGTATACCGCCCAATGTCTGTGCCACCTCCATGGCAATAGGTGTGGTCACCGACTTACTGGCAAGAGACACCACCACCACATGCGATCCACCAAGGAGTTTGGCAGTAAGCACCACGCTGACTATGCCCACTAAGCATCCCACCATCTGCGAAGCAAGAATAGGTATGAACTGTTTCTTTATCTGCGACAATTGCAGATAGAGAGGCACACCAAGAGCCACCACTGCTGGTTTCAACCAAAAGTCTATCAT
>CAVABU010000065.1:11655-13936 GCA_963586965.1 Gemmiger formicilis
ATAGGCACTATCTCAGCCTTGATGAGATTGAAGTGAAGCATCAGCGCCACGCCTGGTGGCACGAAGAAAAATCCGAGGTTGGCTATCAGAAAGTCCGTGAGACCTCTTACCCATTCCACCTTGATGACTTTCAGTTTTAGAAATAGCGTGAGCAGGAGCATACCGATGATGCTCGAGGGAAGTTTTAGCCCCGTCAACTGGATAATCAATTCGCCGAGAGCCATGCATCCGAAAAGGATGAAGCATTGTCTGACCATAGTCTGCCTTTTTGTGAGTGTTTTGTGTTATCCTTTTTATATCTTGCTTGCAAAGTTATGCAAATCGAAGAAATGTGACAAACGTCAGCCGTATTTCTTGTCCATATTGTAATGTATACATGACATATGTTCAGTATTATCGCATTTTAAAACGTCAAAGAATAGCTTTTTTTCTTTGATATTCCTCCTTTTTGCAGTAATTTTGCATTATGGCTCGTGCGGAATGCCACCTTTTATATATAGGGGGATGAAATGATATGCGCGAAAGCTTTACTTAACGAAAATAATAAAACAATAAATGGGAAAGATAATACTTACTGGTGACCGCCCTACGGGCAAACTTCATCTCGGACATTATGTGGGCAGTCTGCGCCGTCGTGTGCAGTTGCAAAATGAAGGCGACTTCGATAAGATGTTCGTCTTCATGGCTGATGTGCAGGCTCTTACAGATAATGCCGATAATCCTGAGAAAATCAGACAAAACATCATAGAGGTGGCACTCGACTATCTCGCTGCAGGTCTCGACCCTGAGAAATGCACTCTCTTTATACAAAGCCAGATACCAGAACTCGCCGAACTCACTACATATCTTATGAATCTCATCACCGTGAGCCGTGTGCAACGTAATCCTACGGTGAAGACAGAGATAAAGATGCGCAACTTTGAAGCAAACATACCACTCGGTTTCTTCTGCTATCCAGTGTCACAGGCTGCCGACATCGCCCTCTTTAAGGCTACCACCGTGCCTGCTGGCGAAGACCAGGAACCAATGATAGAGGTGACTCGCGAACTGGTGCGTCGCTTCAATCAGACTTATGCTCCGATATTGGTAGAACCAGAGATTATGCTCCCCGACAATGCCACGGCACGTCGTCTGCCTGGTACTGACGGTAAGGAGAAGATGAGCAAGAGTCTCGGAAACTGCATCTATATCAGTGATTCTGAGAAAGATGTGTGGAAGAAGGTGAAGAAGATGTCTAATGGTGAACCGCGCATGAGCATCGACGAACCAGGTAATCTTGAGGGCAATGCCGTCTTTACTTATCTGGAGGCATTCGGCACAGATGAAGATTTCGCCAACTACTGGCCTGAATTCCACAATCTCGATGAGCTCAAAGCTCAATATGTGAAGGGTGGCATCGGTGATGGTACTTGCAAGAAATTCCTCAATACCATCATCAACAACATGCTCGAACCTATGCGCCAGCGCCGTGCAGAGTATGAGAAGGACATCCCCGAGATCTACAATATCCTGCGTAAGGGCACTGACAAAGCTCGCGAGACAGCAGCCCAGACCATGGATGAGGTAAGACATGCCATGCGCATTGACTACTTCAATGATCAAGAGCTCATCCGTCAGCAAATAGAGAAATTCAGCAAATAATATACGTTTATAGCAATCACGGTGCGAATGGTAATGAGATAATCTTTACCATTCGCACCGTTTTTTTATTACCCATCAGGCTTAAATCCATTCTCGCCGTTTTTTATTACCCATCAGGCTTAAATTCAGAATATTTTGTGTAAGTTTGCATAATAACTCTCTTATGCATTTACATTTACACTAATGAACAAAACTACAACCCTCATTCTCTCTCTCGCTCTTGCCTTGCCCGCAGTGGCACAAGCACAGCAGACACGATTGGCCTACTGGTTTGATACCCCTGTCACACTGCGTGGACAAGCCATATGGTATGGTGGCAATCCCGACATGTGGAAAGGTGAAAACAAACCTGAGTCGGCTGGTGACACAGCCAAAAACCCTGACTCTGACTGGGAGTCACAGTCGCTACCTATAGGCAATGGTAGCCTGGGCGCAAATATCCTCGGTTCGGTGGAGGCCGAACGCATCACCTTCAATGAGAAGACTCTTTGGCGCGGTGGTCCTGCCACAAGCCAGGATGCAGGCAAATATTGGAATGTCAACAAGCAGTCGGCAGGCGTCATCAAGGACATTAGACAAGCCTTTGCCGATGATGACTGGCAGAAGGCTGCCGAACTCACACGCAAGAACTTCAATAGTG
>CAVABU010000066.1:0-13916 GCA_963586965.1 Gemmiger formicilis
ATGTCACACAGGCGATGAGTAAGGAAAAGTATAGCGAACTCCAACCTGTATATTCTCTCAATATCGTTAATGACATCTTCGAGCACGATATGCCTGACCGCTTTATCCACAACTACCGCATCGTGCATGACAAGGATAGCAACAAGGTGATAGATGGCCTACATTTTACGTTTATTGAGTTGCCTAAGTTTACTCCCCATAGCATATCAGATAGGCGCATGATGGTGCTTTGGCTTAGATTTCTGACGGAGATTGATGCCAACACGAAGGATGTGCCAGAAGACTTGCTCAATGATCCTGAAATCAGCAAGGCCCTGGAGGAGCTGAAAGTCTCTGCCTTCAGTGAAGACGAGTTGCGTGCCTATGATAAGTTTTGGGATGGCGTAAGAGTGGAGAAATCCCTACAGTATGACAGTTATAATGAGGGAATAGCTGAAGGTATTGCTAAGGGTGTCAATGATGAAAAGGTAGCTACTGCAAAGCGTATGCTTACTGCTGGTTTTACTCCCGATCAAGTCTCCCTTGCAACATCCTTGTCAGTGGAAAATGTGAAGAAACTCTTGTAGATTTTTATATTCTTTTTATTTCCAATAATAGTAGTTGCAGCGTCCTCGCTGCAACCATTAGTAAAGTAGGAGGTACGGCGCCCCGCCGTACCATCTCAAGCGAGAATCCATTATTGAGGAATACTATCTTGCGTGGTACGGCGAGGGCGCCGTACCTCCTATATGGCAAAGCGGGGACGCTTCGCCTATTATCAATAAAAAACCCTGCATACTATTCGCAAGTATGCAGGGAAACGTAATTATGAATAATGCAAACGAAATTAATCGATGTCGTTATTGTGGTCAAGAGCGTCAGTGAATGGCTTTGGCTCCTTGTTTTCCATAGGATCGTGATAGTCGTTGTCATGCTGTGGACGTGGACGACGCTCAGGACGTGGACCACGGTTGCCAGCGTGCTCACCATTGCGACGTGGACGACGCTCGCGCTCTACATAGCCCTCAGGCTTCTCGAGCAGCACGCGGTGTGACAACTTATACTTACCAGTCTTCTGGTCGATGTCAAGCAGTTTTACCTTTATCTTGTCACCTTCCTTGATGCCAGCCTCTTCTACAGTCTCCAGACGTTTCCAGTCTATCTCTGAGATGTGGAGCAGACCATCCTTGCCTGGCAGAATCTCTACGAAGCAACCGTAAGGCATGATGGAGCGTACTGTGCCCTCATAGATCTCGCCTACCTCTGGGATAGCCACGATGCCCTTGATCTTTGCCAAAGCAGCGTCGATAGAACCCTTGTTAGGAGCAGAAATCTGCACCTTGCCTACGCCGTCAGCCTCGTCGATGGTGATGGTGGCACCAGTCTCTTCCTGCATCTGCTGGATGATCTTACCGCCAGGGCCAATCACAGCGCCGATAAACTCCTTAGGTATCTCGATCTGGATGATACGTGGCACCTGTGGCTTCATGTCAGCACGTGGCTCTGCTATGGTGTCAGTGATGCAGTTGAGGATGTGCTCACGTCCAGCCTTTGCCTGCATGAGCGCCTTCTCGAGGATCTCATATGAGAGACCGTCGCACTTGATATCCATCTGTGTGGCAGTCAGACCGTCCTTAGTACCAGTGGTCTTGAAGTCCATGTCGCCAAGGTGGTCCTCATCGCCGAGGATGTCGGAGAGCACTGCATATTTCTCTTCGCCTGGGTTCTTGATAAGTCCCATTGCAATACCTGATACAGGCTTCTTCATAGGAACGCCAGCGTCCATCAGTGCAAGTGTACCTGCGCAGACAGTAGCCATAGATGACGAACCGTTAGACTCGAGTATCTGGCTCACTACACGCACAGTGTAAGGGAAGTCCTCTGGAATCTGACCCTTCAGACCGCGCCATGCCAGGTGACCGTGACCAATCTCGCGACGACCTACGCCACGCTGAGCCTTAGCCTCGCCTGTGCAGAATGGAGGGAAGTTGTAGTGGAGGAGGAAGCGCATGTAAGACTTCTCCAGTGCACCATCAACGAGCTTCTCGTCCATCTTAGTACCGAGAGTGACTGTGGTGAGTGACTGAGTCTCGCCACGGGTGAAGATAGAACTTCCGTGTGGCATTGGCAGTGGAGATACCTCGCACCAGATAGGACGTATCTCTGTGGTCTTACGGCCATCGAGACGGATGCCTTCGTCGAGGATGCAACGACGCATAGCGTCCTTCTCCACGTCGTGATAATACTTGTCAGCGAGAGTGTTCTTCTCTTCCAACTCTTCCTCTGTGAGGTCAGTGTGAGCGGCAGCATAAGCCTCCTTAAACTCAGTGATGATGCTCTCGAAAGCCTCTGCGCGTGCGTGCTTCTCAAGACCCTGCTTTGTGACATTGTAAGCCTTGTCGTAGCACTCCTTGCGTACCTGCTCCTTGAGGTCGTCATCATTGACCTCGTGGCAGTACTCGCGCTTCACGTCAGTGCCGAGCTCCTTCATGAGTTCTACCTGTAGCTGGCACTGAGGTTTGATAGCCTCGTGAGCAGCCTTGAGGGCATTCAGAAGGTCTACCTCCTGCACTTCCTTCATCTCGCCTTCCACCATCATGATGTTTTCTGCGGTAGCGCCCACCATGAGGTCCATGTCAGCGTCAGCCATCTGAGCCTTTGTAGGGTTGATGACATACTCGCCGTTGATGCGAGCCACGCGTACTTCAGAGATAGGACATTCGAATGGTATATCTGAGCATGCCAAAGCACAACTTGCAGCGAAACCTGCGAGAGCATCCGGCTGGTCAACACCATCGGCTGAGAAAAGGATGACGTTCACATAAACTTCCGCATGGAAATCGCTTGGGAAGAGAGGACGGAGAGCACGGTCTACGAGACGGCAGGTGAGGATCTCCTCATCGCTTGCCTTGCCTTCGCGCTTAGTAAAACCACCAGGGAAACGTCCGGCAGCGGCATACTGCTCGCGATACTCTACCTGCAAAGGCATGAAATCTGTTCCTGGAACTGCATCTTTAGCTGCGCAAACAGTAGCAAGAAGTACGGTGTTGCCCATACGGAGGGTACATGAACCGTCGGCCTGTTTTGCCAGCTTTCCTGTTTCGATTGTAATCTGACGACCGTCAGGCAATGAAACTGTCTTGGTAATAATGTTCATTTTCTTGTTAAAACATCTGTGGAAACCCTATTGTTTCCATTAAAACATCTGATAATTAAATTATGGATTTGTATCCAAAATGCAAATTTACGCTTTTTCTCCTTATTATAAAGAGATTGTGTAGATTATTTGCAAAAATTATGAACAATGAGGCTATTTTGCGTCTATTCTGCAATCGTATCATAGGAGGTACGGCGCCCTCGCCGTACCATCTCGCAAGAATGTATTTCTCTATATCGGATACTCTTTCTTGAGTGGGTACGGCGAGGGCGCCGTACCTCCTATAGGTTGCAACGGGGACGCTGCAACTACTATGGGTAATGTTATTTCTCGAAATGTGGGAGGTGAAACTCGTACGACTTGTTGAATATCTGTTCCACATTGTTGATTTCGAGCAGTGTGGTGCCACCGCCTTCACCGAAGCTACCGCTCAGGTAGGCTATCTTGTCCTCGTTTTTGATGTATCCCTTCTGTCTGAGCATGCGCACTGCAGCGGTGAAGAGATATTCTGCAGTGTTGTACTCTTTCTGATGCAGAGGCAAGACGCCGTAGGAGAGGTTGAGCAGTCGCTGTATCTTCTCTTTATAGCAGAGGGCAAGGATAGGAGAGGGACCACGGAATGATGATAGATTGCGTGCCGTCTGACCAGTCTCACTGTCGGTGATAATGCCCTTTACTCCAAGACGGCGTGTAGACTCTATGGCAGAGTAAGCGAGAAACTCTCTCTGTGTGGGTTTGTCGCCCATGGTGGGGAGCATGAGCCCATCCTTCTCCATGTCTTTCTCTGCCTGTTCGGCTATTCGTGCCATTGTGGTCACAGCCTCGAGCGGGTATTTGCCTGATGCAGTCTCTCCACTCAGCATCACTGCATCAGTGTGCAGATAGATGGCGTTAGCAATGTCGGTCACCTCGGCGCGTGTAGGACGAGGATTGTTGATCATGGTGTGGAGCATCTGAGTAGCCACGATTACTGGCTTCTTCTTGGCAATGCACTTTTGGATGATGTTGCGCTGAATGCCAGGAATCTCCTCTATTGGCACCTCGATGCCAAGGTCACCACGTGCCACCATGATACCGTAGGAAGCGTCGATGATCTCGTCGATATTGTCCACGCCTTCACGGTTTTCTATCTTTGAGATGATCTTTATGTCGCTACCATGCTCATCCAGGATGTCTTGCACCGCCTTCACGTCACCAGCATTGCGCACGAAAGAGTGTGCTATGAAGTCGATGTCCTGTTCGAGGGCAAAGAGTATGTTGGTCTTGTCCTTTTCAGTGAGTGCAGGCAAGTCTATATGTTCGCCAGGTATGTTTACACTCTTGTGCGAACCCAGTTCGCCATCGTTTTGCACTTCTGCCGTCACCACATCACCGTCGATAGACGACACCTTCATGTCAAGAGCGCCATCATCAAAGAGGATGTCGTCACCCACCTTTATGTCATGGGCGATGTTTTCGTAAGACACGTTGACATCGTCGTGGGAAGAGTCTTGACCTGGTCGTCCGTAGATGTGCACGGTCTCGCCAGTCTTGTATTGTATGGGTTGTGCTGTGCCAGTGGTACGTATCTCTGGTCCTTTGGTGTCAATCATGATGGCGAGGTGTGGCGACACGGCACGCACATTATTGATGAGTTTCTTCATGCCTTCTGCCGAAGCGTGGGCAGTATTCATGCGCACTACGTTCATTCCTGCAAAAAACAACTTGCGCAGAAAGTCTTCATCGCATCTGCGGTCGCTGATAGAGCAAACAATCTTGGTCTTCTTCATCTTGGGTCTTCCCTTATTTTGGTTTTTGTATATTATTGTGTATGATTTTTATTCTAATTAATTGGTGCCGAGCCATATGAATAGCATTCCGAGTGCCACAAGCAGGAGGTCGAATGCCTTGTTGCGCCAGTTCTTCTCTCCTAATAGAAGCACGCCGAAGGTGAATGACACGAGCACATTGCTTCGCCTCACGAGGCTCAGCACGCTGATCATGGCATTGTCAGATGAGAGCGCTGTCATGTAGCAGAAGTCTGCTGCCACGAGGAAGATGCTTATCAGTACGATATTCCATCGCCATATGAACGGTGTGGTCTGCTTGCGCTTGGGCCACCATAGGAATGCCACGATGAGAAACATCCACAGGCATTGGTATATGTTATACCATGACAGCACCTCCATGCGGTCGAGGCCGATGCCTCCATTCTCGGGTGATGCCATGAGAAATTTGTCATAGAGTGAGTTGACGGCGCCCAGCACGGCTGCCATTACCACCATGAGTATGGACTTGTTGTGTCGGAAGTCGATGCCCTCCTTCTTGCCTGTGCGTGAAAGCATAAAGAAGGATATGATGGCGGTGATGACTCCAAGCCACTGCATGAGGTTGAGTCTCTCGCCGAATATCAGCATAGCGCCCACAAGCGCCATGATGGGGCGTGTGGCATTGATAGGTCCGACGATGGTTAGTGGTAGATTCTTTATGCCATAATAGCCGAGCACCCATGAGGCGAGCACGGTGAGTGACTTTATCAATATGTATGGTTGGCTGGCGATTCCGCTCCATGGTACGAACAAGGTGGCATCACTTCCTATCCATCCCACGGCCGAACCGATGACCATCGGAAGGAAGATAATGCTACAAAACAGCGTATTGAGAAGCAATACCGGCATTACGGCATTGCCTTTCAGCGATGTCTTCTTTGCTAAATCATAGAAGCCAAGGCAGAGGGCGGAAGCGAATCCTAAAAGTAACCACATGACTATAACTAATACCTACAGATAAAAATCTTCACAAATTTAGCAATTATATTTCACATAATCGCTCTCTTGCGCGTTATATATATATAAATATGAGAAATAGTTGACGTGTGAGGACGCTTCGCCTACTATGAATGCCATCTTTTGAATTTAAGATTCTCTACGGAGATAATATATAGAGACATCCTTTAGTCTATCAGATAGAGGTATTTCTCAAGTGGGATACCGCGAAACTTGTCTTGCTGATTACTACAAAGGGCGATGAGTTGTGCCACCACGTCCATGGCTTTGCGACAACTGGCCTCAAGCGGTTTGCCTTTTAGTAGGTTGCCGTAGAGTACGGAAGAGAAGATGTCGCCAGTGCCAGGGAATCGTACTGGGATTTCCTCGTAGTGCAGGGTGAAATATTCCTGTGAAGCGGCATTATATCCCACCACGGCCTTTTTGCCCTCGATAGTCATACTCGTTACGATGACGGAGCGGGTGCCGATGCTTCTCAGTTTGTCCACGATGGAGTAGGCCTCCATCTGAGTGGTGCCGTTAGTGGAGTAGGGAGTATCGGTAAGATAGCAAGCCTCGGTGTAGTTGGGCACTACAAGATGGGCCTTGCTTACCAACCGTCGCATGCTAAGTATGGTCGTGGGGCTCACGCCGTTGTAGAGTTTGCCCTCGTCGCCCATGATAGGATCCACGAATATGGACGTACCCTCCTGTGCCTTTTCAGCGCAGAAGTCTGCGATAATCTCTGCCTGTGCCTCAGATGCTATGAATCCCGTGGCGATGGCGCGAAAACTAAAACCAAGTTTCTTCCACACGGGAAATACACCTTTTATATATTCTGTGGTGTCAAGTATATTGAAACTGCCATACTCCAGATTGTTGGACACAATGGCGGTAGGCAGATTGAATGTTGGAATGCCGAGATACGACAGTATTGGCATCATGGCTACAGTGGCGACATTGCCATAGCCACACATGTCGTTTACGAGAAGAATCTTGTTGTCGTCCATAATGAAGGGAAGTGTTTATCTTGCAAAATTACAAAAAATAAGCAAGAGGTTCACTGTCTGTCGTAAAAAAGTAATAACATGAAAACAATGAGAGGTTAACATTATTTAAATGTTCATTACTGTATTATATGTTATTATTCCGTAAATTTGCAATGAAAAATTGTAACACATGTACGAGAGCGCAGGTTTGGAAGAGTAGATACCTTCGTTGTATGCGTGCACGTGCTAACCTAATTTAGAAAGCCAAGTTCTTATTGTGGAGATAAGTGTGGTGCGCGATAATGTGAATATTATTAGAAGGTGTGGCATTTGGATGAAAATGCTACTCCTATTGTTTGTGTGCCTATTTTTTGCCACTACATCCTTATATGCTGCGAGAAGAGGCAACGTGCTGATTATCACTTCTTATAATCCTGACACGGAGAGGATGAACGCCAACTTGTCGGAGTTTTACAATGAATACAAGCGACTTACGGGTACGGCGGATGGCATCATGATAGAGAATATGAACTGCAAGAATCTGTCGGAGTCGCCACTATGGAAAAACCGTATGGCGGATATCTTGGAGCATCATAGAAATGATAATATCGGTCTCGTAGTGCTACTCGGTCAGGAGGCATGGGCAGCATTTCTCTCGCAGACATCTGGCTATGCATATCGTCTGCCTGCGATGGTGGCCATGGTGAGTACAAATACTGTGGACCTGCCCACTGACTTGCAGAATCTCAGAACGTGGATGCCAGAAAGCAAGGACTGCAGGGAATACAAGAATTTTAATATCGTAGGTGGTATCTTTTATAAATATGATGTCGAAAAGAATATCCAGATAATAAAGCGATTCTATCCGTATACGCGTAATCTGTATTTCCTTTCTGACTTCACATTCGGAGGATTGTCTATGCAGTCGCTTGTGGTGAAAGCGATGAAGAATCATCCCGAGATGAAACTACATTTGGCAGACGGTCGTAGCAATAACCTGTTTGGCATCTGCAAGATGCTTCGCAATGTCGGTCCTAACTCCGTGCTTCTCGTGGGTACATGGCGTATCGACAGTAGCGAAAACTATGTGATGTCAAACACGACTGGCGTCTTGCGTGATGCCAACAAGACTCTGCCGGCATTCTCTATGTCGTCATCGGGTATGGGCAACTGGGTGATAGGCGGATGCGTGCCAGAATATTCCTTGAGTGGAAAGACTTTGGCGAACCTTGTCTGCAAATATCTCAAGACGAGGAAGAAAAGCACGGACCTTGTCTATGTGCACGACAATAGCCTGACATTTGACCGTGCGCGACTTGATGATTTCGGTCTGCAAGAGAAACGGTTGCCGGAAGGCGCAGTGGTCATCAATGGTCTTGACACCTTCTTTGTGAAGAATCGTGGACTTATACTCACGTCACTGTCGGTGATGGCTGTTTTGTCATTGTTGCTCCTCGTCTCTCTCTACTACATAGCGCATATACGCAAACTCAAGGAAGATATCGAGAAAAAGAAAGAGGAACTTGGCGTGGCGCTTGATAAGGCAGAGAGTGCTAATAGGATGAAGACTGCTTTTATCGCCAATATGAGTCACGAGATACGCACACCACTCAATGCCATAGTGGGATTCTCCGAACTCCAGGCCATGGATGATTACTCCAAAGAAGAGAAGGAGGAATTCGTGAAGTTGATAAAGGAGAACTCCAATCTGCTGCTGACTCTTATCAATGAGATACTTGATATGTCTCGCATAGAGTCGGGACGCATGACTATCGAACTCACCTCTTGTGATTTGGTGAAGCTCTGTCATAACTGTCTTGTGTCAGTGCGTCAAGCACGTGGTGTGGAGGGTGTAGACTATCAGGAGTCCTATCCCGTGGATTCATATACTTTCACCACAGACGAGACAAAACTCAAGCAGGTGATAATAAATCTGCTCACCAATGCATCTAAGTTTACTAAAGAGGGATACATAAGATTGGGTTTTGTGGTGGATGAGGAGGCTAAGAACCTCGTATTCACTGTGAGCGACACTGGCATAGGAATTGCAAAGGAGAATGCTGAGAAGGTGTTTGAGCGCTTTGTCAAACTCAATTCCTATGCACAAGGTACAGGTCTCGGACTTCCTTTGTGTCGTGTGATAGTGCAGAAACTTGGTGGCGAAATAAAATTGAATACAGACTATACGGGTGGTTCACAGTTTGTTTTTACCCTCCCGCTTACCCCCCCCTACCAGTTGATGGAAATGGTTGAGAATAAGAGAGATAACTAATAACGAATGGATACTAACAAACAACAGAAAGAAGTGGTACTTGTCGCAGAGGACAATGCCAGCAATTACAAACTGATTGAAGCAGTGCTTTCAAGAAGTTACGAACTGCATCATGCCTGGGACGGGCAGGAGGTAGTGACAATGTTTTCCCAATTGAAACCCAAAGCGGTGCTTATGGATGTAGCCATGCCTGTGATGGATGGTTATGAGGCATCACGATTAATAAGGGCTATTGACACCAAGGTGCCGATAATTGGCCTTACGGCACATGCCTTCTTTGAAGACGAAAAGAAGTGCTATGCCAATGGTATGACGGAATACATGACAAAACCAATAAATATAGTGCTGCTCAAAAAACGATTGGCAGAACTTGTAGAGGCTTCTGCTAAATAATTCTTGTGGATGATGGCGATTATGGCTTGTCTATGTAAAACGTACGGGCAAAGCCATAATAAAATATAATTTATTTTGCCGTTTTCGCTAAAAGACGTATCTTTGCAACAGTGAATATGCGGTTCACAGTCCTTCACTCATAGGACTTGCCGCTTGTCTGATGCCGCGATGTTGGAATGGTAGACAAGGCAGACTTAAAATCTTCTGCTCAATTTGGGCGTGCGGGTTCGAGTCCCGCTCGCGGCACAAAACCAAAATCATTTACTTATGCGTAAAAATTTATTTCCACTTGTTTCGATATTGGCTGTTTCTTTACTTGGAACATCCTGCTCAAGTAAACTTGGAGCGCTGTCTTCGGACTATTTCACTGTGACTCCTAATCCATTGGAGAGCCAGGCTGGTAAGGTTCCTGCTTCTATCGCAGGTAGCTTCCCTGAGAAATATCTCAAGAAGAATGCTGTGGTGACAGTTATCCCCGAATTGCGTTATGGCGACGGATTGTCTACACAGGGTGAGGGTGCTACATTCCAGGGTGAGAAGGTGACTGGCAATGATCAGACTATCTCTTATCGTCTTGGCGGTCGCTACACCATGAAGACCAACTTTACCTATGTGCCAGAGATGCAGAAGAGCGAGATGTATCTCACATTCAAGGCTCGTGTTGGAAAGAAAGATGTGAGCATCCCTGCTGTCAAGGTGGCAAATGGTGTGATTGCTACATCCGAACTCTACAAGAAGACTGCACTGAGCGATGGCGGTTGTCTTGCTGCTGACTCTTTCCAGCGTGTAAATCAGCAGAAGCAGGAAGCCAACATCAAGTTCCTTGTCAATCAGGCAAATATCCGTAAGTCAGAACTCCAGAGCAACTCAGTGAAGGACTTCGTGGATATGCTTAAGAAGATTAACGCTGATAAGGAGCGTCTCAATATCCAAAACGTGGAGATACAGGCTTATGCTTCTCCAGAGGGTGGCTATGACTTCAATAACAAACTGTCTGCAAAGCGCCAGGATGCTACTGAGGGTTATGTTAACGAACAGCTCAAGGCTACAAAGGTGGAGACAGGTATTGATGCTCACTACACAGCACAGGACTGGGAAGGATTTAAGCAGCTCGTTGCTGTCAGCAATATCCAGGACAAGGATGTCATCATCCGCGTGCTCGAGATGTATAAGGATCCAGAAGAGCGCGAGCAGCAGATACGCAATATGAGCGCTGGTTTCCAGGAGTTGGCTAAGGGCATTCTCCCTGAGCTCCGTCGCTCACGCATGATTATCAACTATGAGACTATTGGTCGTTCGGACGAAGAGATCCTCAAGCAGTATAATGATGACGCTTCTGCACTGAGCGTAGACGAACTGCTCTATGCTGCTACTCTCGTTGACACCAATGCAGAGAAGACTGCCATCTACAAGAAGGCTGCTTCCCTTTATAAGAATGATGCTCGTGCAGTCAATAATCTCGCATCTATGGCTATGCTTGACGGCGATGTAGACGCAGCAAAGAAGTATGTGTCACAAGCTATCTATATCGATCCAAAGCAGGCAGAGGCTTATGCTAATCGTGGTCTGCTCAGCCTCGTGGAAGGTGATGCAAACGCTGCAGAGACTGACATTGCTAAGGCTTCTACACTCGGCAACGTAAGCTATGCACAGGGTGTCCTCAATCTTGCAAAGGGCAACTACAAGAATGCTGAGAGCAACTTCAAGGGTGAAAGCACCAATAGCGCAGCTCTTGCACAAATCCTCAATAAGAACTATACACAGGCTGTAGGTACTCTCGATGAGGCTCAAAACAAGAATGCAGTCAACACTTATCTGCACGCTATTGCAGCTGCAAGACGTGAGAATAAGTATGCTGCAAAGTCTTATCTCAAGGAGGCTCTCGAGCAGGATCCTTCACTCGAAAGCTACGCAGCTAATGACTACGAGCTTGCAATAACAAGAGAATAAACAATAATAAAGAATGAAGAGGCTATACTTCCTTCTTCTTCTCACCCTGATTTTGGTTTCTTGCGGAACTGACGGCAGTCATTTCAAGATTGACGGTCATCTGCTCAACCTCAATCAGGGTGAGTTTTATGTATACAGCACTGATGGACTTATCACCGGTGTGGATACTATTCATGTGCGTGCCGGACGCTTCTCTTACGAGACAGCGTGTGAGAACGCTGGCACATTGGTCATCGTATTTCCAAACTTCTCCGAGCAACCGATATTTGCACAGGCTGGCAAGTCCGTTGACATCAAGGGTGACGCATCGCATCTTAAAGAGATGAAGGTGAGTGGTACCAAGGACAACAAACTGATGACTGCCTTCCGTGAACAGTCGGCAAATGCCTCACCTAATGAGATAAAGCATTATGTCGAACTCTTTGTCGGCGACCATCCTGAGTCTTTGGTCTCTAACTATCTCGTGCAGAAGTATTTCGTCAGATGCCAACAGCCTGACTATGATAAGGCGGTCACCCTATATCGCACACTGACAAAGGCACAACCTAAGAATGGACGACTTGCACAGCAGTTGAAGTCTCTCGAGAATGCTTCGCAGACGGAGATAGGTAAGAAACTACCGAAATTTACTGCCACCTCTACCGAAGGGAAGACCATCACGCAGAAGGATCTTATGAAAGGCAAGGCCATCATCTATGTGTGGGCATCTTGGGAATATGAAAGTTGCAGTATGCAACGCATCATCCAGGAGGAGATGTCAAGACAGGACAGTCACTTGTCTGCCCTCGGCATTTGTCTTGACATGTCGCTGAAGGATTGCCGTAGGACTATGGAGCGTGACCATGTCACAATCCCCAATATATGCGACCAACTCATGTTTGATGGAAAACTCATAAATCAGTTGGGACTGTCATTCATCCCTGACAATATCATACTCGAGAATGGCAAGGTGATAGCACGCAATGTCACCATGTCCGAACTGAGAGACAAACTCAAGTAGAAATCACACATACCTATCCATATACCAAATAGCAGATATCTGAAATGTTAGTCAAGACCTATTGCGCAGCAGTCAATGGACTGGAAGTGACCACTGTCACCATAGAAGTGAGCATAACCAATGGAGTGATGTATCACTTCACTGGTCTGGGAGATGCTGCCGTGCGTGAAGGTCGTGACCGTATCAATGCTGCTATGCAGTATAATGGTTTTCGCTTTCCCAAGGGTGACATCACTGTCAATATGGCTCCCGCAAACCTTCGTAAGGAGGGTAGTGCCTTTGACCTGCCGTTGGCAATAGGACTGCTTGCTGCGAGCAATAGTATGGAGGCAGAGAATATCTCCAACTATATGATAGTGGGAGAACTGGGACTTGATGGCAGGCTTCAACCTGTGAAGGGTGCGTTGCCAATAGCCATCAGGGCTAGGGCGGAGAAATTCAAGGGACTGATTCTTCCTAAGGAGAATGTGCGTGAAGCCGCCGTGGTCAACAATCTTGAGGTGTATGGCATGGAGACCATGATGGATGTGGTGAATTTCCTTTCCGGCAAACAGTCTTTTGCACCATGTATCATTGATACCCGAAAGGAATTCTACGAGCAACAATGCAATTTCCCTCTTGACTTTGCGGATGTGCGCGGACAGGAGAATGTCAGACGTGCCATGGAGGTGGCTGCTGCTGGTGGACATAATATAATAATGGTGGGACCTCCCGGTAGTGGTAAGTCCATGATGGCAAAGCGCTTGCCGTCCATACTTCCTCCACTGTCGCTTGCTGAGAGTCTTGAGACTACACAGATACACAGTGTGGCGGGAAAACTCAAAGGTGGCATGTCGCTCATCTCGCAGCGTCCATTCCGCTCACCTCACCACACCATCTCAGAGGTGGCACTTGTCGGAGGCGGTAGCACTCCCCAACCAGGAGAGATCAGTCTTGCTCACAATGGAGTGTTGTTTCTTGATGAGTTGCCCGAGTTTCATAAGACTGCCCTTGAGTTATTGCGTCAACCATTGGAAGACCGCAAGATCACCATCTCTCGTGCTAAATATACACTTGAGTTTCCATGTTCATTCATGTTTGTAGCATCCATGAACCCATGTCCGTGTGGATATCATGGTGATCCGACACACAATTGTGTGTGCACTCCAGGTCAGATACAGCGTTATATGAGTCGTATTAGCGGACCTCTCATGGACCGCATAGACCTTCAGATAGAAATCACGCCCGTGCCATTCAGTGATATCTCCAAGGCTGAGCAGGGTGAAAAGAGTGAGGCTATACGCCAGCGTGTCATACGTGCCCGTCAGATACAGGAGCAACGTTACAAGGATAGCAAACTGATACACTGTAATGCGCAGATGACGGAGCGGATGATACACCAATATGCCGAACCTGATGAACAGGGACTGCAGATGCTCAAACTTGCCATGCA
>CAVABU010000067.1:0-13837 GCA_963586965.1 Gemmiger formicilis
TAGTTGCAGCGTCCCCGCTGCAACCAAGCAAGAATAGAGATATTAATGGAGTAGTTGCAACGAGGACGTTGCAACTACTAATGGGCAAAGCGGGGACGCTTCACCTACTATACTTATTTGAAATGGTACGGCGAGGGCGCCGTACCTCCTATATTTACTTGCTTCTGATGAAATCCACGAATGAATATCTCTGATGGTGCTTCTCGTCGATGTCGTGGTCTTCTCGCCAACTTTCTTCCCATCCCTCAGAGAAATCAGGGAAGAAGGTGTCAGCCTTGTCTGGTGTGTCGTGCACAAGAGTTAGGCACAGCCTATCTGCCATTGGCATAGCTTCCTTGTAAACCGAATTACCACCTATTATGTATATGTCTTCATCATCGGAGCAGTTTTGTAGTGCTTCCTCAAGACTGTGATAAAGGTCACATCCTGGAAAATCCTCTGGCTTACCAGTGCGTGATAGCACGATATTGCGACGATTTGGCAGAGCGCCTTTAGGTAGCGACTCAAATGTGCGTCGTCCCATGATGATGGTGTTGCCAGTGGTAAGTGCCTTGAAGCGCTTCAGGTCATTAGGCAACCAGTATATTAGTTTGTTCTCATAACCTATTGCACCATTCTCTGCCACGGCAGCAATCAGTGACAGTCTGCCATGATGATTATTATTGTCAGCCATATTTATCCGTCTTTTATCTATTAATACTTTTCCTTATTCTCCATTCCTGCGGGTAGAGATTGTTTGCCCTGTTACCTAAGTTCTTCACAAATCCTAATGGATTGCCCTTGTAGCACACGATGACATATCCCTTTGGAATGTCCGCATCAAGTGTGATAGATTCGCGACGCAGATAGTTGAGTGCCTGCTCAAGTGTGAGTTCCGTCATAGGATATTTCTTTCTGTCAAGGTCTATCATGAGAGCTTCGGCATGAGCAGGTATCTTGTCTTTCCCCTTAACAGTCGGGTGAGGTTTGCCGTCGTGCAGTATGCGAAGGCTTTTCTGCAGGTATGATATATTTAGTTTCTGCTTATCCGCACACAAATCCCCATTTTTTCTTAGCACTGCCATAAATAGTCCTTCGGTCTTTGTCGTGCCAGGTATAAATCTATAGACTGGTTGATTGAAGCCTTTGAGCAGTGATCCCTTTATTCCCCATTCATCTTTTATATCAATACCGACAAACTCTGCGCCAAGTGTATCAGCTATCCATTGCACGTTCTCCTCATCTTCGCTTGTGTTAAAAGTGCAGGTGGAGTATATCAGCAGTCCGCCGTCATTAAGGCACGGCCAAATGTCTTCTATGATAGAACGCTGTAAGTTGCGACAGTTGATGACATTCTTGATGCTCCATTCTGATATGGCATTCTCATCCTTGCGAAACATGCCCTCGCCCGAACAGGGAACATCAGTGAGTATGACATCAAATTTCAGTTTTGCCTTCCTATAATCCTTGGCAAAATTGTTGGTAACAATCACGTTAGGGTGTCCCTGCTTCTGTATGTTCTCCATCAAAATGTTGGCACGTTTGTGATCCGGCTCGTTGCAAAATAGGATGCTTCCATCGTGCAGTGCTACTCGTGCCAATGTGGACTTGCCACCAGGTGCCGCGCATAGGTCAAGCATAGTCACGGGACGTGTTACCTGTTGGCGTAGCACCTCATCAAGAAACATGCTACCGGCCTCCTGTACGTAGTAGCAACCAGCATGAAGCAGTGGGTCGAGAGTAAAGTCTGGCTTTTCGTTTAACCATAATGCATTTCTGCACCATGGTACCTGCTCGCCCTCAAACTCTTTACCTGGTTTGAAAGGGTTGAGCCTTAATGACAGTGGTTGCTTCTCGTCAAATGAAGCGAGAAATCGCCCGTAGGTTTCCTCGCCAAATAGTTCACTTGTATATTCTTCGAAATCCTTTGGTAGGGTAGTCATGTCTATAAGTCTATGTCAAAATAGTCATCCGTGCTTGTCTCCTCCTTTTTCTTTGGTAGAGCCTCTTGTTTTAGTTTGCCGTTTTCATCAAACATGCCATAGGTAGTGCGTAGCACGATAAACTCTGTGCGACGGTTCAGTTGGTTACATATCTCCTGCTTCTCGCTATCAAGTTTGCCGATAAATTCCTCGCTCAGCACATCACCTTCCTTCAGCCATGGTATCTTCTCCGTGAGTTTCTTGCGCACCTTCTTCGGTTTCTCCTTGCCATAGCCCACAGGAGTGAGTCGTTCCTTGGCTATGCCATGCGCTATGAGATAGTTGACGCAAGACTCGGCTCTCGCCTGTGAGAGTCGTTTGTTGTAAGCTTCCGAACCGCGATAGTCGCAGTGGGCAGAGAGTTCTATGGTGATATTTGGATTGTCATTGAGCAGTGTGACGAGTTTGTCGAGAGCTACCGTAGACTCCTCTCGGATGTCAGCCTTGTCAAAGTCATAGAATACATTGTCTATGACAACAGGCGCAGAAATTGATGGCAGGGCAAACTGCAGAGTGTATTCCTTGGATTCCTCAGATGGCTTGACGCTCAGTTCCTCCTTGTGATTGAGATATCCCTTACAAGTGGCGAGGAACAGGTAGTCCACGCCCGGAGTCACCTGATAGGAGAACGAACCATCGCTCTTGACGTTCACCTTGGTGTTAGTACCATCATTGCCCACGATATACACCTCAGCAGCCTGCAGTTCATATCCGTCCTGTTCATACACCCATCCTACAACATTGTGCACTATCTCAGGATTCTCAAAAGAGTAGATATGATCCCATCCGCGGCCATCGTTGCGGTTGCTCGAGAAGTAGCCGCGGTTGTAAGGCCCTTCAAATGTGATACCGAAATCGTCCCCTTGTGAGTTTAGTGGATATCCAGGATGCTCCAAGTGATATTTGCGGTCTTTCCCAACCTTTGCAATGTAGATATCCAAACCTCCAAGTCCAGGATGACCATTGGAAGAGAAATAAAGATCGCCATTGGGGCGGAAGACTGGAAAACACTCGTCACCCTCTGTGTTGATAGGAGCACCAAGGTTTTCTATTCCACCAAAGCCCACTGACGTTATGCGGATGCGCCAGATGTCGAGTCCACCTTTACCGCCAGGCATGTCACTTACGAAATAAAGCCATTCGCCATCAGGAGATATTGCTGGATGAGCGAATGAAGAAAGCGTATCGTTGGTGAGTTTTACCTCCGTGGCCTTTCCCCATGCAGCGTCCGCACGGCTACTCTTTACCAGTTGGGCATAGCGAGGGTAAGAAGGATCAGTCGTACACTGTGTGAGATACATCTCCCTGCCGTCAGGCGTAAAGCAACAAGCACCCTCATCATACGCAGTGTTTACTCCGCCACTCACTGGTTCGGGTTTGCTCCATTTCCCCTTATCATCCTTGGTAGATACGAATATGTCGCCCGGCTTCGTACCCGTTATTCCTGACAGTTCATCGCCCTCTGCCTCATTGCGTGTAGAAGTGAAATACAGTTGGTCAAATTGGTCACCAAACAGTTTTGGTGAATATTCCGAACGTCGTGAGTTGAAGACATCCATTTTCTTCACCGTGTAGCGTGAACCCTTCTCCTTTATTTCACTTGCCGTCTTGGCTGACTCCAGTCCATTCTTTGCCAAAGTGCTATGAGGCATAGAGTCTAATACAGCCTGAAACTCCTGTGCTGCATTCTTATATTCCCCATTCTTCAGAAGCAGACGTGCGTAAGCAAGGTGGTCTTCCGTAGTAGCCACCTTGTAGCGTATAGCGTTTTTGTAGGCAGCGATTGCCTTCTGTGTCTGCAAAGAACGGTCATAGCAGTAAGCCATCTTCTTTGCCCTCTCGCCACGTTTCTGTTTTTCCTTAGGCGAGGTCTTGGTATATGCGCGCTTGAACTCGTTGGCAGCATCGTAGTATTCGCCCAAAGCCAGATACTGCTCACCACGCTTGAGATTCTTGTCAACGGCACATGATGTAGCCGTCAACACTATAAGAAGAATCAATATGATACGGTTCAATATACGCATAATATACTATAACGAACAAATATCCTTTTTATTGTTCTTCGATAGGAGCTCTGAATGTACATCCTTCTTTCCATTGCGAACATCCGTATGCAGTCTTTCCTTTTATTATATGACCTTTGCCACACACTGGGCAGATGTCGCCCTCCTTTATTGTGATAGCCTTCTTTGGCGTAGATGTTTTCTTCTTGGCAGCAGTCTTGCGCTTCGCAGGTTTGGCTTTCGGCTCTTCCTTTATCTCACTGATGCGTCGATTACTATTGTCAGCCATCACTGAGTGGACAATCTCTGTTATCTGCTGTTTCAGTTCGTTGACAAACTGTCCCGCGTCATATGTCTTGTGCTCGATGTCGCGCAGTTTCTTCTCCCATATACCAGTCAGTTCGGGACTCTTCAGCAGTTCCTCGTGGATGAGGTCTATGAGTTCTATGCCCGTAGGAGTGGCAATAAGGTTTTTTCTCTCCTTTCTTATATATTTACGCTTGAAGAGTGTCTCTATTATGGCAGCGCGTGTAGAAGGACGCCCGATACCATTTTCCTTCATTGCGTCACGCAGTTCGTCATTGTCCACAAACTTGCCCGCCGTCTCCATGGCACGTAGCAGTGTAGCCTCAGTGTAAGGTTTTGGTGGTTGTGTCCATTTCTCTGAAAGAGTGGGTATATGAGGCCCGCTCTCACCCTTTGTGAATACAGGTAGCGGAGAGTCATTGTCTTGTGTCGTGGCGCCATCCTCTTCAGATTCCTTTGTCTTCTTAAACACCACTTTCCATCCCTCTTCCACTATCACCTTGCCAGATGTGCGAAACATCACTGGGTCGCTATCCGTCCTGTCCACCTGACCTATGACCGTAGTAGTTTCAAACTTACAGTCTGGATAAAATGCAGCTATAAAAGCACGTGCCACAAGGTCAAATACCTTCTGCTCCATGTCAGTCAATCCCTGTGGAGGTACACCCGTCGGGATGATGGCATGGTGGTCAGTTACCTTTGATGAGTCAAAGACCTTTTTGCTCTTCTTTAGCGGTTTTCCTGATAGAGGAGTCACCAGATCGGCATAGGGAGACTTGCCTGCAAAGGTCGTCTTATAAAGACCATTCATCGTGGCAGGACACTTGGCATAGATGTCATCAGAGAGAAATGTCGTGTCCACACGAGGATATGTGGTGAATTTCTTCTCATAGAGTGACTGTATGAGTTGCAGAGTGGTGTCGGCAGAGTATCCAAACTTCTTATTGCAGTCCACCTGCAGCGAGGTGAGGTCGTAGAGACGAGGAGGGGTCTCAGTGCCCTTCTTTTTGCTCGTGCTTATGACCGTAAACAGATTATCCTTGATGGCATCCATCACCTGGTGGCCTTCCTCTTCAGTGGTGAATTCCATCTGTCGGTAGATGGGACCTTTAGATGTCATGGTCTTGCCTTGTGCGGCAGCCTCAGCTATCTCAGCTTTCTCCTCAGCTTCAGCCTCCTCATCGCGTGCAATACCATTAAACTTAGTGTCGCGATATATGGTGGACAACACCCAAGACTGTTTCGGTTCGAAGTGCTCTATCTCTTTCTGCCTGTTTACTATCAGAGCCAACGTTGGCGTCTGCACACGTCCGATGGAGAGCACTTGACGGTTTACACCATATTTCAGTGTGTAGAGGCGTGTGGCATTCATTCCCAATATCCAGTCGCCGACAGCTCGTGACAGTCCTGCGAGATATAGAGGTTGATATTCGCTTTGGTCCTTGAGTTTGCTAAATCCGTCGCGTATGGATTCCTCAGTCAGTGACGATATCCATAGGCGCTTCACGGGGCATTTCGCTGCTGCCTTCTGCATCACCCATCTCTGTATGAGTTCTCCCTCCTGTCCGGCATCACCACAGTTGATGATTTCGTCTGCATTCTGCATCAACTTCTCTATGATGCCAAACTGCTTCTTGATACCCGTATCTTCGATGAGTTTTATGCCGAAGCGTGCAGGTATCATAGGCAATGCACCTAATGACCACACCTTCCAGTTGGGAGTGTAGTCATTGGGTTCCTTCAGTGTGCACAGGTGACCGAAAGTCCATGTCACCTGATATCCATTTCCTTCTATATATCCGTCGTGTGGTTGGGTAGCTCCGATCACATGCGCTATGTCACGTGCCACGCTCGGTTTCTCTGCTATGCAAACAATCATGTAGTTACTCTTCGTATTGTATTATAAGCCGTTGATAGTATTGACAACATATTCCACTTCGTTGTCGGTCATGGCTTGGTTGAGTGGTAGTGACAGTTCCTCGCGGTGTATCTTCTCCGTTATTGGCAGAGATAGCGAGTTCCATTCCCTGTAGCATTCCTGTTTGTGAGGTGGGATGGGGTAGTGGATGGCAGTCCCAATACCTTTTTCCCTTAGCCTTTCCTGTAGTTTGTCGCGTTGTGACGACAATACTGGGAAGATGTGATGCACTCCGTCCCGCGGTGGCAGTTGGAGAATGTCTGTCTTGATGTTGTCCACGTAATAGTCTGCTATCTGTTGTCTTCGACTATTGTCGTCATCAAGATATTTCAGTTTTACCGAAAGCACGGCGGCATTCATCTCGTCCATACGGGAGTTGAGTCCCTTGTATTTGAACACATATTTCCTTTCCGAACCATAATTGCCCAATGCGCGGATGACCTCAGCCAATTGACTATCATCGGTAGTGACAGCACCAGCGTCTGCAAGAGCACCGAGATTTTTACCGGGATAGAATGAGTAAGCCTCGCATCCGCGAATACCTTTCTCTCGTGATCTTATCGTCAGTCCATGAGCCTGAGCGCAGTCTTGCAGAAGCAGTAGATTATGCTTGTGGCAAATGTCGCCGATGCGGTCAGTGAAAGCGTCATAACCGTATAGGTGCACTATCATTATCGCTTTCGTCCTTGGTGTAATCGCCTGTTCTATCAGACTGTCATCAATCTGGAAATTGCTGAGTCGCGGTTCGATGAGCACAGGCTTTAGATTATTGTCCGTGATGGCAAGGATGGTGGCAATAAACGTATTAGCTGGTACGATAATCTCGTCTCCGTCGTGCATGATGCCCAACTCCTTGTATGCACGGAGCATGATGCGCAAGGCATCAAGTCCATTGCCCATCGTGATGCAGTGTGAGGCACCGGTGTAGGGGGCAAAAGACTCTTCAAATGCCTTTACCGCTTCACCCTGAAGATACCATCCATTATGGATTACAGCGTCCACTGCCTGCTGTATCTCCTCAGCATGCATAGCAGTGATGTCTTTAAGACTAAGGTAAGGTATATTCATAGGTGTCATAGATGACGGCGCGACCGCCAAAACCTTCTTTCTGCATTATAAGATTCTCATTGAGAGTGTGTCCGTCGCCTTCGGTAGAGCGTCCCCAATCGAAATATTTGTAATTGGTAAAGTCGTGGTGCAATATTCTGTCATAGATGGCGTCAAGAGCACCAAGATGCTTGCCTTCAGGCGTCGCCGAACTGTATTGCGCATGCACTACGTTATTGCATATGTAGAGCAAGATGCCTCCTACGAGCACGTCGTCAAGGTAGGCGTTATAAAGTCTGATATTCTCAGGAAATCTGCTCTTCAGCAACCGCATCTCATCTATTGTGTGTACGGGTTTTACACCGTGGCAGTCCCATAGGTTTTGCTCCAATACCACCCAGAAATCCTCTAGATTGTCATCTTCTTGCACTGTGATGCCAGCCTCTTGTGCGTGTTTCACTCCGCGCCGCCTGAGGCGCGCCCATCGCGGTTGGTTGCCAAACTCCAGCATTGTGCCGATGTCACGCTTCGTCACTTGTGCTTTGCATCTCCAGTGCAAGGCGTAGAGATCTTCCTCCGACGGCAACGAGTGATAGACATGAGGCACAGGTTTGTATACCACGCGTCTAATGCCTACACCTCTCAGATACTCATTGATAGCGTCAAATGCCATGAGCGTGGTCGGTGTTGAGGCTTTCTCATTGAGGATAATTCCTCCGTATGTCAGTCCTTGATGCGAGTATAGCGTGTCGCCACTGACGTTTGCTGGTAAGAGCGCATACAGGCTATTGTCGTCATAGATCATCAGCGAATGATCCGTGAAGCGGTCACTGTGATAGTCCATGTATCCACGCATAAAGAGAAAAGTGGCATTCTTGGCTTTAGCCACAAACTCGTCCCATACACGCACGTCACTTGCCGTATATCGCCTTAAACTGATCATAATCGTATATGTAGTCGTCTATGTCAAACAGTTCGGAAGCCAATACCATACACACTGCACCAGACGAGAAGTCATCGAGTGTGCGCCATGTGCCTGGACCTATGAGCAATCCTTGCCAAGGATGGTTGAGTAGATAAGATTCTTTAGAATGTCCGTTGTCAAGGTTGACGACAAAACTGCCACTCATTGCCACAAGCAACTGATACAGTTGTCTATGAGCATGACCGCCACGACTCTCACCGCCCGGCACATCATATGTCCAGTAGACACGCTTTATCTCAAACGGTACCTCCTTCAATTGTTCCGCCACGGTGAGATTGCCACGCGGGTCAGTGATGCGTGGCAACTCTATGATTCGCCCTATCTTATTGCTCTTTTCTTCTGTCACGATAGCGTGTGATTACTTGTCCATGTAAGGGTCAGTGCCCAGCACTGTGGAGGCAAGTCGTTTTGCTTTGCCACGCAGAGAGTCCATGTCGGCATCCTTGTCGCCATAGCAGAGCACCACGCCCATGCGTCTGCCCCTATGAGCTTCGGGTTTGCCAAATATTCTCACTCTCGTGCAGTCCTCAGCCAAGGCATCTCCTAAGTAGTAGTCGGGATCTTTGTCGTAGTCCTTGTCGGCGAGTATGACTGCTGAGCATCCTGCATGCTCCAGACGTATGTCGTGGATGGGAAGTCCCACAACGGCTCTCAGATGCAGTTCAAATTCTGACAGGTTTGTAGTGTGGCCGAGTGTCACCATGCCCGTGTCATGTGGGCGAGGACTAAGTTCGGAGAAGATGACCTCTCCCTCCTTGGTGAGGAAGAACTCCACACCCCAAAGTCCGTATCCGCTCAGTGCACGTGTCACCTTCTCTGCCATGTCTTCAGCCTGACGAAGCGTCTCTTCCTTTAGTGCAAACGGTTGCCAACTCTCGCGGTAGTCGCCACCCTTCTGCACGTGACCGATAGGAGGACAAAAGAGGGTTGGGCCTTGCTTCTGTGTGACAGTGAGCAGAGTAAACTCAGAGTCGAAATGTATGAACTCCTCTATGATAATCTCCTTCACGTCGCCACGAGCGCCCTCCATAGCTGCATCAAATGCTGCCTTGAGTTCATCGGCACTCTTCACCGTGCTCTGACCGTGACCGGATGAAGACATCAGCGGTTTGATGACGCAAGGGAAGCCAATCTCCTTAGAAGCCTCCTCCAACTGTTCATACATCGTGGCATAGAAATATTTGGCTGTGCGCAGTCCCAATTCCTTGGCTGCAAGGTCGCGTATGGCCTTGCGATTCATGGTGAAGTTGACGGCGCGTGCTGACGGCACTACCTGTATGCCCTGCTTCTCAAAGTCAAAGAGACACTCAGTTCTTATCGCCTCTATCTCAGGCACGATGATGTCTGGGCGATGCTTTTCCACAGCTGCCTTTAGAGCCTCACCATCGAGCATGGAGAACACCTCGCACTCGTCAGCCACTTGCATGGCAGGTGCATTGTCATATTTGTCGCAAGCCACCACGTGGATGCCCTTACGCTTGGCTGCTATTGTAAACTCCTTGCCGAGTTCGCCCGAACCCAGAAGCATGATCTTCAGTCCGCTTCTGATGCCCTGCCACAGGGGAGAAGCCTTGGTAATGCCGTTATTGCTCATCATGAATGTGTTAATATGTTATTGTCAGCGTTTGCTGTACATAGAGTCGTAGTATTTCTGATAGTCGCCCGAGGTGACATTGTCCATCCACTCCTCATTGTCGAGATACCACTTCACTGTCTTCTCTATGCCTTCCTCAAACTGCAGGCTTGGTTCCCATCCGAGTTCCTTTTGCAGTTTGCGTGAGTCTATGGCGTAGCGTGCGTCATGGCCGAGGCGGTCGGTGACATAGGTGATGAGGTCGAGGTCTTCACCCTCTTTGCGACCGAGCAGACGGTCCACGGTCTTTATCACCACCTTGATGATGTCGATATTCTTCCACTCGTTGAATCCGCCGATGTTGTATGTCTCAGCTATCTTGCCGTTATGGAATATGACATCGATGGCGCGTGCGTGATCCACCACATAGAGCCAGTCGCGCACATTTTCGCCCTTGCCATAAACAGGCAGAGGCTTGCGGTGACGTATGTTATTGATGAAAAGTGGGATGAGCTTTTCAGGGAACTGATACGGACCGTAGTTGTTGCTACAGTTGGTCACAATGGTCGGCATGCCGTAGGTGTCATGAAATGCACGCACAAAGTGGTCACTACTTGCCTTGCTGGCAGAGTAGGGCGAGTGAGGGTTATATTTTGTGGTTTCCACGAAGAAGTCCTCTCCATAAGCCTCATGATTGTTGCCACTTGAAGCCTTGGTGGTGAAAGGAGGATTGATGCCCTCTGGATGAGTCATGGTCAATGCTCCATACACTTCATCGGTGGAGATGTGATAAAATCTCTTGCCCTCATACTTCTCAGGCAGGCTTTCCCAATAGAGTTTTGCAGCCTGTAGCAAGGTGAGAGTGCCCATGACATTGGTGCGGGCGAAGGTGAAAGGATCCTTTATCGAACGGTCCACATGACTCTCTGCTGCCAAGTGGATGATGCCGTCCACGTGCTCGTCCTGCATCAGTTGATAGAAGGCATCGAAATCGCAGATGTCCATCTTCACAAACTTGTAGTTGGGTTTGTCCTCGATGTCCTTCAGGTTGGCAAGGTTACCTGCATAGGTGAGCTTGTCAAGATTGATAATCTTATACTCTGGATACTTATTGACAAAGAGCCTCACTACATGACTTCCGATGAAGCCGGCTCCTCCTGTGATAACGATAGTCTTCATGATTTAAGTTTTAATGGATATCCTTTTTTATATTAAAACGCTTACAACATATTTTTATTGTGTCATGCATCTACAATCGTGACTTATTGTCGCCGAGGGTGATTACTTCCAGATCTTTGCATGTGCTTCCGTCTATGGTCAATCTCACTATAGTCCTCTCGGGATGCCATCCCATCATGCCTGCAGCTCCAGGATTGATGTGTAGCAAGTCGAGGGTCTTGTCATATTTCACCTTGAGCAGATGCGAGTGACCGCAGACGAAGAGTTTCGGAGGGTTGGCGTATATCTGGCTGCGCACCCTCGCGTCATAGTTGCCTGGATAACCTCCGATGTGAGTCAGTAGCACGTCCACGTCTTCGCACTTGAAGCGCAGTTTCTCAGGGAAGCGAAATCTGAGGTCGCCACCATCGCAATTGCCACAGACGGCACGCAGTGGTTTTATGGCAGCCAGGCGCTCTGCTACTTCCGTAGACCCGATGTCGCCAGCATGCCATATCTCGTCACACTCCGAGAAATATTTCTTATAGCGCTCGTCCCAATAAGAGTGCGTGTCACTGATGATGCCTATGCGTGTCATTATTCTTTGTTTTCTTCAGTGGCGTTGTCGTTGTCTTCCTTTAGGATTCTCTCATAGATGGCACCTCCTGCCTGTGGAGCCATACTACGCGGAGCAGCACCAGTGCGCGGAGTGTAGTAACTGTAGTTGCGCTCCTTGTTGTCTGGTTCTTCCTGGTGATTGCGGAAGCGCTTCATGTAGACAAGCATAAACCATGCCGCGATGAATGATGCCAACAGGTCGCTACTTGGAAGAGCAGCCCACACACCGTCAATCTCAAAGAATAGTGGCAACACGACTACCAATGGTATGAGGAAGATGAGCTGGCGTGAGAGACTCAGGAAGATGCTTATCTTAGCCTTGCCTATGCTTTGGAAGAAGTTGGTGATGACCATCTGATAGCCCACGATAGGCAGGAAGAGCGCATTGATGCGCAGTCCGCGGATGGCTATCTGGATGAGTTCCTCGTCATTAGTGAAGAGACGCACGCACATCTCAGGTGCAAACTGGCACACCAACCATCCCAAGGTGGTGGTGATGGTGGCAAAGACGATGGTGAGGTTTACCACACGCATCATACGCGCATACTTGCGTGCTCCATAGTTGTAGCCGGCTATCGGTTGCATACCCTGATTGAGTCCCATGGTGATCATGATGAAGATAAACACGATGGAGTTGCCGATGCCATATGCACCCACGGAGTAGTCACCGCCATAGTGTACAAGTGAATTGTTGATGAAGATGACCACCAGACACGAACAAGCATTCATCGAGAATGGCGATATGCCGATGCCGATGATATTCTTCACAAGCTGCCATTTCGGTTTGAGATATTCCTTCTGTATATGCAGTATCTGCGACTTGTCGCTGAAGATATAGAATTGCCATATCATAGCCACAAACTGCGCCAACACTGTGGCATAGGCAGCACCGCGTATGCCAAGATGCATCTTATAGATAAAGATGGGGTCAAGGATGGCATTGAGTATCACGGTGAATATCGTCGCCGCCATGGCGTGACGCGGTTTGGAAGCCGAGCGCAACACGGCATTCATGCCAAAGTAAAGATGAGTGACGACATTGCCGACAAGGATGAATTCCATGTAGTCGCGTGCATAAGGCAATGTGTCGTCAGACGCTCCGAAGAGGCGGAGTATGGGGTCGAGGAATATCAGACAGATGGTAGCAAAGATTAATCCCACCAGCACATTGAGCGTGATGGTGTTGCCAAAGATGTTTTGTGCTGTCTTGTAGTCCTTCTGTCCAAGTTTTACGCTGATGAGCGTGGACGCACCCACGCCGATGGCAGCGCCGAAGGCACCTGAGAGGTTCATAAAGGGGAAAGTCACCGCCAGTCCGCTGATGGCCATTGCTCCTACACCCTGGCCGATGAAGATGCGGTCCACGAGATTGTAGAGCGAAGAAGCCAGCATCGCGATGATGGCTGGCACGGCATAATGTATCAGCAGTTGCCCCGCTGGCTTTGTTCCCAATTCCAGTGTTTTTTGATTACTCATATATAATATTGTGTATTTGTAGTGCAAAGGTACTGATATTTGATCGCGTCTGCAACCGCAAAGGTGTGAATATCTCCCATGACATGGAAAAAATTGAGATATGTTGGCGAATTGTTGGGACAATGTGTGTACTTTTGTAAGATATATGACACAACTCAGCCTTTTCGAACTTAACAGCATGGTGCGTGAGTCACTCGAGGATGTCCTGCCTGGTCTCTACTGGGTGGAGGCGGAATTGTCAGAGTGTCGTGAGTCAAAGGGGCACTGCTATATGGAATTGGTGCAGAAGGATGCCTTCTCGGCAGTGCCTGTGGCGAAGGCTTCCGCAAAATGCTGGTGTAACACTTGGATACGCGTGCGTGCTGACTTTATGCAAGCCACGGGTGGTGCTCCGCAACCTGGTATGAAACTCCTGCTTAGGGTGAAAGTAAACTTCCATCCTGCCTATGGTTATGCGCTCATCGTGGACAGTATTGATGCCTCATTCACTCTCGGTGAGATGGCGCGCAAGCGACAGGAGATCATACGCACGCTCAAGGAGGAGGGCGTCTATGACTTGCAACGTGAACTCTCGCTCCCTGTCTTCTGTCAGCGCATAGCCGTCATATCAAGCGCCTCGGCGGCAGGCTATGGTGACTTCTGTAATCAACTGACAAACAATGAGTATGGACTGCGATTCTATGCCGAACTCTTTCCTGCTGTCATGCAGGGCGAGACGGTGGAAGAGAGCGTCGTGAGTCAGTTGGATGCCATAAATGCTCGCATAGAAGACTTTGACTGCGTGGTGATAAT